>JAGOJI010000028.1 GCA_017995195.1 Cloacibacterium sp.
ATTTTGGCATGGACTGGGACGAAAGGATTGAGGATTTCTTTAATTACTTAAAATTTGAAAAAAAATTTTTCCGATCATACATTAGATGCCTATGTAAGTGATGTAAGGAAATTAAGAGATTTTGCCACGGATCAACTCGGTGGAGTAGGACCCGATGAGATTTCTTACGAAAATCTTCAAGAATTTATTTTTCAGGTTTCCAAAAACCAGTACAGCGAACGCACGCAATCTCGTTGGATTTCTTCTTTTAAAGGTTTTTTTGGATACCTACTGGAGGAGGAAATAAGAGAAGACCATCCGGCTACTCTGCTGGAAGTACCTAAATTAGGTCTCTACCTGCCCGATACATTGAGTTTTGATGATATTCAAAAAATTATAAACGCTACCGAAGACGATGAATTGGGTAACAGAAACAGATGTATTCTGGAGGTTTTATATGGTTGTGGTTTGCGGGTTTCGGAGCTCATTAACCTGAAAATATCCGATATTAACTTCAACGAAGGTTTTCTGCAGGTAGAAGGGAAGGGTAAAAAAATTCGTTTGATTCCTTTAGCCGATTATACCTCTCACTGTATCAAAGAATATATCGCTCTTTACCGTCCTACGTATAAAGTGAATAAGAAACATCAGGATACGCTTTTTCTCAATAATAGAGGAGCAGGAATGTCGAGGGTAATGGTGTTTCTCATCATTAAAGAATTAGCAAAAAAAGCTTTGGTTCACAAAAATATTTCACCCCATACATTTCGCCATTCTTTTGCGACCCATTTGTTGCAAAACGGAGTAGATTTGCGATATATACAAGAGATGTTGGGACATTCGAGTATTACCACCACCGAAATTTATACGCACTTGGAGACCGAAGAACTTCGAGAAGTGATACTCAACTGTCACCCGAGAAATAAAAAAACAGACGCATGAATCAGTTAAAATTTTGCCCTCAGTGTGGCAACGAAAGTTTACAATGGGACAACGAAAAAAAATGGAATTGCAAGGATTGTAATTTTGTATTATATCATAATTGTGCGGCTGCCGTAGCGGTACTTATTCGTTTTGAAGACGAAATTCTACTTACCCGAAGAAACCAAAATCCAGCCATAGGAAAATTAGACTTACCGGGTGGTTTTACCGACCCCAAAGAAAGTGCCGAGGAAACCTGTAGGCGAGAACTCGAAGAAGAAATGGGAGTAAATATTGATATTGATAAATTGGAATTCATCATGAGTCTTCCCAATGTATATCACTATAAAGGGATAGATTACAATACATTGGATATGATATTTGTGTATCCTGTTGATGATAAATTTGATGTGCAACTTGAAAAATCAGAGATTTCTGAAATTGTTTGGCTAAAAAAAGAGGAGCTAAAATTGGAAGATATCGCCTTTGAATCCCAAAGAAATTTTTTTGATTTTTACCTGAATTATGCTTGGTAGCTTTTTGAGGGAATTTTCGACTTTAATGGATTGTCCTATAAAATCTAACAAGCGAATTTGATTATTTCTTTGCCTTCGCTAAAAAAGGAATGGCGATAAGTCCTACCACCAACATATAAACCAGTTGCATGGTATGAGAAATAAAGGCGTACGAAAGTCCGACTTCTTCACCCAGTTGTTCACTCTTTCCCAAAGAAACAAAAATGCCGGCTATAGCAAGTTTTACCGCTATATGAAAAGAACCTGCACCACCTGAAGTAGGCACCATCATACCCAAAGTTCCTGCGGTAATAATGAGAAAACCATCGCTTATGGTAAAATACGATGTTTCCTTTAGAGCAAAGCAAGCCAAATAAGCAGAGAGGAAATAGCACATCCATATTCCTGCGGAATAGAGTATAAATCTTCCTTTTTCTTTGAGTTGAAAAACAGATTTTAATCCGATAATCAATCCTTTTGCAAATCCAAGAATTTTGTCTTTGAACCGAAACAAAGCAAAAATAAAACCTAAAATCCCTAAAATCAAAACTCCTGTTTTTAACCAAAAATAGAACTGCTCTACATTTTCGATGCCTTTGTTGATGAGGAACCGGTCGGTTGAGGAGAGTTCTTTTTTTTCCGTGGACTGGTAGTTTGTAAGTCTATTAAAAAAAATCTTCAGTACATCGCCATTGAACAAGAAAGTCAGCAGTAAAAACAACAGCATAAAAGCCAAATCCACAATTCTTTCGATGACAATCGTGGCAAAAGACTTTTCGATAGGAACTTTTTCTACACCAAAAAGAGCGGTAGCTCTTGCTAATTCGCCACTTCTGGGAATGGTAAGATTCATAAGGTATCCGAATGCAATGGTCCAAAATCCGTTGGAATTGGATATTTGGTAGCCCATAGGTTGTAGCAGTAGATTCCAACGAATTGCCCTGAACCAGTACGCTAATACTCCAAAAAATGCAGAAATACCCACCCAAAAATAATTAGTTTGGGAAAGTGATGTTTTAATTTTGTCGAAATCAAGCCCTCTGAGAGCCAACCACATAAATAAAACCGCAAAAGCCAATGATATAATGACGGTAATGATGGTTTTTAATGAATTTTTAGGATTCATTAATGAAGAAGATTGGTTTTTTCGTTCGGAAAAACAATTTTAGGTTGAAAAGTTTTTGCTTCCTCCATCGTCATTTGTGCATAAGAGATAATGATGATGATGTCGTCTTGTTCTACCTTTCTTGCGGCAGGACCATTCAGGCAAATTTCTCCGGATTTTCTTTTTCCTTTGATAACGTAAGTGTCAAAACGCTCTCCGTTGTTCACATTTACAATAGAGACTTTCTCACCTACCACCATTCCTGCGGCATCAATAAGGTCTTCGTCTATAGTAATACTGCCTATATAGTTGAGATCCGATGTGGTTACACGCACACGGTGAATTTTAGATTTAAAAACTTCGATTAACATGAGGCAAAATTAAGCAATTTTTTTGTTGTGAAAACAGGTAATTTTTTGGGGTTAATAAATTTTATTATTTTAAATAGATGCCTTATGAAATTGCATTTTATTTAAGAAGTTAAACGCTTGTTGATTTATTTAAAAATCAATATTTGTGGTAGTATTTCGTGGGGAATGCTAAGAATAATGAAGTTTAAATTAAAAATTCATATAAAATTATTGATTTCGTAATTAAGTGTTTATTTATATGAATGTTTGTAAAAATCAATAATAATAGGTGTTTGTAATAATTTAGTTTTCTTAAAATCCTCATTTTGTGCAAAAAAACTAATTATCGATTTGTATATGATAACAGAAAAAGCACAAGATTAAGTTTAAAAATTAGTAAAAAAATTTGCGGGATATTAAAATAGTATTATATTTGCTATACATATAATTTTAACTTTTAAAATAAATATTACTATGAACAAGTCCGAATTAATCGACGCAATTGCAAAAGATGCTGAAATTACTAAAGTAGCTGCTAAAAAAGCTTTAGAATCTTTCATTGCTAATGTTACTGAAACTCTTAAGAAAAAAGACGGTAAAGTAGCTTTAGTTGGTTTTGGAACTTTCTCTGTTGCTGAAAGAGCTGCAAGACAAGGAATTAACCCTGCAACTAAAAAACCAATCAAAATTGCTGCTAAAAAAGTAGCTAAATTCAAAGCTGGTGCAGACTTAGCTGGTGCAGTTGCTGGTGCAAAGAAAAAATAATCTTAATTAGATTAGTAAAATCAACCGCCAAAGGCAAAGCCTTTGGCGGTTTTCGATTTATAAATTAATATTAACATGGATTTTTTCAATGGGCTAATTAGCACACAGAGATTCATCGTTACAAAAATTAAGCCAAAATTTTATACATTTGCAAGATTATAGATGAATACACCATGAAAAAGATGACCATTAAAGAAATTTTGGAAGATTACAAAAAACTTCTTCATCATGATATTACTGTTCAGGGGTGGGTAAGAGCCTTTCGATCCAATCGTTTTATAGCTCTTAACGACGGCTCTACAATCAATAATATTCAGGTGGTAGTAGATTTTGAAAATTTCGACGAAAATATACTTAAAAATATAAGTACAGCTTCTTCTCTTAAAATAACAGGAGAAGTGATAGAAAGCCAAGGCTCCGGGCAGAATGTTGAGATTATTGCCAAAAAAATTGAAATTTTAGGTGATAATTTTACGGAAGAAAGAGACAAAACGATTCTTCAACCCAAAAAACATTCCTTGGAGGTACTCAGAGAGCAGGCTCACTTACGCTTTAGAACCAATTTGTTTTCAGCGGTTTTCAGAGTGCGGCATGCGGTGAGTTTTGCTATTCATCAATTTTTCAACGATCGGCAGTTTTTCTATATGCACACGCCGCTCATTACAGGTTCTGATGCCGAAGGAGCAGGAGAAATGTTCAGTGTAACCAACTTCGACCTCGATAATATTCCGAGGGATGAAAACGGAGCTATTGATTACTCCGAAGACTTCTTCGGGAAAAAGGCGAGCCTTACAGTTTCCGGTCAGCTCAACGTAGAAACCGCTATGATGGGCTTGGGAAGAGTGTATACTTTTGGTCCTACATTTAGAGCAGAAAATTCCAACACCACCCGTCATTTGGCAGAGTTTTGGATGGTAGAGCCCGAAGTAGCTTTCAATAACCTTGAAGACAATATCGATTTGGCAGAGGATTTTCTAAAATATGTAATCGAATATGTACTGAAAAATTGTAAAGATGATTTAGAATTTTTAGACAAGCGTTTTGCCGAAGAACAAAAGCAAAAACCGGAGAAAGAAAGAGCTTCCGAAGGTTTGATAGAAAAACTGGAAAATGTTATCAAAAAAAGATTCAAAAGAGTTTCTTATACAGAAGCTATAGATATTCTTAAAAATTCGAAAGAAAATAAAAAAGGAAAATTCCAGTTCCCTATTGAAGAATGGGGAGCCGATTTGCAATCGGAACACGAGCGTTATTTGGTAGAAAAACATTTCGAATCGCCTGTGGTTTTGTTTGATTATCCTAAAGAAATCAAGGCTTTTTATATGAAACTGAATGAAGATGGGAAAACCGTAGCAGCAATGGATGTGCTTTTCCCGGGAATCGGCGAAATTATTGGAGGTTCGCAAAGAGAGGAAAGACACGATGTTTTGGTAGAAAAAATGAGGGCTATGAATATCGAGGAACACGAGATGTGGTGGTATTTGGATACCAGAAAATTTGGCTCGGTTCCACACGCCGGATTCGGATTGGGACTGGAGCGTTTGGTACTCTTTGTAACGGGAATGACCAATATTCGAGATGTAATTCCTTTCCCAAGAACACCTAAAAGTGCTGAGTTCTAAACAAAAATCGAATTTAACATCGAACATTCAAAAATTAGATATATCGTAAAATCAAAATGCTAAAACAAAATCTTCAGTTAAAGTTAGGCCAAAAGCTGGCACCACAGCAAATTCAATTAATGAAGTTGATACAGCTTCATACACTGGAGTTTGAGGAAGAATTGGAGCGTGAACTGGAGGAAAATCCTGCCCTTGAAAAAGTGGTAGAAGAAAACAAAGAAGAAGAGGATTACGCCAGTCTCGACGAGGGCTTTGAAGATGAAGGAAACGAAAGCATTGAAACAGATTTTGATGTAGATGAATATTTATACGACGATGAACCTGCCTATAAATCGGCATCTAGTAATTACTCTGCCGATGATGAAGAGTTTGACAACGAGAGCCTTCTCACAGAGGGGCAGTCGCTATACGACTATCTTCTGGAACAAATACGCCTAAGCAATATAGATGAAGAGGATCTGAAAATTGCCGAATATTTAATAGGAAATCTTGATAACGATGGCTATTTGCGTAGAGAGATTAAGTCTATTGTAGATGATTTGGCCTTTTCGCAGGGGATTTATAGCACTGTAGAAAAGGTGCAGAATGTACTGGAAAATTATGTTCAAAAGTTAGATCCGCCAGGCGTTGGAGCAAGAGATTTGCAAGAGTGTCTGCTTTTACAAATCGAGAAAAAGGTAAGTGCTGATGCCAGTGTAATGTTGGCAGCCAATATTCTAAGGCATCAATTTGAAGCACTTAGCAATAAGCATTACAACAAGATTATTCAGAAATACGATATAGAGGAGGAGCATCTCAAAGATGCTTTGGACGAGATTTCAAAACTTTCACCCAAAGTAGGAGGTAATTTTGATACACAAACCATTACAATCAATCAGGAGATTATTCCCGATTTTGTGATTCAGGTAAAAGACAATCAGGTTACCCCGATGCTTAATAGTAAAAATGCCCCTACCTTGCGTGTTTCCGATGAATATAAAGAAATACTTACGACTTATTCTCACGACAAAAATTCTGCGGAGCATAAGCAGGCAGCTCTTTTCATCAAACAAAAATTAGATGCGGCAAAATGGTATATAGAGGCCATTAACCAAAGACAAAATACCTTGATGCAAACCATTTCGGCAATTGTAAAACTACAAAAGGAATATTTTATCTCAGGTGACGAAAAAAATATCAAACCTATGATTCTTAAAGATGTTGCCGATATTACAGGTTTCGATATTTCTACCATTTCTCGGGTTGTAAAAAGCAAATATGCCGATACACCCAACGGAATTGTCTACCTCAAAAACCTATTTTCGGATAGCCTTACCAACGATGATGGAGAAGAAGTTTCTACCAAGGAAATTAAAAATCATTTACAAGAGGTTATTTCTCAAGAAGATAAAAGAAAACCACTTACAGATGATGCTCTTGTTACTATGCTGAAAGAAAAAGGTTACAATATTGCCCGAAGAACTATTGCAAAATACCGTGAACAACTCAATATTCCGGTGGCAAGATTGCGAAAGGAATTATAAATCGGACTCTTTTTCTATTGCTTTTAGTTGTTTCAGATTTTCATCTAATCTGTTCATTATAATACCGTACACAACCCTGTAGTAGAGCAGAATAAGCCCAATACTTACAACCGTTACTAATACCAAAACTGTTGCCAATCCTAATAGCAAAGAATTGGTAATTTCTATATTTTGATGGTTGAGCGTGTAAAAGGTAAATGCTGTAAATACCGAAGTAAAAACAATCAGCAGTATAACATTCGATACAATGAAAGCATTAACTGTTTTTTTGAATTTAATGATTTGAAGAATAAATTTTTTGAGATTAGCCTCAATATTTATTTTTTGATAATTCTTGTAAAATAAATATACAAAAGTAGCCGTCATTCCAAGGCTTATCATCTTTAGCCCTAAATAGAGGTGCTCGAAGTTCATTTCTATTTCCGGTGTTTTTTGTACACCCAATTTCCCAATGATGTTGATGAAAGTACTGCTGTTTTGAGAGAAAAAAATGGTGTATATATTTGCGGATATAAAAATTAAAAATTCGGCAACACTTATCCAAAGAATATATTTGAAATAGGTGCGAGATTTGTTGTTCAGCATAGCCATAATTTGGTTGCTGTCGTACACTTGAGGAACATGATGTTCTTGCCAAGTTTTTTTTAGGTTGTCAAGTTCAAAATTATCCATGTTCTATCATGAGTTCTTTAAGGGTTTTCTTTAGTCTGTTCATTTTTACTCTGGCATTTACTTCTGTAATTCCGAGGGTTTCTGCAATTTCTTTGTAGGCTAAGTTGTCCAGATACATCATCACAATGGCACGCTCTATATTGGGAAGCATTTTAATAACCTTGTAGAGTAGCGAGATTTGCAGTTGCTTTTCGTTGTCGTCTTCCAAAAAATATTTGTAATGGTAGTCCAGCAATTCATCTGTTTGTGGCGATCGGGTTTTCTTTCGGAAAAGGGTAATAGCCGTGTTGAGTGCTACGCGGTACATCCACGTAGAAATTTTGGAATCTCCTTTGAAAGAGTCGTAGGAACGCCAAAGTTGCAATACAATTTCCTGAAACAAGTCTTGTTCGTCTTCCGGCGAATGGGTGTACATACGGGTGATTTTGATAATCAGCCCCTGATTATTTTTGATTAATTGTGAAAACTCTTTTTGCTTGGCGTCCAAAACATATCTGTTTGAGCTAACGAAGATAAGGAATTTGTACGATAACTATAATTGCAATGATTTTGTAAAGTCGTGAGGCGTAAAGTCACAAAGTCGTGGGTTGTTTGGTGTAAAATAGCACTATAATATCTCACGAGTATGGTTAAAGCGGGATTTTACCCTCTTTATAATAGACTCAAAATGGCCAATCGGTAGCCATCTAAGCCAAAACCGGAAAGAACTCCATCGGTAAAAGCCGCAGTTACCGATTTCTGCCTAAACTCTTCCCGTTTGTAGATGTGGCTGATGTGCACTTCTATTTTGGGTTTGGAGATATTTTTTAGACAATCGGCTATTGCATAAGAATAATGAGTAAAGGCTCCCGGATTAATGACTACCGCATCGAAATCATCTTCCTGTAATCTATTGATGAGTTCTCCTTCAATATTCGATTGAAAGAACAAAATCTCATTTTTAGGAAAAATATTTTGTAATTCTTCCAAGTAATTTTTCATGGAAATATTTCCGTAGATATCAGGTTCGCGAGTGCCAAGAAGATTAAGATTTGGACCATTGATGATGAGAATTCTCATACGTTTATTTTTTTGTAAAAATAATCATTTTAATTAAAGTAAGTGTTGGTATTGAGAGAGAAGTATAAAAACACAGACCAAACGCATTAAACTATTTAAACGTAAAGATAATGGACATAGAAATCTTTATATAGGGCGTAAAGGCGTCTCACTTAGCAATTGGACATACACAAAGATGAATGTTTTCTTCAGAAAAAATCAAAAACTTACAAACTCACAATGTTTTTATACAATTTGATCTTGCTAGTGAAACTCCTTTGCTAATATTTATACAGAATAAATTAAAAAACCTTTGCATCATTAGCATTTATAATAGGTTTTGAGAATTGTGAATTTTAGTCTGATAAACACACGACTCTACAAAAAAATCTAATAGTATTTTGTATATTTGGAAGACTTTTCAGAAGGGTGAATTTTTGATTTACTAAAAATATAGAGAATTATTTGTTAATTTTCTTATCTGA
Organism: Cloacibacterium sp.; assembly: GCA_017995195.1. Lineage (GTDB taxonomy): Bacteria > Bacteroidota > Bacteroidia > Flavobacteriales > Weeksellaceae > JAGOJI01. The sequence goes on from JAGOJI010000028.1 coordinate 8,976, forward strand.
TTGTGCGTTTGCTTGATGACTATGGATTTTCCTTTAATTTAATCAATAAAAAAATATAAAAATGAAAAAATATCTTATTATAGCCTCATTGCTTTCATCGGTGGTGGTACTGGCACAGCAATATGGAGGAATGTGGATTCCTACGGAAATCAATGAAGTGGAAATGAAAAAATTGGGTATGAAAATTTCAGCAAAAGATATTTGGAATACCTCACAACCCAGTATAAAAGACGCTGTTGTACAGTTCAACAAAGGTTGTACCGGCGAAATTATATCTCCCAAAGGCTTGCTACTTACCAATCACCATTGTGGCTTTAGTCAAATACAGTCGCATTCTACTGTGCAAAACGATTTAATTACCAATGGTTTTTGGGCAAAAGACAGGAGCGGAGAATTGCCGAATCCCGGAGTTACGGCAGATTTTGTAGTAGACATCAAAGAGGTAACTTCTCAAGTTTTAGAAAATACCCAAAACCTTACAGGAAAAGATTTACAATCTAAAATAGATAAAAATATTGATGTTGTTATCAAAAGTTTCAGTATAAAACCCTACCAAAACGTGGTGGTAAAGCCGATGTTTGCGGGGAATAAATACTATGCCTTTGTTATCGAAAGTTATAAAGATGTACGCTTGGTAGGTGCTCCGCCACAGTCAATCGGTAAGTTTGGGTCAGATACCGATAATTGGGTTTGGCCACGCCATACAGGTGATTTTGCCCTGTTTAGAATTTATGCGGATAAAAATAATCAACCCGCAGAATTTTCTAAAGATAATGTTCCCATGAAGCCCAAACATTTTTTGCCGATTTCGGTAAAAGACTTAAAAGAGAATGACTTTACCTTTGTATTCGGTTTTCCGGGGAGGACCAATGAGTATCTGCCTTCTGTAGCAGTAGAAAAAATAATACATGATACCAACCCTGCAAGAATTGAGGTGCGTGATGTAGCCCTAAAAACATTAGACGAAAAAATGCGTACCGATGATGCCACTCGTATCAAATATGCTTCTAAGTATGCCTCTGTTGCCAATCATTGGAAAAAATGGATTGGTGAAACCAAAGGTTTGAAAAAATCCAATGCGGTAGCCAAAAAACAAGCCTACGAAAAACAATTAGCCTCTAAAAATCCTGAAATTTCCGGTATTATTTCAGAATTCAATCATTTGTACAACGAACAGGCTCCTTATGCTCTTCATAATGCTTACTATACCGAACTTCTTAGAAATGCTGAGACATTGTTGCTTGCCAATCAGTATCTCGACTATATCAAAATATTCGAGGAAGGAAAAGCAAATGAAAAATCTACCAAAACTTTCATGAACAAGATGTCTAACTTCTATAAAGACTACGATGGGGAATTAGATGCCAAAGTAACAGCAAAATTACTATCTCTATACGCCAAAAAAATACCAAGCGAATCTCTACCCGGGAATTTTGGTCAGTTCAAAGATGTCAACCAAAATATTTCGACTATTGAAGAGTGGTCCAAAAATTCAGTAATAACTGGAAGAGGTGTGTTGAATGGAGCAACTACTCTTTCGAATATCAACAAGGTTTTTGAAAATCCTTCGGATTTAGTGAAAAATTTAAAAAATGATCCTTTGATTCAAACCTTAGCTGCTATAAAAGATACCTATCTTTCAAAATCAGATGCTCAGTATCAGGCACTGCAGCTCCAGATAGATGCTTTACAGAAAAAATATATGGCAGCTCAAATGGCAACAGATAAAGACAGAAAATTTTTCCCTGATGCCAATTCTACGCTAAGGGTTACCTATGGTCAAGTAAAAGGCTCCGAACCTGCTGATGGAGTAAAGTACCACTACCAAACCACTTTAGACGGTGTTATGGAAAAATATATTCCCAACGACTACGAGTTCGATGTTCCTGCTAAGCTCATTGAGCTATACAATACCAAAGATTATGGTAACTATAAAAATAAAGATGGTAAACTTCCGGTAGCTTTCACGGCGACCAATCATACTACGGGTGGTAATTCGGGAAGTCCTGCATTAGATGCTTATGGGAATCTTATAGGTCTTAATTTTGACCGCCAATGGGAAGGTACCATGAGCGATATAAACTACGATGCCAAACTTTGCCGAAATATTATGGTAGATGCCAAATACATTCTTTTTGTTATCGATAAATTTGCGAATGCCCAATGGCTTCTAAACGAGATAAAGATTGTGAAATAAAGGCATTGTGTTGAGTGTAAAAGTTGTCGTAAGATGTAAAGTCGCTGTGAGAGCGTTAAGTGTGAACGTATGTTCAACAAACTTATAATACCTAAGCGACTTTACACCTTACGACTTCACACTTATCAGTTGTCTAACAGTTTTTTGTATTCATTTATTTTTAGGAAACCTTCTTCTTTTACCCATACTTTTAAATGGTGTTTTTTTGCTATTTCTGACATTTCTTTGCCATCTAAACTTCCTTTTATGCAGAGTGAAATACTCAATTCTTTTAGAAGATTAAGGTTTTGGGTTAGTATTTCTTTGGTTTCTACCACCAATTTTTTCATCAGTTTTTCGATAATTTCATCGGTAATGTGCTGTTGCATTCGGTAAGGGTAGGCCTCCAAGTTGTAGGTTGCTTGGTGGTTTTCATCAAACCCATAATGCCTGATGTATTCTGCTGCAAAAGTAGTTGCCATTTCTCTGTCGTGGCTTCTTCCTACACTTGCGAGATTTTCGCCGAAAATTAGTTCTTCTGCAATGCCTCCCGCCAGGTAAATTTTGATTTTGTTGAGTAGATTTTGTTTTGTTTCGTGGATTTGATGTGGGAAAGTAAATCCTGCGGCATAGCTACTGGCAATTCTACTTTTCAACTGAAGCGGAACAAGCTGCATAAGATACATATACACCACGGCGTGTCCTGCCTCGTGTACGCTGATATTGGCAACCGAATCCAAAACAGTATTTTGACGAATCTTGTCAATTCTTCCCACATACGGGATTTTGTACTCATCTTTGCCAATATGGGCGACAATGTTTTCGGTTTTCTCGTTGTAATCTATAGAGATATTTTCTTGGTTTTTGATAACAGCTTCAAAAATGAGTTTGCTTAAATTGGATTCTAAAATATCAACAACACTACTGAAAACAGGTCTTACGCCTTGTACAGGAAAAACACCGTTTCTATAGATGAGCTCATTTATTTTTTTCCCTACCTGAAGATTAATCCCCAACTTACTCTTGGTTTGTTTTTTTATTTTATTAATCTCTTTGGTGATAATTTTTTCAAAATCCTGCTTTCTTAAGGAATTGTAGATTAAATGAATGTTCCCAAATCGTGCTACTTGTTCGGGTCGGAACTTCTTGGTTAAAGCATTTTTAATGTCGACCAAAGTAATCTTGTTGGTAAAAGCATGGAAAATATCGGCATCTACATCGGCCTCACTTGTTTGCCCTGCCATTTGGAAGGCATCATCGAGATTTCCACTAATGATGATGAGCATTTTGCTATAATCTACAGGTTCGTAGATTTTCTTTTCTTTTTTCGATTTCAAAATCATCTTAATCATGTCCTCTTCCGTCATTTCAGAAAGTTCCATAATATCGTTTTGAAGCCCTAAATAATTGCGGAGTTCTTTGGCGTCCCACATATTGAGAAAAGGATTTTCATCATAAGCATCTTCTCCTTTTTTTATTCTTCTTTCGTTTTCTTTTTTTCTGAAAAGATAGGAATAGAGATAGTGGTCGATATCGTCTCGCTCCTTCTTGCTGAGCCTTCCATCACTCAGAAGTTCCCAGAAATCGGTAAATTTGGTTTGAGGGACAGGATTTCCTTCGCTATCCAACGTATTGAATCTTTGGATTTCATCGAATAATACAATTGCAGGGTCTCCATCGTTGAATCGGTTTTTCTGTAAAGTATCGGCAACGTTTTTATTCCACGAGGTTTCGTCGCTATTGCTGAGCTCTATTTCGACAAATCGATCCTGAAAATTCAGCGACTTTACCATTTTCCGAATCATATCGGTTTTTCCTACGCCCGTCATTCCCCAAAGATTAATGATGATGGGGCGTGTAAGGATTTCCGGAAGAAGATACCAGATTTGGATATAATCTAAAAGTTCATCTATAATATTGTCGATTCCTATAAATTCCTGTTTTAGAAATTTTCGGCATTGTTCTAATTTCTCTTTACGTGTTTCAAAGTTTTTTTTGTCGATTTGAATCATAAATTTATTTTAATGCTCATCAAAAATAATAAAAAGTATTAGAAACCAAGAGGCTGTTTAAATTTTATTCAATAGTTTTTTATAGAATCCCTCAATTTTCTTAATCTAAATAAACTTTGTTTTTAACATTGAGATATTCAGTTAATTAAGGAAATGTTTGAGAAATCAATCAATTGATTTAGAAGTAAATACATTAAGCCAAATTGCCTTAATTTGGCCTTGCCGAACCTAAAGGTTTCTTAATGTTAAAAATATTTACAAATTTAAACAGGCTCTAAGAGTCTATGATAATTATATTTTAAGAACTACAAACAAAGTAGTATTATCACTCGCATAGCTTCCTGAAAATATGTATTTTTGTACGGATATGTCGGTTTTAGAAAATTTTGTCCCTAAAATTGCTCTTCCATTTCTGGAAAAATGGTTCGGAGATCATATCTGTCATCTAAAAATTACGCCCAACAGACAAAGTAAATTAGGAGATTACCGACTTCTCCCTGATGGGTCTCATCAGATTTCCGTTAATGGAACTTTAGATTCGGAGCTTTTCTTTTTTGTATTGACTCACGAGCTTGCTCATCTTATTTCTTTTCACGAAAAAAGAAAAATCCTCCCGCATGGTAAGGAGTGGAAATCTACTTTTAGAAATATGTTGCTGGATAGTATTTTGGTATATTCTAATGAACTTCAGCCCATTATCAGGGATTTTTCTAAAAACCCTAAAGCCAATTTTATGTCGAGTCCGGATTTGGTTAAATATTTCGATAAAAAGAGAAATACCAACCAAACTTATGTAGAGGATTTGGAGGTAGGAAGCTGTTTTGTATACCTGAAACATCATTATAGAATCGAAGAAAGAAAGAAAAAACGTTATCTTTGTAAAAATCTTCACACCGGCAGAAGTTATCTTTTCAAATCTTGTGCACGAGTGGAAAAATGTGAACAACATGATTAAAACAGACAATTACTGCGTTATCATGGCAGGTGGCATTGGGAGCCGCTTTTGGCCTATGAGTACTATAAAATTTCCTAAGCAGTTTCATGATATTCTCGGTACCGGTCGTACCATGATTCAGCAAACCTACGACCGAATCAGCCAGCTGATTCCTTCGGAGAATATATTTGTAATTACCAATCTCGAGTATGTAGAGCTTACGCACCAACAGCTCCCCGAATTGCCTAAAAAAAACATTGTGGGCGAGCCCATGATGAAGAATACAGCAGCTTGCAATATGTATATGGTAAACAAAATTGCCGACATCAACCCCAAAGCCAATGTGATTGTTTTGCCTGCCGATCATTTAATCTTAAAGGAACAGGCTTTTTTAGAAAAAGTAGAATTTGCTTTTGAACTGGCAAGCAAAAACGATTATCTTATTACTTTAGGTATTCAACCTACCCGTCCTGATACGGGCTATGGCTATATACAATACATCAGCCAGAAAAACAAACAGGTTTGTAAAGTGAAAACATTTACAGAAAAGCCTAATATGGAACTGGCAAAAGTTTTTGTGGAAGCTGGTGATTTTTTATGGAATGCCGGAATTTTTATCTGGAATGTACAATCCATTATCAAAGCCTTCGAAAAGCATATGCCCGATATGACTCAGCAATTCTCCAATTGTGAGTACAATACTGATAGGGAGAATGTCTGCATAGAAACCATTTACCCTAAAGTAAATAAAATTTCTATAGACAATGGTATTTTAGAAAAAGCCGAAAATGTATATGTTATTCCTTCGGATTTAGGCTGGTCGGATTTGGGAACATGGACCTCGGTATTTGAAAATGCAGAAAAAGACGAAACCCAAAATGCCAAATCTAAAAATGTAATTACCTACAATGCCCATAGAAACATTATTCGACTCAAGAACAACAACAAAGTGGCGATTGTTGATGGATTGGAAGACTACATTATTGTAGATACCGAAAAGGCCTTACTGATTTGCCCACGAGAGCATGACCAACAGATTAAAGATTATGTTCTGGATTTAAAAGGTCTGAAAAAAGGAGATCGGTTTATGTAAAAAATGAAAGCGGTTTACAATGGTTATCAGTTTTTGCTAATAAATTAAACGATTAAAATAATATTGTTATATCAATTATAAAAGTCTTTTTAATCTTCTCAATAGACACTTTCTAATGTATTTTACCTCAAAACTAATCTATGGGTTATAAAATTAGCGGTATCGTTTAATATTGTGTATCTTTGTTACAAACAAAGCGTTATGAGTATTTTTGGTTATAAATTGACCCGTTTGGGTTGGGTTATTTTTATAAGTTTGCTTATTTCTTTAGTTAATCCTTTAGTCTTTACTGTTACTTTAGGAGTTTGGTTCTCCTATGCACTATTTACCTTCGCAAATAGGTGCTATAATAGTGCTATAAATGGTAAGGATTAGTCACAGATTATCTGAAATTTTTGCTTCATCGGATTATTTTTCCAAAAAATAGAAAAAGCCACCTCGTTTTATTTCAAGGTGGCTTTTTAAATCATAAAAAAGAATTTTTTCTTAGTCGATAATTTCATATTCAACCGGAATCGTTCCTGAACGATGACTAGCGATTGAATTAAATGCTGCTTTCGAAAGATCCAGAGATCTCCCTTTAGTAAAAGGACCTCTGTCGTTTATTCTTACCACTACACTCTTTTTGTTTCTGAGGTTGGTAACTTTTACTTTGGTTCCGAAAGGAAGCGTTTTGTTAGCCGCAGTTAAATCTTTATTATTAAAAATCTCGCCGCTTGCTGTTTTTCTACCATTAAATTTATCGTGGTAGTACGATGCAAAACTTGTTTTGGCATCATTGGCAGTATTCGTAAAGGAATAAATACCAAGTGTTGAAATCATCATTATGATTACGAGAAGTACTCTTTTCATCATTTTGAATTTTATTGGTTTTGACAGGGGCAAATTTATACCTAAAATGAAAAATCTTACACAATCTCCACTTTCAAATGTTAAATTTATGTTAAATAATGATGTTGTACCCCATTCAACTACCTAAACAAAGGCTTTTTCAAAGACTGTTAAAAAATGTTAAAATTGACTCTAAAAAGTTAATAAAATTAACAAAAACAATGTTAATTCAAGTTGTAAAAAACACGAAAAGCATTGATAAACAATGCTTTAGGTTTATAATATTTGTTAAAATTTTAGTATAGAATCCCTAATTCGAATCGGGCTTCTTCGCTCATCATATCTTTAGTCCATGTAGGTTCGAAAGTAAGTTCTAAGTCTACTTTATTAATGCCTTCTACACCGGCAATTTTCTCTTTTACTTCTTGCGGAAGTGTTTCGGCAACTGGGCAATTGGGCGTGGTTAAAGTCATTACTACTTTCACAGCTCCTTCATCGGAAATGTGTACATCATAAATAAGTCCCAATTCGTAGATGTCTACAGGAATTTCGGGGTCGTACACCGTTTTTAGGGCTTTTATAATTTCTTCGCCTAAAGTGGCAATTTGTTCGTCGGTATATTTCATAAATCTTTATAAATTTAAGATTTGAGATTCAATCTTGTTTTCAAATTTGGAATCTTCAAATAATTTAATCTTCTCGCCTTTGCAGTAAATCTTCTTGACGCATTCTACGGAAAACGTTTGCCAAAGTTAAAACATCTTTTTCACAGTATCTCACAATTCGTGGCAAGTCTTTTTCTATGTGATAGATTGATGAAACCATAGAGCCATCTATATCATCTTTAGGTGTAGGAATCTGAAAAAGATGAGCCAATAATTCCAACGAGACAAAACTTTTCCAGTCACCAAATTTCCATAGTTCCATGGTATCGAGATGAGGAATTTCCCAAGGTTTTTTCCCAAACATCCTAAACGGAACAGGTGGCTGTAACCCGTTGATGAGCATTCTTCTTGCAATATATGGAAAATCGAATTCTTTTCCGTTGTGAGCACATAAAATCACATCACGCAATTTTGGACGATTGAAAATTTCTCCGAATTCTTCAAGGAGTTGCTTTTCATCATCGCCGTAAAAGCTTTTGATGAACAGTTTGTCGTTTTTTTCTAATTTCCCGATAGAAATACAAATAATTTTGCCAAATTCAGCCATAATGCCGGCTCGTTCCTTATAGAACTCTTCTGCTTCTGTATCTTCTTTTCTTTGGAAACGAGTTTTTTTGTCCCATAATTTTTGTTCAGTTTCCGATAAATCTGTCCACAATTCTGCCTGTGGAACAGTCTCAATGTCCAAGAAAAGAATTTTTTCTATGGGAATAGATTTAATCATCTTAAATATTGATTATAAAAATATGTTTTTTTATTATTGTTTTTAATGCGTTTGGTCTATCTTCAATATTTTTGCTCCCAACTCGTCTACTTTATCCCAATCGGTGTATTCAATCGGTTGTTTGGCGGTAACAGGTCCTTTTGTAATTAACATGATGAGTTTTATTAAAATTCTGTCTGTTAGCGTATACTTGCTATAATCAAGTCTTCCGGCAAACACCTCAACAATAGAAGGTTTCCACGCTGTATTGTTTAGGAATTTTATAACATAAGGATTGGTATTGGCTTTATTTTTCTCTTCTTTTCGGGCTACTAAATTTACGGATACAAATACTGTTTTTTTTGAATTTAGAAGTGGAATATGAGAGGATATTAGTTGCTCTATTTCAGGGTTGTGCTTTCCGTATCTTATGCTGGAAGCTATAATTATTTTGTCGAACCCGTCTATATTTTTATGGAGTTCTTGTATAGAAAACAGCTCTACTTCTTGGGCATTTTGCATTAAAAACTGGTGCAAATGCTCACAAATTTTCTTTGTTTGACCATCTACCGAGGAATAAATAATAACAACTTTAGATGCCATTTTTAGTTTTTTTCTTTTGTTTCAGCGAGGGTTTTTCTTAAAAACTCTTCTATTTCAAATTTCTGCTCTGCATACTTCTGTTGAAGTTCGGAGTTTTCGCCCATTCTTCTGTAATATTCTAAAGCTTTTTCTCCGAATTGTTTGATATAAAAAGGAGAAAGTTCGGGGATTTGTGGAAAAACTTTATGAAAAAGCATTTCGTAATAGGCTTGAAATTCTCTTTCGTTTTTATCTTCTACCAAAGAGTCAGAAGACTTTTGGCGGACATGCAACATTTCATGAGCAAGCATATTCATTACCAAAGCCCAATCGAAATCCAAAAAATTCTTCGGGATCATTACCTTCTGTCTTCCACCTATTTCGCCTTCGGCGGTAAGAAGCAGGCTGCTTGTTTCCAGTTCTTCCCGAAAACCCAAACCTTCTAAATTATCGTGTTCCAGACCATATTCACGAAGCAAAAACTGAACAGCATCTAAAATCTGATTGTTCTCTTTGTAAGCGCTGAGGTGAAATTTGATTTTATCCGAGTTCATGGTGATTCTTTAACAATCTCAAATATAAATAAAAATTAGAAGAATAAAAAAAGCGTTTCGGTGGAGAAACGCTTTTTATTTTGAATTTACTGAGTGTTACTTATCGTAATTCTCGGCTTGGTATGGTAATTTCGATGTTTGAAAAAGCGAACCAAAAAATCTAAGTCATCTTCTGTGTATTGGTTCTTTTTATTCTTAAAAAAAGCCAATTTTTTCTTACCTTGCTCTATAGCATAGTGCACAATTTCGGGAGAATAGAAATCAGCAATAAGAAGTTGCATAAAGTCTTGATCAGACTTTTCTTTATTCAAAAAATCGTTGCCCTTCACATGAAAAGCACTATCGATATTGGCATATACTTCGAAACCTGATTTTGAATTATGGAAAATAACTCCTGTTTCTCCCGCATATTCTTCTTCGGATTTTGTTAATTTCGGTTTGAATTTTTTCAATGCTTTAGCCTTTTCACTCTCGTCTTTATCTATGGTTTCGTTGAAATAATCAAAAAATCCGTTGATGTAAGTTTCTATATTTTCTTTCTTTAAAAAAGCAATCGGTATTCCTTTATTAAACTCTAAAAATGCCTGATGGTGTTTTTCTACCAGTTCTTTGGCTAAATCTTGCTCGTTCAAGAAATTAAACGCATTTTTGGCATACGGATTTTGTTTTTCGCTTTCTATAACTTCATCTTTCAGGTCACTCACAATAGTAATGCCGGAAAACCACCATTCTCCCTTCCATTGAACAATTCCTATAAATAGAATTTTATTTTCTGCTAAACTTTTGTGGTTGTCATAAGAGGCTATTTTCAGATCAATTTTTTTTCCGGTAGCGATATGTTCCAAAAAGATAGTGGAATCGTCTTTGCCTTTGTACAAGAAACTTCCCTGAACTTTGGGGGACATTTTATCTAAGTCTTTTGCAAGTTGTGTATTTTCTCCTACAATCAGTTTCGCCCATTCTTTAGCGTTCAGAGCCAATAGTTTGGTTACTGCAGAATGCACAAAAATATCTCGGTTGTCATCTAAAATCATTTGGGTATGATTTCTTTCTTTATTAATGATTTCAGACTCTGTTCTTAGCAATGTAAAGCCTGTGTCGGGGAAGAAAAGATAGGTCTTCGTTAAAATAGTATCCATCAACTTTCTCACTTCATAATAATCTTTTTCGTCTTTAATTTCATAACATTCCTTCAGCATTTTGTTCTCCGGTGCATACTCATATTCCGACACTAAAATCTGAACAATTTTCTCTGCTAACTGCTCATAGAAAGGATCGTTGGGATTTAGTAAAGAATTTTTGTTGGTAACACTAATGAAATACCAAATCAAAAACTTAACATCCTCCATATTTACTTCTCCATCAATGTAAAACTCATCGGGTGTATAAAATGGAAGTGGTTTTCCGTAGAGTTCCCGATGTTTTTGGGTAAAAGAATTCCAAATGCGAGTCCCCGAAATAATGTCTTCAAAATAAGAAGTAATAAAAATACTGAACAAAGAAACTCCCTCTTCTCTCACAAAATCAGCCAATGCAATGTGGAAGTTCTCTTCATACAGCATGGTATGGATTTGGTTGCAGATGTCGTGGTAGTACAAATCTGTTTTTGAAGTTTTGTTGTAGGGTTTTATTTCTTGCCAATCTCTTAAAGATATTTTCTTCGGGGTATTCATTTCATTAAGTTTATAAAGATACAAAGATAAAAAAATCCGCCCCCAAAAGAGTGCGGATTCACATGATTTATATTAGAGTCTAAAACTCAATATCCACCTCCAGCTTCTCTGCCAAAAGTTTTGATATTTTCAACTTTAATGGTTCAATATCGATATTTTGCATGGCATCGTTGGCGAAAGCGTATAGTAATAACGCTTGTGCTGCATCTTTGGAAATTCCTCTGGCACGAAGATAGAAAAGGGCATCGTCGTTCAATTGTCCTACGGTGCAACCATGCGAACATTTCACATCGTCGGCAAAAATTTCCAATTGCGGCTTGGTGTCTATACTTGCTCCTTCGCTGAGTAACACGTTGTTATTCTGTTGATAAGCATTGGTTTTCTGTGCAATTTTATCTACAAAAACTTTCCCGTTGAAAACACCGTGGGATTTGTCTTTGAAAATTCCCTTGTAGTTCTGGTAACTTTCGCAGTTGGGTGTTTTGTGATGAACCGCCGTGTGATGGTCTACCAATTGCTCGCCACCAATAATGGTAATTCCGTTCATAAACGAGTTGATGTTTTCGCCGTTATGAATGAAATCTAAATTGTTTCTTACCAATTTTCCACCAAACGAAAATGTGTTTACAGTAGCTAAACTGTCGCGTTCTTGCTTGGCAAAAGTATGGTCTATAAGGTACGAAGTGTCACTGTCGTTCTGTAATTTATGCCAATCTGCTTTGGCGTTTTTACCCGCGTAAATCTCTGTAACTGAATTGGTAAGCACAAAAGTTTCGTCAAAATTATGATGAGATTCTATGATTTCTACGCTTGCTCCCTCTTCTACAATCAGCAAATTTCGGGTGTTGTAAAATGTATTTTCTTCCTGATTTTGAGAAAGATAAAATACATGGATAGGTTTTTCTATCTTCATGTTTTTGGGAACATGGAGGAAAAATCCTTCTTCCGACAAGGCATAATTCAAGTTGGTGAGGGCGTTTTCGGAGTCGGTAATTTTGTTGAAATATTTTGAAACGAGTTCCGAATGTTTTTCGTCTTTCAAAATAAATTTTAGGGTAAGAAATTCTGCATTATCAATAGAGATTTTGGATAATTCTTTGTGCAGTTTACCGTTTACGAAAGTAATCCAGTCAAAATTTTCTTCGCCCAAGTGCAACTCATCTAATTGGTTTTTGGTGATGGTATGATGCTCCGAAGCCGAAAATTGATAAGATTTTTCGGTAATTTCTTTCAGGTTGGTGTATTTGTACTCTTCGTCTTTCTTGGTAGGGAAACCTTTTGCTAAAAATTGCTCCAAAGCAACACGTTTTTCTCCTGAAAGTGAAGACTTTACGCTTTGTATATGTTCTAGTAAGTTCATTATTGATATGAGGTTTTATGTGTATATTAATTTAGAGTTCCATTAATTTATTCAATTCATTTTCTAATAATTTTTTGTCGGGCAAATACAGCTGATACTTGCTGATAAACAGGTTGTTGCTAATGCTTTCTGTGGCATATTCCACTAAAATATGATCTTTCTGTGCTCCCAAAACAATTCCTATTGGCGGCTGATCTCCTTGTGTATTCACTTCTTTTTTGAAATAATTGAGGTACATATTCATTTGCCCAATATCTTGGTGTGTTACTTCGCCTCGTTTTAAATCTATCAATACAAAGCATTTCAAAATTCTATGATAAAAAACTAAATCTACATAAAAATGTCTTCCGCTCAAAGAAGTTCTGTATTGTCTTTTTTCAAATGTAAATCCTTTTCCCAACTCCAACAGAAAGACCTGTAAATTAGAAATCAGCTTTTCTTCTAAGTCACTTTCAAGGATTTGATGATTTTGAGGAATATCCAAAAATTCAAGCACAAAAGGATCTCTCAAAACATCTTCCGGTTTTTGAATTTCTTGTCCTTTTTCCGAAAGCTCCAGAACTCCTTTTTTGTCTTTACTTAAAGCTATACGATGAAATAACATACTTTTCATCTGCCGTTTTAATTCGCGGACACTCCAGTTTTCTTTTTCGGTTTGTTTGGTATAAAAGCTGATTTCAAAATCGCTATCACACTTCAAAATTTCAATATAATGCGACCAAGTCAGGCGATGGGATAATGCTTCATGGTTTTCAAATTGTCCAGACAGTGTTTGGATTTTTGAAAAACGCAAATAGAACTGTCTTATTTGAAAAACATTTGACCTGCTAAACCCTTTACCATAGAGCTTGGTAAGATCTTTAGAAATCTGATCCAGCAATTGGGTTCCATACTCAGCACGTTCTTTTCCTTCCTGTTCAAACTCCACAATATGTCGCCCAATTTGCCAATACGTTTGCACCAAAACAGTATTTACAGATTGAGCTGCCTTTTGTCTTCCTTGCGAAAGCAAAACGCCAATTTGTTCAATAAGTAAATGATATTGGTTTTGTTGTAACATTTTTTGATTTTTGGGGTATGCGGATAAGCGTACTATTTATCTAATTACTTTTAATAATTTTTACCACTTGGTTTCCTTTTTTAAGGAGGTATATTCCGTTTTCTAAATCGGATATATTAATTTTTGTTTCGTTGGCTTTCAGTTTTATTTCTTTAATAAATTGACCTAAAGTGTTGTAAATATACAGATTACCTTCTTTCTCCGAATGCAGGACGTGTATCTCTCCATCTTTTGTAGGATTGGGAAATACGCTGAATTTTTCGGTGTTTTTTAGATTTTCATTTGTGTTGAGCGAAGAAGAAATATATTCTACCGCTCCAATATCAGGCGTGGTTCTGCTATTCCCGTAGAAATCGGTTGTAGGAGCTACATTTGCCAAAGCATTATCAATTGCCGGCGAAGTGCTTTGCAAACGCACATTATTATTGTTCATATCAATAAATAAAGGGTCTGCAATGGTGTAACCTCCTGCAAAATCACTGGTGGTAACTCCGAAAATAATGTTGTTGGATACGGTTTTTCCCGTGCAGTTTTGTCCTTCGGATAAGGCTTGAAGCGGAGGATTTAAGCCGCTTTTCACTACCGATATATTATTGATTATCTTGATGTTATTAGAAGACTGAATGCTGATTCCCGCACTTGGTCCCGCAGAAATATCGGCATTGTAAATATTGGTGTGTCCGTTGTTATAAACGGTATTATTGATGATTTCGGCATTGTCTACATCGTTGGTATGTATTCCGCTTTTGCCGTTATCGTAAGCTATGTTGTTTTCTACACGAATAATTCCGTTGAAGTTGCTCATAGTAGGCGATGTTCTCAGCAGAGCGAGTCCTTTTCCTTCATCAATGGCGGTGGTCACAATGGTTTTAGATTGTACCCAAGAGTAAATTTCGTTGTAATTGCTGTAAATAAGGTTTTCGGAAATGGTTAGCTTTCTGGTTGCCGAATTATCGCCCGACTGTGCCGATAATCCTTCTGCTACTACACCGTGTGTTCCTACAGAAGCTCTGCTGGTATTATGATGTACCTTATTTTTGGTAAAATTGACAAAATCTGACTGCGTTACTCGGAAACCGCCTCCGGGAAAATGGTGAATTTCGTTGTTGGTAACATCTATGTGATGGCTCAACTGAATCAACAGTCCTTTTCCTCC
>JAGOJI010000093.1 GCA_017995195.1 Cloacibacterium sp.
CAACCGCCTGAAACCCCCAAAAACTATTATCAAGGGGTTCTTTTTTGAAATTAAATGTAAAGCTAAATGTAAAATAGGTATTTAGGCTGTTTCTATTTTTAATAATTTTTATTTAGGACAGTATTGTGAGGTAAACAGATGTTTTTTTTCTGTGTGCAAAAATTATCCTTAATATTTTAAAATATTGGGCACGTATTTTGTAACTTTATCTCCGCAATAGAATTTTCTATGCAGAAAAAAATAATCTATTAATAAAAAAACAAACACGTAAAAAAATGAGTTTAATCGACCTTATTACAGGAAGCACAGGTGAGCAAGTTGCTCAGGAAGGTGAAAATCGCTTTGGAATCAGCAAAGGACAAATGTTGGCACTTTTGGCGGTTGCAGCACCTTTAATTATTAGCTATTTAAAGAAAAATTCTGAAGACCGTGCACAAGCAGATCAGCTAAATTCGGCTTTGGATAGAGATCACGATGGAAGTATTTTGGATAATGTGTCTCAAAGTGCCGAAAGACAACAGGAAGGAGGTTCTATCCTCGACCATGTTTTTGGGCAACAAAAACCACAAGTGGAAACTCAACTTTCCGAACAAACAGGCATTAGTATGGATAAAATAGGTCCGCTTTTGGGAATGTTGGCTCCTATAGTAATGGGATACTTAGGAAAGCAAAAACAGCAAGCCGGTGTGAATGATGGAGGAGGATTATCCGATCTTTTAGGAGGTATTTTGAATCAGGTAGCTCCTCAACAGCAAGCACAACAACAGTCTAACCCTTTGAATGATTTGTTAGGTAGTGTTTTAGGTGGTGGAAATCAGCAACAAAACCAAAGTGGAAATATTTTGGGAGACTTACTGAGTGCGTTTACCAAATAAACCTATCAATAGCAAAACCTTTCCTTGCTTTTTTATAAAGGCATAGAAGACATTGTTAATAATTGAAATAAAAAACCTTCAAGGTATTGAAACCTTGAAGGTTTAAAAAAACAGATAAAAAAAGACCGATTATTCTTCGGTCTTTTTTGTCTTTGTAGCTTTAGGTTTGGGCGTTTTAGGCTCTTCCGTAGTTTTTTTTGCTCTTGTTGTTTTAGGTTTTGTTTCCTTGATTTCTTCGGTTGTTTTTTCGGGTTGAGCAGCTTTTTTATTTTGGACTTTTTCTTTTATACTGACTTCGGTTCCCGTTGTTTTTTTTCTTGGTCGGGTTTTGCCATAACTGCCTCGGGTTATTTTACCTCGTTTTGTTTTTTGATCACCTTTTCCCATTGTATTTAAAATTTGATGTTATTTCCAACAAAGTTAGAGATTAAGTTAAACAAAACCAAATGTTTACCCTTTAATTTTAGAAGTTGTAGAGCTCTGTGAGCTTGTGAATTGTAAAGTCGTGAATTGCTAGGTGTAAAATTATCTGAGGAGTTGTACTTCACAACTTACGACTTCACGATTTTACACTAGCAACGTTAAGTATTTGTAGGAAGAATAATCACAAACTTAGTACCCTTTCCTTCTTCCGATTTTACGCTGATTTCGCCCTTATAATCTTCCACCATCTTGCGTACCATAGTGAGTCCGAGTCCCATTCCGCTGTTTTTGGTGGTAAAGTTGGGTTCAAATATCTTATCTATTTTATCTTTAGGAATGCCTATTCCGTTGTCCTCTACGGATATGCTTACCTTTTTGTTGATGAGTTCCACATCTATATTAATCACCGGTTTTCTCTCATCGTTTACTGCTTGTTGGGCATTGGTAATAAGATTGGTAATGATTCTTGAAAAGAATATTTTATCAAAATTAATGAGGATATTATTTTTATTCGAATGAAAGTAAATCTCATTTTTGTCGTTAAAAACTCGTACCAATGATTTAACTTCTTTGATGATATCCAAGATTTCGTTTTTCTTTTCCGGAAGTTTTGCGAATTCCGAGAAAGCCCCGGCTACAGCAGATATAAGATCTATCTGGTCTACCATGGTTTTACTGAGTCGGGTTACTTTCTCATCGATGTCGGGATCGGTTTTATCGAATTTTCTTTCAAAATTTTGAATAAGTAATTTCATGGGAGTCAAAGGGTTTTTAACCTCATGGGCGACTTGTTTCGCCATCTCTCGCCAGGCTGATTCTTTTTCCCTAAAAGCTAAAAGTTCCTTTTGTTCGTCCAGTATGTGGATGATTTTATTATAAGAATTTACCAAAGGCGTGAGCTCGTCATCATTAAAATATTTAATGGATTTTACATCTTTTCCTAATAGGTTGATTTTGGTAATCTGATCTGATATTTTACGAATATTTCTTGTAAGCCCATTGGATATTTGCCAACTTAGCCACACACTGAACAAAATAAGAATAAGATTTCCTAAAACAACCATCTGAATATAGTTGCCGAAAATTTCGAAATAGGAACTGTCGTTATGGTAAAAAGGCAGGTAAACAATAGCAATAGGCTCCAACATATTGTTTTTGAGTTTCATGTAAGAAGAGGTAACATTGCTGTTGTTTTTTTTGTCGGGTTCTTGTACATCGAATCTTTTGTCGGTGTTTACAATTTTCATTAGAATATCCTTCGGGATTTCTTGTTGAGTAACAAGGTTTTTTTCTTTGTTGGAAATGATATATTGCCCCTTCAAATTAAAAATGATAATATCTTGCTTGTTGACATCGGCAATTTCTAAAATCTTATTGCTGAGAACCTTGGGTAAATCATCTTCGGTCACTATGGTATGGCTTACGGCATAATCCAGCGAGGATATGAGCGTTTCTGCTTTCTTCTGTAAGTCGGTTTTGTTATGGGTTTCTGCGGTTTTTTTCAGGATGAGGTATGAGGTAAGTGTAGCACCTGTAATACTCATGATGCATACAATCATAAATCCTATAAAAACTTTGGATCTGAGGCTTGATCCGGTAATGTCACTTAGAGCCATGGTATTGATTTGTCAGTTGGGCTACATACTTTCCTATAATATCGAACTCAAGATTTACAGAATCGCCTATTTTCAGTTCTTTTAGGTTGGTATTTTCCCAAGTGTAAGGGATAATGGCTACGGAAAATTCGCCAACTTCGCTATTGGCCACCGTAAGGCTTATTCCGTTTACCGAAATGGAGCCTTGTGCAACAGTTGCAAAATTATTTTTGGCTTCGTATCGGATGGTGATCAGGTAGCTGCCGTCCTTGTTTTCAATGGAAATTACATTGCCGATTTGGTCTATATGTCCTTGCACGATGTGTCCGTCTAGTCTTCCGTCTATTTTAACACATCTTTCAAGGTTGATGAGGCTTCCTATCTGCCATTTTCCCAAATTGGTTTTTTCTAATGTTTCACCAATAGCAGTTACTGTATAATTTTGTGCATTGGTTTCTACTACGGTAAGGCAACAGCCATTGTGTGCTACGCTCTGGTCTATCTTAAGCTCCTGTGTAAAAGGACAGCTTATTGTAAAATGAATGTTGGAGTCTGTATACCGAATATTTTCTACTACTCCTATTGCTTCTATGATACCTGTGAACATTTTTATATTTTTAGGTTAAAATGAAAACGATAAAGTCTTCATTTTCCTGACTTTTTTATCAATCAAGAATGAATTTTTTCTACCTTTGTAATCAATCAAATTTTTTAAAAACCAAAGATAAGTAAAAATGAGTTCTAAACACCATAAAGTAAGGGTAGGAATTTCGGTGGGAGATTTTAACGGAATTGGTCCGGAAATCATCTTGAAAACCCTGAATGATAAAAACATGACGGATTTTTTTACGCCCATTATTTTCGGTTCCGGAAAACTATTTTCTTACCAGAAAAATGTGTTTAAACTACAACCTAATTTTAATTACATCAATAATGCTGCCGAGGCTGCTAATGGCAAGCTTAACATCGTTAACCTCTGGAAGGACAATGTAAATGTAGACTTCGGAAAACCCACTGAAGAATCTACCAGAATGGCGATAGAATCTTTAGAAGCAGCTACTCAAGCCTTAATGAACAATGAGATTGATGTGTTGGTAACGGCTCCCATTAATAAAGATGAAATGATGAAGCATGGTTTCAAACATGCAGGGCATACGGGTTATTTGGAAGAAAAATTTGGTAAAAAAGGTTTGATGTTTTTGGTGACCGAAACCCTGAAAGTCGCAGTGTCTACACACCATATTCCTGTGGCTCAGGTTGCAGAAAATATTTCTAAAGAAAAAATAAAAAAACAGGTTAAACTGCTGAACCAGTGTTTAATAGAAGATTTTGCTGTTCAGAAACCCAAAATAGCCATTTTGGGACTAAATCCGCATTCCGGAGACGGTGGAGTTATTGGGACAGAAGAAATCGAGATTATAGAACCGACAATCAAAGAATTGTTTGAAGAAGGTATTTTGGCATTTGGTCCGTATCCGGCAGACAGCTTTTTTCAGCCAAGTAAATATGAAAGTTTCGATGCTGTTTTGGCGATGTATCATGATCAGGGCTTAACCCCGTTTAAGACCTTGGCTTACGAAGAAGGGGTTAACTATACCGCAGGAATGCCTTACGTTAGAACCTCGCCCGACCACGGTGTAGCTTACGATATTGCAGGGAAAAATGTAGCAGATGAACAGTCTTTCAAAGAAGCGATATTTATGGGGATTAAAATCTTCAGAAATAGATCCGAATATAAAGATTTGCTGGAAAACCGTTTGGTTCCAAAGAAAATTATCATGGGCAATGGTGTAGATGAAGATTTGCCGGAAGAGGAATAATTTTCGCATACTTAATAGAGCGTCAACAGGCTGTACTTGAAGCCTTGTGGAGGTGCTTTTGTGGCAAAACTTTAATTATTCATTTTAATTTTGTTATATTAATATTTTGTTTTATTTTTGCAAACCCATTTTATGGACAAATATAGAAACTACGATGTCGCTTTTTCGGGACTTAAAAACGGAAAACACGAACTAACATTCAACATCACACAGGAGTTCTTTGATTTATTTGAGACTGAACAAGAGTTTACTGATGCCCAAATAGAAGCAAAAGTTTTTCTTGAAAAACATACAACCTTTTTGGATTTTTTAGTGAAGATAAAAGGAACTGTAAATTTAATTTGCGATATAAGCAATGAAGAATTTACCGATCCTATTGAAAATGAAATTAAAATTCTGGTAAAATTTGGCGAAGAATACGACGATAGCAACGAAGAAATTATTACGATTCCCATAGCGGATTCCCACTTCAACGTAGCCCAGTTGATTTTTGAAGCAGTAGTTTTATCTATCCCAATGAAGAAGATTGCCCCACATGTAGAAGGCAGTCCTATCTACGAAGAGTTGCTTGATAAATTCAGTCCGAAAGAAAAAAAAGAAAGGGAAAACGAAGCTATAGACCCGCGTTGGGAGGCTTTGAAAAAACTTAAAAATTAAAACAGCATAAACAATTCAAAATTCAAAATTTAGAATTTAAAATTTATTAAAAATGGCACATCCTAAAAGAAGACAGTCATCTACAAGAAGAGATAAAAGAAGAACGCACTACAAAGCTGAAGTTCCACAATTGGCTAAAGACGCTACAACAGGAGAATTACACTTGTACCACAGAGCACACTGGCACGAAGGGGAACTATACTACAAAGGAAAAGTAGTGTTGGAAAAAGAAGGCGAATCTGCTGAATAAATATAAGGGTTTTGAGTAATCCTTAACGATACAAATCAAACCATTCAATTTTTGTAAGAACTGAATGGTTTTTGTTGTTTAATTACTATATTTGAAAATTAAAAGCTATTACTTATGGATATTAAAGATTTACAAAACCTTATCAAATTTGTTTCGAAAGCAGGAGTTTCCGAAGTAAAATATAAAACCAAAGATTTTGAAATAGACATCAAAACCGATTCTTACACCGGGGGTGTAAGCGTAATGCAGCAACCTGCGGTTTACCAACAACAGCCTGTAGCAGCTTCTGCTCCGGCAGTTTCTACACCATCTGCACCATCTGCACCGGTGGTTGCCGAAGACAGTAATCTTATTGCCATCAAATCCCCTATGATTGGTACTTTCTACAGAAAACCATCACCGGACAAGGACGTTTTTGTAAACGTAGGCAGCGAAGTTTCCGAAGGAACTGTGGTTTGTGTAATTGAAGCCATGAAATTATTCAACCAAATAGAATCCGAAATCAGTGGAAAAATAGTGAAAGTATTGGTAGAAGATGCTTCACCTGTAGAGTACGATCAACCACTGTTTTTAGTAGATCCATCTTAAATAGAATTTTAAATTATAAATTAATACATTTTAAAATGGCGAAAGTCTTTTAAAATAATTTAAAATTCAAGATTTAAAATTTAAAATTTCCCCAAAAAGATGTTTAAAAAAATATTAATAGCCAATCGTGGCGAAATTGCTATGCGTATTCTCAGAACCTGCAAAGAGATGGGAATAAAAACCGTAGCGGTATATTCCACAGCAGATAAAGATAGTTTGCACGTGAGATTTGCCGATGAGGCAGTTTGTATAGGTCCTGCAGCAAGCAAAGACTCATACCTTAAAATTCCCAATATTATCTCAGCTGCCGAAATTACCAATGCAGATGCCATTCATCCTGGGTATGGATTCTTGGCAGAGAATGCCAATTTTTCGAGAATCTGCCAGAAAAATGGAATTAAATTCATTGGAGCAACTCCGGAGCAAATCGAACGAATGGGAGATAAAGCCACCGCCAAAGCAACAATGAAAGAAGCAGGAATCCCTTGTGTTCCGGGTTCAGACGGCTTGGTAGATTCTTATGAAGAGGCAGCGAGAATAGCTGACGAAATAGGCTATCCTGTTATGATAAAAGCAACAGCAGGAGGTGGAGGAAAAGGAATGAGAGCGGTATGGAGAGCGGAAGATCTGAAAGAATTGTGGGAAACAGCCATTCAGGAAGCTACAGCAGCTTTCGGAAACGGAGCCATGTATATGGAAAAACTTATTGAAGAACCACGCCATATCGAATTTCAGATCGCAGGAGACCAGTACGGAAAAGCGTGTCATTTATCGGAAAGAGATTGCTCGGTTCAGAGAAGAAATCAAAAATTGATTGAAGAAACCCCTTCGCCATTTATGACAGAGGAGTTGAGGCATAAAATGGGCGATGCAGCAGTAAAAGCAGCGGAATATATAGGCTATGAAGGAGTAGGAACTATAGAATTTCTGGTAGATAAACACCGAAATTTCTATTTTATGGAAATGAATACGCGTATTCAGGTAGAACACCCTATTACAGAGCAGGTAATTGATTATGACCTCAGCAGAGAGCAAATAATGCTGGCAGCGGGCGTAAGAATTAAAGGAATTAATTATTTCCCAAAAATGCACGCTATAGAATGTAGAATAAATGCGGAAG
>JAGOJI010000094.1 GCA_017995195.1 Cloacibacterium sp.
GAGTATAACTCTATTCATGATGTTGATTTTTAATAGTTTATTATTTTAAAAAAATCCTTGAATAAATTTTCAAGGATTTTTTTATGAAAATTTCTTTACAGCCAAATACGAAACATTATAACTCCTTAGCTTCATAACCTTAACTTATAAATATCTTTATTTGAAAACGCATTATTTGCCAGAAATACAATATTTTTGGCGAAGAATAAATTTCATGATAAAATCCGCTCAATTCCGTTTGCATTTCATTGTTTTTCTTTGGGGATTTACTGCTATTTTAGGTAAGCTCATTAGTGCCAATGCTCAGGTATTGGTATTTTATAGAATGTTATTTGCAGCGGTTTTTCTTTATGTATATATTCGGTTGATTAAAAAATCGAATATTAGAATTTCTCAAAAGCTCATGATACAATTGATAGGAGTAGGGAGTTTGATGGCGTTTCATTGGTTGTGTTTTTTCTACTCTATTAAGGTTTCCAATGTTTCTATTGCTCTTTCTACTTTAGCATTATCTACGCTTTTTGCTGCTATTGTGGAGCCTCTTGTTTTCAGAAGAAAGATAGATGTATCCGAAATGGTTATGGGAGCAGTTATTGTTGTGTGCATGGGACTTATTTTTCAGGCAGAACTTCAATACAAATTAGGAATTTTCTATGGTATTTTGTGTGCATTTTTTGGCACATTGTTTTCTGTTTTTAATGGAAAACTATTTGGTAAAACCTCTTCGGGCAATATTATTTTTTATGAAATATTCGGAGGTTGGGCAGTATTATGTATTATATATCTACTCACCGGGCAATTTTCCCAGCTTAGCGAGATTAGTTATCGGGACTTAATGTTTATTGTGCTTTTGGCAGGAGTTTTTACAGCATTCCCTATGTATGAATCTGTTAATTTAATGAAATATATTTCTCCGTTTACTTTAGTGCTCACGGTAAATTTAGAGCCAATATACGGTATTATAGTGGCTTTTTTTATCTTTGGAGAATCGGAATATATGAGTCCTGTTTTCTATATTGCTTCGTTGGTAATGATTGTGTCTATTATTGCTAATGGATTGATAAAATCTCATAAGAAAAAGAAAAAACAAGAAACTGCTTTACGAGGTCTAAGACAAGATAATTATGAATAAAAAATATATTTTGCTGTTTGTTTTCTTTTCGGGCTTTATCCATGCCCAAATTGTCAGGAAATACTCAAACGAGTTTCTGAACATAGGTGCAGGAGCCAGAGGACTTGCCATGGGAGGAGCTGTTATCTCGAACCAAGACGATGTGTATGCCCCAATGTGGAATCCCGCAGGATTACTGGGTATAGAGAAAGACTGGCAAGGAGCTGCTATGCACGCCGAATATTTTGAATCTATTGCAAAATACGATTATATAGCGTATGCCAAACCTTTGGACAGTAAAAATGGAGTTTTTGCGGTTTCTATTGTACGGCTGGGAGTAGATAATATTTTGAATACCACCCGGATGATAGATTCTGAAGGCAATATTGATTATGATAAAATTACCAAATTCTCTCAAGCCGATTATGCTGCTTTGTTTTCATTTGCCTTCCACCCTAATCAAAATCGAAAACTAAGCGTAGGGGCAAATGCCAAATTTGTGTACAGAAACGTAGGGAAATTTGCAAATGCCTATGGTTTTGGCTTTGATTTAGGAGCAATTTATCATGCCGATAATGGCTGGAAATACGGAGCAATACTTAGAGATGCTACTACTACCATCAATTTTTGGACAATTAACCAAAAAGAACTTTCCACAATTGTAAATGGCGAGGAATTTAACCCTGCTCCCAAAGACAGATTAGAGCTTACTCTACCCAAGCTCAATGCCGGTGTAAGCAGAAATTTTGTGCTAAGTAGAGATTTGGAATTGCTACCTGAAGCGGGCGTGAATGTAGATTTTACCAAAACCGCCGCTTTACTGTCTACCGACTGGGTAAGCCTTACTCCGTATGTAGGGGCTGAGTTGAGTTTCCAGAAAATGATTTTTGTAAGGGCAGGAATCAACAGATTTCAGACCATTACCGATATCGAAAGCCAGAAACGACAGATTTCCTTCCAGCCTTCGGTCGGAATTGGAGTTAAATACAAAGGCTTAATGCTTGATTATGCCATTTCGAATTCAGGAATCAATGGTTCCGATTTTTACTCCAACTTTTTTTCTTTGAAACTGGATATGGGTGGTTTCAGAAACTAATCTATTTTCCTGCAAAAAACTTATTTTATTATTTCTTACTTCTTTTTATACCTCTCTATTCTTTATTTGGAGTTATTATTTATATTTACGATAATACTCTGTAATCGTCTATGATGAGCTTCTAAGTTAGTTTTAAATTAATATAGAAATTATCTACTGAATAATATTTACTAAATAATACTTTATCCTTTTCGTATCCGAAATAAAAATTTTATTTTTGCCCGAATTTATTTGAAAAATTATGATTAAGAGCGTAATTAAGGGTATTGGACATTATGTACCCGATCACGTGGTGACCAATGATGATTTATCTAAAATCATGGCAACCAACGATGAATGGATCACCGAAAGAACAGGAATTAAAGAAAGAAGACACCGAAAAAACAAATACGATAACGAGGAAACAACAAGTTTCTATGGTTTCAAAGCCTCACAAGAAGCATTGAAAAATGCAGGAATTACAGCGAAAGACATAGATTATATTATTTTTGCAACCCTTAGTCCGGATTATTACTTTCCAGGATGTGGAGTTTTGTTACAAGAGCAGTTGGGCTGTGGTACTATAGGTGCTTTAGATGTTAGGAATCAGTGTTCGGGTTTTGTGTATGCCATGAGTGTTGCAGACGCATTTATCAAAGTAGGGCAATACAAAAATATACTGGTAGTAGGAGCAGAAATCCACTCTTTTGGATTGGATATGACCGATCGAGGAAGAGGAGTTTCCGTTATCTTTGGAGATGGAGCAGGAGCTATTGTTTTATCGGCTTCGGAAGAAGGAGACAAAGCAGGTATTTTGGCAACCAATATGCACGCCGAGGGACAATACGCCGAAGAATTGGTGGTGAAATATCCCGGAACCAAATTAGGCTGGTCAGACAGGGTGTTGAACGAACCTAATTCGGTGACAGCAGAGGAAATTTACCCTTACATGAATGGTAACTTTGTGTTCAAGCATGCAGTAACTCGTTTTCCGGAAACCATTCAGGAAGCTCTTGTCAAAGCAGGAAAAACAGTTGAAGATTTAGATATGCTTATTCCTCACCAAGCCAATATCCGCATTGCACAATATGTACAGCAATTATTGGGATTACCAGATGAAAAAGTATTTAATAATATTCATAAATACGGAAATACAACCGCCGCTTCTATTCCCATTGCTTTGAGTGAAGCCATTCAGGAAGGAAAAGTAAAAAGAGGAGACTTAGTGTGCTTGGCAGCTTTTGGTAGTGGTTTTACATGGGGAAGTGTATTGTTGGAGTACTAAAGTCCAGTTTTTTTTTAAGTAAAAACTTTTGTTTTACTTTACAAGTTAAGCGAATACTAAAGAAATAGTGCTACGCAAACAAAAATAATTAATGTATTTTTGACCAAGTTTTAAAATTAAAAATTTGGAAATCATCATTATTTTAATCCTTGTTTTGCTGAATGGCGTTTTTGCCATGTCTGAGATGTCTTTGGTTTCTTCGCGTAAATTCAAGTTGGAATCTGCCAAAAAGAAAGGAAGCTCTGGTGCGAAAACGGCTTTAGAACTTTCTGAAAATCCCACCAAATTTCTTTCTACAGTTCAGATAGGAATTACCTTAATTGGGGTTTTATTAGGCGTTTATAGTGGTGAGAATTTAACCAACGATGTAGTAGGTTTTTTAGATAGTTTTACAATCGTAAAACCATATTCTTCACAAATTGCCACTACTGTTATTGTAATTTTTATTACCTATTTGTCCATTGTTTTAGGAGAGCTTCTTCCGAAAAGAATAGGCATGGCTTTTCCCGAGCCCATTATCTCTATTCTTGCCAAACCCATGAAGATTTTGTCTGTCATTACTTCTCCATTTGTTTGGCTCTTAACTTTCTCAAATAATTTACTTTTAAAAATTTTAGGAATAAAAAACCAAACCGATAGTGCCATCTCCGAAGAAGAAATAAAATCTATTATAAAAGAAAGTGCAGAAATCGGAGAAATTCAGGATATAGAACACAGCATTGTAAACCGTGTTTTTGAAATGGGTGACAGAAAAGTAAGCTCTTTGTTTACCCATAGAAGTGATTTGGTTTTCTTTACCGTAGATGATACTTGGGAGGAAATTCAAGAAAAAATAAATAACGAAAAACATTCGGCTTACCCTGTTTCCGAAACTAAAGATTTAGATGACATTTTGGGAGTTGTCCTTCTTAAAGACTTATTTGTACCGAATATCCACGAAAATTTTTCAATTTTAAAATATATTGTTAAACCTATTTATTTCAATGAAAATACCAATGCTTACAAAGTATTGGAAATTTTCAAACAAGAAAAATTGCACTACGGAATGGTTGTAGACGAATATGGAACCATACAAGGTATAGTAACCATGGATGATGTAATGGACGCCCTAATTGGAGACGCAACTGAAAGAAATCACCACAATGAATACCAAATCATACAGAGAGATGATAAGACTTGGATAATAGATGGGCAATATTCTATTTTAGAATTTGCAAAATTTTTTGATATTAACTTAACCGATGGTCAATACCGAAATTTTACTACGGTTGCAGGTCTTATGATACACAAAACCAATGAAGTTCCAAATATTGGAGACACCATTGAAATAGAAGACTACACTTTAGAAGTTATTGATAAAGACGGACAAAAGATTGACAAAATATTAATTGCCAAAAAATAGCACAACCGAAAATACATTGTACCAAAGCAAGATTCTATTTTTACTATGTGTTGAGTTTTTGGTCATCAAAATCCTTACATTTACTTAATCTTATCTAAATAAAATGTCAGAACTCAAACCCATCATACAATCCTCCTATTTGTACCAAATAGAACTGGCAAAAAGCAAACTCGCCTCTTGTGAAATCCCAAGTTACATAAAAAATGAATGGGTAAATAATGTTGCTGTTTTTCCAATTACTCAAAACTATTATCTTTTGGTTAACGAAAGAGATTTTGAACAAGCCGAAAAAATTCTTTCCGAAAAATATGGCTTAGAAGACGAAGGTGGTTGGGTGTAAAGAATTATCTATATATTAACTATCAATCATCAACCAGCACCCATTTTCAACCAAAATCTCTATCTTTACACAAAATTTTATACAAAAATGATTGATTGGAAAACCGTAAAAGAATACGAAGATATTACCTATAAAAAATGTGGAGGTGTAGCAAGAATTGCCATCAACAGACCCGAAGTTCGCAATGCCTTTCGCCCCAAAACAACCAGTGAATTATACGATGCTTTCTATCATGTCTCCGAAGATTCTTCGGTGGGCGTTGTCCTATTAACCGGCGAAGGTCCAAGCCCGAAAGACGGCGGTCATGCCTTTTGCAGCGGAGGCGACCAAAGAGCTAGAGGTCATCAAGGCTATGTAGGCGAAGACGGTAGACATCGTCTCAATATTTTAGAAGTCCAGCGATTGATTCGTTTTATGCCAAAGGTCGTGATTGCCGTGGTAAATGGTTGGGCTGTAGGTGGCGGACATTCGCTTCATGTGGTTTGTGATTTGACTTTGGCGAGCGAAGAACATGCTATTTTCAAACAAACCGATGCAGACGTAACAAGTTTCGACGGTGGCTATGGCTCTGCCTATCTCGCCAAAATGGTGGGGCAGAAAAAGGCAAGAGAAATTTTCTTTCTCGGAAGAAATTATTCCGCCAAAGAAGCCGAAGCCATGGGAATGGTAAATGCCGTAATTCCTCATGCCGAACTGGAGGAACAGTCTTACCAATGGGCACAGGAAATTTTAGGAAAATCACCAACCTCTATCCGAATGCTGAAATTTGCCATGAATTTGACTGATGACGGAATGGTGGGGCAACAAGTCTTCGCAGGCGAAGCTACAAGATTAGCGTATATGACGGACGAAGCCAAAGAGGGAAGAAACGCATTTTTAGAAAAAAGAAAACCGAATTTCGACGAAAACGGGTGGATTTCATAAATATAAGCGATAAATGATTGGTGATTCACTTCATCTAAATTTTATCGCTTATCAACTATCAATTATATGAAGAACTGGATACAAGCAGCACGATTACGTACGCTTCCGCTTTCTATGAGTGGGATTATTATGGGGTCGTTTATTGCGAGATGGAGGCTTTTGGAACAGGGGAAAAATTGGGATTGGCGGATTTTTGCATTGGCAATGTTGGTGACTTTGCTTTATCAAATTTTGTCCAATTTTGCCAACGATTACGGTGATGGTGTAAAAGGAACCGATAAAAATAGAATAGCACAAGCCGAGCAAAGAGCTGTAGCTTCAGGGAAAATAACAGCTCAGCAAATGAAATTTGCCGTTATTTTATTAGCAATTCTGTCGTTGTTGGCAACTTTATCATTGCTTTATTTCGCTTTTTTTCCGGATTTTATGCAGCAATTTTATGTGTTTGTAGGTTTGGGAATTGCTTGTATTTTAGCAGCCATTGGTTATACGGTTGGCAAAAAACCCTACGGATATTTAGGCTTGGGAGATATAATGGTTTTTCTGTTTTTCGGCTTGGTTTCGGTATGCGGAAGCGAGTTTCTCTTTACCAAAACTTGGAGTTGGGATATGCTTTTGCCTGCAACAGCAGTAGGAATGCTGAGTGCAGCGGTACTGAATCTCAACAATATGCGTGATATAGAAAACGACGCTTTAAGTGGTAAAAAAACGCTGGCTTTACGATTAGGCTTCAGACTAGCCATGATTTATCAAATTATTTTAATGCAGTTGCCGTTAATTTTGGTTTTAGTATTTATGATGATGAATAAACTGCATGAAGAACGAAAATACTACGCTTTCCTATTTTTTATTTTAATGCTACCCATGATGGGACTCCGCCGAAAAATAATGGAAGTGAAAGAGCCTCGAGAACTCGATCCGTTTCTCAAACAAGTTGGGATTATAACGTTGGTCATGAGTGTTTTAGTAGCGATTGGATTAAATTATTTTGATTGAATTTGTCTTCTTTTTAACAACCATTGGTTTTAATGATTAAAACATTTTTAATTTAAAAATGAAAATTGTACAGTCTGAAGCAAAAGATGCTGATAAATTAACAGAAATTGCAAAAAAATCTAAAGCATTTTGGGGGTATTCAGAGG
>JAGOJI010000029.1 GCA_017995195.1 Cloacibacterium sp.
TCTGAAATTTGCTAATTGCCATTTCGTTGAAATTACTGAGACCAGAGAAAGTCTCCGTAATTTTCTGATCCAGATTCTGCGTCATAATATATTGGTAAGCAAGCCCATACCTGTCGGTAAGTTTCAGTTTTGAGGCATTGGTCCATTTCAGTGGCTTTATACCCAATAGCGACATCTGGTCAGGTAATTGCCCTAACAACCGGTGGTCTTTATAATTTTTTTTTAGATACTGAATTTCCAAATAAGTTTTCAGACCGTTTTCCAACCAATGGTCTTTTATTTTGTCGTTTATCAGAGCTTGGTTCACAATATTCTGGGAAATAATACTGAAATAGTCCAAATCTGTTTTCTCGGCATCGCTGAAAAGTTGAAATTTGAATTTCCAGAATTTAATATCATCATTCCCAAAAAAATCTTCCTTTTTTCTAAATTTTTCGCTGATAAAAATTTTATCGGGAAGCCAGCCTATTTTTTCTTTGATAAATTTCAACTGGAGAGGAAGATAAAACTCTATATTTGCTTTCTCTTCGGGCTGTATAGCATACGCCAACTCTGTAATTACAGATTTCCCGTCTACCTCAACAGTAATATTGGTATTTTTATACGGCACAACATGAAACTCTGCCTCTTGATACGAAGTGCCTTCGAAAGTATAATTGCCCGTTTGGTGCAAATTGCTCTGAACATTATGATTAACAGGAACTTCGAAATTGATTTTCCAAAAACTTCCTACATTCTGAGCCTCTTCTATATCGAGATAATGCCTCGGAATTTGTTGCTCATCTTCAAAGGAATCCGGAATCAGAAAAAAATATTTCAGGTGAAAACCTTCCTTTGATTTTCCATATCCCGTAAATCGGGCATCGGGCAAGCGGAGCTGGTAAGACAACTCCATTTTTAGGCTCTCTCCTTTTCCTAAGGGTCTACTGAGCTGCAAAAAAATATTTTCCCAGTTCAGGTCTAATCCGGTAAAGGTTTGATCTCCTATTTTAATGATTAAATCGGATATGGAACCCAATTCGTTTTTTTTAGCAAAATACAAGTCTGTTTTTCGGTCTTCCAATTTTCTTTCTGCCAAAGGTGTTTCCGTTTTGCGATAAGCCGCAATCCAGTTGAGCAGTTTGATTTCCGACACAGATTTTTCAAAACGATTGTGATATATAATATGCTGATTTACCTTTATTTTTTCGTTGTTTTCTGTCCATCTTGCCTCTATATAGATGCTGTCTTTCTGGGCAAAAACAGAAAAAAATAAAAGGTTGCACAATAAAATCGTTAGTTTCTTCGTCATCGTATTATAATAGCCTCCAAATATAAACTTTATTGTTCATTACATGATTTTTTATGTGAAAAAAATTTGTGAAGACGTAGAGTGTAAATTTGACGGTTGATGATTGATACCAGTTGATACGTTTCGTTGCGTTTCATACCTAACGACTTTACAACTTAAACCTTCATGAATTCATGCCCAGTGCCTAACAACTCTACACCTAACGAGACAATATGAAAAAAACTGTATCCATTGTTATTGCAGCATGCTCTATCGTATTTTTTTCGTGTGATAAGAACACGAGCAATACCCAAAATTCTTTACCAAAAGTAAAACAAAAAAATATTAACCCTAAAGGCAATACCATTAAAGAAAGATTTATTCCTCCGAATGGGTTTTATTGGACCAAAGAATCTCCTGCATCATTTGGTGAATTTTTGGTAAATTTTAAATTAAAACCTTACAGAACTCCTATTTTGAGATACGACCAAACACCCATTACCACACAAAACCTCCACGAAGCCATCTACGATATAGAAACCGGTGAAAAAGATCTTCAACAATGTGCCGATGCAGTTATAAGACTTCGTGCTGAATATCTTTGGAAGAATAAAAGATTCAGTGAAATTGCTTTCCATTTCACAAGTGGCGACTTGGCAAAATGGAGTGATTATGAAAAAGGGATAAGAGCTTTTGTATCGGGCAATCAAGTGACATTTAGGAAAACCGAAGGTTTTGATGACAGTTATCAAAACTTTAGAAATTATCTTGATTTGGTATTTACCTATGCAGGCACCATCTCTCTAAACAAAGAAACAAAACCCATAACAGACATTCAGAAGCTAAAAACGGGAGATATACTCATTACCCCCGGAAGCCCGGGACATGTGGTTTTTATTGCGGGAGTTTGCCAAAACAAAGACAACAAAAAACTTTTCTTAATAGGAGAAGGCTTTACACCGGCACAATCTATTCATGTATTGAGTAATCCTTTCAATTCCAAAATCTCTCCTTGGTACGAGTTTGATACCAAAAGTAAAAATACCGCTACCGCAAGATATTTTTTTAAAGAGACTAATTTCAGAAGCTTTTAGCAGAAGTTTTTTTGGCTAAATTGGACCAAACCATCAATACAAAACTCAGCAAAAGCCCAGTAAAACCTGCACATGCCGAATACACGAATTTCATGTTCTCATCGTGAAACATTCCTAAATTCCATTGAATCGCATAAAGATTGATCCCAATAAAAACGATAAAAACAACTACGAAAACTTTATAAAACATATTATTTCTCTTAGATATCTAATTTTACATAACTCGAAAACAACTGGGCAAAGTTAGCAGTAAATAATTTAATAGAAATTGCCAAGAGTACTATTCCAAAAACTTTTTTAAGAACCATAAGCGTCCCATCTCCAATTTTTCTTTCCAAATAATCGGCAGATTTGAGAACAATATACACCACAATAGTATTGAGTATGATGCCTACAATAATATTAATCACATGAAACTCCGCTCTCAAAGAAAGTGTTGTAGTTAAAGTTCCTGCACCTGCTACCAAAGGAAAAGCAATAGGAATAATAGATGCAGAAGCGGCTTTTTCTACTTTGTGAATTTCGATGCCTAAAATCATTTCCAATGCAATAACAAAAATAACAAAGGATCCGGCAATGGCAAAAGAATTAATATCCAATCCCATGAATTTCAGCATCTTATCTCCTACAAAAAGAAACAATAACATAATAAGTCCCGAAACTATGGTTGCTCTTTCAGATTCAATTTTTCCAAACTGACGATGCAAACTTACGATAATAGGTACTGAGCCCAAGATATCGATTACCGCAAATAAAACCATGAAACACGTCATGGATTGTTGAAATGAAAAAGCCTCTAACATAATTTAAGATTATTAAGTTTGCAAAATTATGAATAATTTTTAACTATTTCGTAATTTGTGAATAAAACTTAACAATATCACCATAAAGTTTCTCTATGTTTTCTTTCTCGTGTATAGGAGCATATTTTTCCATTTGAATAGTACTTCTAAAAAGTTCGAATTCTTCCCCAAATTGATTTCCGTTAATTGCTTCCAAATAGTGTTTCAGAGACTCTCCTTCTCTTTCAAGAATATGGTTTCCAGCTTCTTGATGAAGCTCCTCATAGGAATTAAAAAAATGATCATATTCTTCTTGTTCCATTAAGTTTTTAAGAAAAATAAAATGAGCATCGTAATCCAAAAACTGACTTTTTTTGAGTAATTCCTCGGTTTCTGCAATAGTCGTAATAGAGTTTTGCCCCGTAGTCTGCAATAGAAATTCTTTATTTTTTCGCCTGTTTTTTAATGAAAAAATTAATGTAGCTGCTGCTACAACCAAAAGAAAATTGCCCATTACAAAAGCCCAGTTGATTCCTTTTTTATCCGTTTTTCGCTCACGATCCGAAGATAAGGCGGGTAATTTTACAGTTTCGAGAACACTATTGGTATTATCTATTACTTTTTCTAATGTTGATTTTTTATCAGAAAACATTTCAGAGTTTAAAGAATTGATTATCAATTCTTTTTTACCTAAATTCACATATCTATCCTCCGCAGGGTTGAAATAGGAAAAGTTTTCTAATCTCACGGCAATACTTCCTTCTGTTTTAGGAATCAGTACATATCGTTCGGTAATTTCTCCGGAAAAACCATTTTCACTTAAAGTAACTTTAGAACTTGCCTTGGGTTTAAAGAAGCTATAGTTTTCGGATTGAAGAATTTTAGGCACCTGAAGATTTTTCAAATTCCCCACTCCGGATATTTTAACCCAAATATCCAAAGGTTTGTCGATTTCTACATCGCTTTCTCCGGGATTGATGAGTTCTACCGAAAATTTTCCTACTGCATTCTTGAACCCACCGGGTTTCTTTTCCGGAAGACTTTTTACATTGATATTTACTCTGTTAGAAACTATCTTATTATTCGGAGAGGCGATGTTTGCAGCTACCGATGGAACTACAGTACTACCCGATTTTTCAGGGAAATATACAAAGGTGGCAATTACCTGTGATGCCATATCGGCACTTTGCTCTATATCCTCTTTCTTGTAGCTTATCGCATGAATTCTACTATCATTCTGTTTAGGAATCCGGATATTTTCAACCTTTCTGAAGTTATCATAATTTCTACTGAATGCTCTTAAAACCAATACCACCGGTTCGTTTTCGTATACTTGTTTATCTTCTGCCTCCAAATTTAAAAATACATCATTTGCCAATACTCGATCACGAGGTTCTATTTTGGGTGTACCACCGTCTTTTACTACGACCTCAAAGGGTTCAGATTTATACATTCTGCCACTTACCTGCACCAGAGCACTACCTATTTTAAATTTTCCGGCTTGCTTGGGTTCTAAAATTAAATGGTAAAAAAGTTGTTTTACTCGGGTTTTTGTAAGTGGATCTACATTGGTATAGGTCTCCGATGCACTTCCTATGATATTAAACTTGGACAAATCGGGCAACTTAAGAGGCGATTCTTCTTGAAAGTCTTCTCCCCTAATTCCCAAAATAATTGTAAAACTCAGCTTCTCGTTTAGTTTAAGCTCCTTACTGTCTGTTTCTGTGGCAAGAGTTACCTGCCCATACCCGAATATGGAGATTAAACAAAATAGTATGTAACTTGTTTGCTTCATTTACCAATCTTTTTCATTGCTTTGCGGCCTGGAAAAAGTATTTTTTTTATTGAGTATTTTTTTTGCTGTATTTCGTTCTTTTTCTTCTATATAACGCAGAATTTCGTTTTCTACATCTTTGGGCATATTAGATGTTTTCGGAGCTTCTTGATTTTGGGCATTTCCTTTCCCTTCATTTTGATTTCCTTGTTGCCCGTTGTTCTGCTTACCTTCTTTATTCTTTTTCAGCCTGTCGTTTTCCGGCTGATACATATCAATATTGCTGTTACTTTGTTTTTCCTGATTTTGACTCTGCTGCTGCCCGTTCTGATTCTGTTGTTCTCCATCTTTTTTATGAGTTTCCTTTTGGTTGTCAGGATTAGATGGGGTATTCTGTTGGTTGCTTCGCTGTTGCTGAGTCCTTTTTTCTTTCTCTTTCTTTTTAGCAATCTGTAAATTTTTCACGATAGACTCGTTCCCGGGATCAAGACTGAGGGCTTTTTTGTAAGATTCGGCAGCTTTTTCGGCATTATTATTTTGCAGATGTGCATTGCCAAGGTTATAGAGTGCAGCGGATTTTTCTTGATTGTTTTGTGTAAATTTTAGGGCTTTTTCGTATTCGGCTTGGGCTTCTGTATACATTTTTTTCTTATACAGGGCATTGCCCAAATTATAGTGGGCTCCGAAGTCTTTACCGTTTTTCTTTACCGCTTCTAAATAATGAGTAGATGCTTCGTCATAATTTTTCTTTTCAAAATTCTTATTTCCTTTAAAAATATGGGTATTATAACTTTCTTGTCCAAAAGCATTGACTGCTAAAACAATAATAAAATTCAAAAAAAGCTTTTTCATCATACGCTACAAAAATACCTCATTATATGTTAAAAAGTAAGATTGAATTTGTTAAAAATTTGCTAAAAATGGTGATTTTCAAAAGAATAATTACACGTATATTTTTTTCAACAAAAGATTACTCTGATATTGTTTATAGATTTACAGATTCAAATCTCTCCGAGGGTTGAAAAAGTAAATAAGGAAAAATAAAAAAATACTCACTCCTAAAAACCATTGGTAATAATGATTAGCGTTCTGGGTATTCACTATCATTTCGGAACTTCCTTTTTGATTTTTAAAGTGATTAATGATTTTATTTACCGCTTCTTCCGCATTATTTCCATCGATATACGCTCCATCTGTATCACTGGCAATCGTTTTTAGAGCTTGCGTTTCTCTTTTGGTAATAATGGCTTGTCCGCTTGCATCTCTTTTGTAATCCATATATTGGTTGTAGTAGTACTCAGGAATCGGGGCTCCGTCTTCTTTTCCTATTCCTACCGTAGTAATGCTTATTCCTTGTTTGTTAGCTTCTTTGATAGCAGCTTTGTCATTTCCCTCATTATCTTCTCCATCGCTAATTAAGATGATTTTTTTAGCTCCTTTAGGAATATTTTTAAACTTGTCATTTGCTGTTTGAATCGCTTGCAAGAAATCGGTTCCTTGTCGAGCTATTATTGAAGATTCTATCCCAGCGATATAGGTATCGGCTGCTGAATAATCTGTTGTTAAAGGCATAATGGATCTTGCCTCTCCTGCAAAAACTACAATTCCTACTTTATCGCCATTCATTTCGTGTAAAGTATTCAACATAATTTTTTTTGCCTGTTCCAACCGAGAAGGCTCTATGTCTTGTGCGTTCATGGAATTGGAAACATCTAAAACAAATAACACGCTGTGGGTGTTTTGCTTAATTTTCATTTCTTGAGTTCCGCTCAATACGTCTACAACAGCAAATATCAAAAACAGAATACCCAATCCGTATAAAAATGGTAAAATTTTAGAAAATTTAGATTTTTTTTCAAATAAATCTCCATGAAATTTCTCTTCGGCAAAAAGAGTTCTTTTGCTTTCCCGCCAAATGCTAAACCGAAACGCAAGGTAAAGTACCACCGGCAAAACCAACAGCAACAATAAATATCCCGTATTCCCGAATGTAAAATTCATTTCAAGTAGATTGCAAAATGTATTCCTTTTGTTTTTATTTTATCACGAAAAAATTAGGAGGTTAGATGGTAATGATAAGTTGTGTATTACTAAAATTTGAAATTATTTTAAAAAAAAATACAAAGTTGCAAAGTCTTTGCACAAGATTCACATTAAACCACAAAAGTCACAAAAGATTTCTTTTTAAGTTTGTGGCTTTTGCGGTTAAATTTTTTGTTATGTATAAAATTTAAAAATAATTTTAAATCATTTCAAACTTCGTGTACTCTGCAATTTTCTTTGGAATTTTAATTCCATCGGGGGTTTGGTTGTTCTCCAAAAGAGCAGCCATTATCCTCGGTAGAGCCATAGCAGAGCCATTTAAGGTATGGACTAGTTGGGTTTTTCCATCAGTTTTATATCGGCATTTTAATCGGTTGGACTGGAAAGTTTCGAAATTGGAAACCGAACTTACTTCCAACCATTTTTCCTGAGCTGCACTCCAAACTTCGAAATCGTAAGTCATGGCAGAAGCAAATCCTTGATCGCCGCCACACAAACGCAAAATTCGGTACGGCAATTCCAAATCCTCCAGAATACCCTTCACATGTTGTACCATTTCTTCTAAAGCAGCGTAAGAATTTTCAGGCTTTTCAATGCGTACAATTTCTACTTTTTCAAATTGGTGCAAACGATTCAACCCACGTACATGAGCTCCGTAGCTACCTGCTTCTCTGCGGTAACATTGTGAAAATGCAGTGTTTTTTATCGGTAAATCTTTCTCGTCCAGCAAAACATCTCGGTAGATATTGGTTACCGGAACTTCCGATGTCGGGATAAGGTATAAATCATCTATACCTACATGGTACATTTGTCCTTCTTTATCAGGCAATTGTCCGGTTCCGTAGCCACTTGCTTCGTTTACCACATGAGGCGGATTGACTTCCAAATAGCCCGCTTCTGTATTTTTATCCAAGAAATATTGCACTAAACTTCTCTGCAATTTTGCTCCTTTTCCTAAATAGACCGGAAATCCTGCTCCGGCAATCTTTACGCCTAATTCAAAATTGATAAGGTTGTATTTCGTAGCGAGTTCCCAATGCGGAATTGCTCCTTCTCCTAAACCTTCCACAGCGTGAGACTGATAAACAATCTCATTATCATCTGCCGATACTCCCGCTTTTACTTTTTCGTAAGGAATATTGGGGATTTGGTAGAGAACTTCCAACAACTTAGCCTCGGTATCGTTTAGTTGAGACTGTAGTTCTTTGCCGGATTCTTTATATTGTGCGGTTTGAGATTTTGCTGCTTCGGCTTCTTCTTTTTTTCCATCTTTTAACAAGATACCGATTTCTTTGGAAATACGGTTCATTTCTGCTAACTGCGAATCCAAATCGAATTGTAGTTTTTTTCGGGCATCATCCAATAAAATGGCTTCGTCCACGAGTTCAAGGTTTTTAAAATTCCTTTTTTTCAATCCCTCTAAAACTTTCTCTTTGTATTCTTTTAAAAAATTAACTTGTAACATATTGGTTGTTTAAAGTTTAAGGCTATTCTATTTTGTACTCCTTTTTGCAAATTTAGTAAATTGCAACGAGAAATGGAGGGCTGTGAAATTACTTCACTACTTTAATGATATTGGATTGTCCTTCCGTTTTAGAAAAAACCAAGTTTTCATTGTAATAAGCCTTAGAAATCTGGAATAAAGTAGGAGTCCATGAGTACTCCATGCGTAGAGTATCTACATCAGTTACGGTAGTATTATCTACCACTTTGCTCAGATGAATCACAAAATCTGACTGATAGGATTTTTGCGAAGCACTTACCGAATCTTTCAAAATCCTTTTTGCTCCGGCGATGTATTCTATATAATTGACGGTGTCAGCATCTTTTTTTAACGAAAAAGTGGTAATCGGTACCAAATCGTATATTCCGTTTAAATCTTTTAATGCTACAGAAGTATATGTTCCGGATAGTTTGGAATTCAGCAAATCCTTTCCCGATACGTCTTTGATGTATATACTCGTCACTTGATCTATTTTCTGTAAATCCGCATCTTCGTTTCTACAAGAAACGAAAAGAAAGAGAAAAACAAAAAAAGAGAAAAAATATTTCATTATTACAAATAAATGCCTGCCCAAGAATGGTACAGAGGCAGTTTAAAATTACTCAAATAATTGAGATAGGTGTCTTTAGAAAAATCAAAAACTTCGATATCTTTCAGTTCTCCGTTTTTTATTTTATTTCTAAAATCAATAAGTGGTAATGTTTTGATTTCATTATCTTCTACAAAACAGGCTTTCATTCGGTCAAACAATCCCAAGGTGTAAGTTTGGTCGATTTCTCGCATTACTCCATTCAGTGCATCTAAACTACACCCCGAAGCCGCTTCCTGTTCTTCATCTACCGTAATAATGATAAATTGCTTATACTCAATCTTAAAAGAAGATGAAAGAGGTTTTCCGTGTGCTGCCCAAGTAGAAAGGAAATCGTATAGTTTCTCGGTAATTTCCTTCACTTCTTTGGAAGCTAAAGCCCGACTTGCGGGATAAATAATTACCCGATAATCATTGGTTTCTATAGAGGTAGATTCTTCTATTTTCATAAAAAATTAAGAGATTAGGGGATTAAGAAATTAGGAGATTGAAATATTCAAAAATTTAAAGATTAAATTTTGATAAAGATTACATAATTCCTTAATCTCTTAATTCCTTGATTATTTTTTTACAAATCTTCTGCTTCTGCAATGAGTTCTACAATATCTTTTACCGCAACTTCGGTATTTTTATTGAAGTGCTTCACGCCGTCTGTCATCATGGTATTGCAAAAAGGACAACCTGTGGCTACCACATTAGGGTTTACCGCAAGGGCTTCTTCGGTTCTTTCGATGTTGATGTCTTTCTTGCCTTTTTCCGGTTCTTTGAACATCTGGGCTCCACCGGCACCACAGCATAAGCCGTTGGTTCGGCATCGTTTCATTTCTACCAGTTCGGCATCTAATTTCTGTAACAAGTTTCTTGGTGCTTCGTACTCATCATTGGCTCTACCTAAATAACAAGGGTCATGGAAAGTAATTTTCTTACCTTTAAAAGTACCTCCTTCTATTTTCAATCTTCCTTCGTTCATGAGTTGCTCCAAGAATTGGGTATGATGCATTACTTCATATTTTCCGCCCAAACTTGGATATTCATTTTTTAAGGTATTGAAACAGTGCGGACAAGCGGTTACAATTTTCTTCACTTCATAGGCGTTGAGAATTTCGATATTCGTTAATGCCATCATTTGGAAGATAAACTCGTTTCCTGCTCTTTTTGCAGGATCTCCCGTACATGATTCTTCCTGTCCTAATACAGCAAATTCTACTCCAATTTTGTGAAGAATTTTACAGAATGCTTTGGTAATTTTTTTGGCACGGTCATCAAAACTGCCCGCACAACCTACCCAAAAAAGTACTTCGGGTGATTTTCCTTCGGCAGCATATTCTGCCATTGTTTTTATCGTGAAATCCATAATTTTAATGTGTTAATGTGAAAATGAGGTAATGTGAGGATTCAAAGATTATCCAATTATCTCATTAACAAATTATCTAATTTTCTTTCGCCCAGTTCAGTCGATCTGCTTGGTTGTATTGCCAAGGAGCGGCGTTGTTTTCAATATTGGTCATCATCAGATTAAGCTCTTGTGGTGCTGCAGATTGTTCCATTACCAAGAATCTTCGCATTTCAAAAATAATGGAAAGTGGGTCAATTAAAATAGGACAGGCTTCTACACAGGCATTACAAGTGGTACAAGCCCAAAGCTCTTCCCGAGAGATGTAATCATCTAAAAGTTTCTTGCCATCGTCCACAAATTTTCCATTTTTGTCGATATTCTTTCCTACTTCTTCCAAGCGGTCTCGGGTTGCCATCATGATTTTTCTTGGGGAGAGTTTTTTACCGGTTAAATTTGCCGGACAAACTGCTGTACAACGTCCACATTCCGTGCAAGAATAGGCGTTGAGTAATTGTACTTGATTCAAATCAAAAACATCACTCGCCCCGAATTTTTCAGGAACTTCGCTTGCTCCTTCTGCCGGTGCTGCATACGGATCGGCATTGGGATCCATCATCAATTTAATCTCCTGAGTTACCGAAGCCAAATTGTTGAACTCTCCTTTTTTCTCCAAATTGGCAAACCAAGTATTGGGAAATGCCAGCATAATGTGCAAGTGCTTGGAATAATACAGGTAGTTCATAAAACACATGATTCCCACAAAATGAAACCACCAAGAGCCTCTTTCTATAAAATGCAATATCTCCGGAGAAAAACCGGAAAATATCCCTCCAAATAAGGCATCACTAATAGGGAACGAACCATGTGCAGCCAAAACACCTTGTTTCTGTAGCTGATAATCGGCGGCGTTCATTTTGAAAAACGCCATCATCATTAAAAATTCGATAATTAAAATCCAATTGGCATCTTGTTTTGCCCAACCTTTGAGGTCGATATGAGAGAGACGGGAAATAGGGAGGAAATTTCTTCTGATGAAGAAAGCAACCACCGCAATAACGACCAATAAAGCCAAAACTTCTAATGTTGCCGTAAAAAATCCGTAGGCAGTATTCCCAATTACACTTGCCAAAACTCTATGTGTACCGAAAATCCCATCAATAATGATTTCTACAAGCTCCATATTGATGATTAAAAACCCGACATACACCAACAAATGCAAGAAAGCAGCAATAGGTCTTTTCTTCATTTTGCTCTGTCCCAAAGCTACTGTTGCCATAGTTTTCCATCTTTCGGCGGGGTGATCGGTGCGGTCTATTTTTCTTCCCAAACCAATATTTCGGTAAATTTTTTGTAAACTTCGGGCAAACAGCCCTAAACCCGTAACCAATAAAACGAAAAATATAATATTGTCTAAATACTGCATTTCTTTTACAATTTAAATGATTAAAAAAATTGAAAGAATAATTATTAATTGTTAATTAATTATCAATGATTAATCGATAACTTTAAAATAATACGATGTACGGCGATTTATAGCATATAGATACACCAAGCCTTACATCTTTTAATCTTTCAAATATAATATTATTTATTCTTCCCGAAAACAGAAATATTTATGTATCGCTTAGGATTTTCTTTTAAATCTTTTATTAATAAGTCCAGCGACTGCGAAGTTTTGTTCAGGTTATTATACAACTCTTCATCTTTAGCGAGTTTGCCCAAACTACCTTCTCCATTTTGGATTCCCGAAATAACACCATTGAGTTTGTCTGATACCTGACTGAGTTTTTCTACCGTATTGTTGAGTTGTTTGGTGTCTATATTTTCGGCGATTTTCCCGTATTTGTCTACAGCTGTGTTTGCAGAAATCATGGTTTTGTTAGCATTATCCAAAACATTTTGTATTCTTCCTTCGTTACCCGAGAGCAAACGATTGGTTTGTTCAGATGTATTTTTGAATGAAGAAACCGTTTGGTTAAGGTTTGCCAAAAGCATCTTAATCTCTCTTCGGTTTTGTTCGTCTACAATCTTGTTAGTAGAAGCCACCGTAGAGTCTAATTTTGTTAAAACACTCTGCAACTGGTCTTTTACAGGTCCTACCTGCGAGGAAATATTGTTCATCATAGAAAGTTGATAGGCTCCTTTCAGAGTATCACCACTCTGGGCAGTTTTCCCGTCGTAAACCAATTTAATTCTTAGTTGTTTAGCAGCCATCAACCCCGGTTCGAAGATTTCGACCGGTGAATTTTTTGAGAAAGAAAAATCTTTGCTCACCGAAATTTTTGCCACAAAATGGATTCTTCCATTTTTATCGGTAACGGGTTCTATTTTATCCACCATTCCCACCTTCAATCCATTGATAACTACAGAATTAGAAGGCTCCAAACCATCTACATTATCATACTTCACAAAGAAATGATTGTCTGTAGAAAAAAAACTCTTTCCTTTAATAAACTGAAAAAATATTACAAAGCTCACAATCGCCAATATGGCAATAAGAGCCGCTTTTACTTCTTTTGAAAATTTCACTTTTTACCTTATTTTAGTCAGCAAATATAAGGTTTTTTGAGTTAAGATAATTTTTGAGGATAAGGAAAAATAACGAAATTTGTCAACAGAAATTTACGCATGAATATCCCCGACATCAAAATCCCTATTATCCCGATAGAAATAGAATTAGACAAAAACATTCAACTTTTCATAAAAAGAGAAGACCTTATCCACCCTGAAATTTCCGGAAACAAATTCTGGAAAATGTTTTATAATATTAATTCCTATCTTCAAAAAAAAGTAGAAAACCCTTCTGTCATTACTTTTGGCGGTGCGTATTCCAATCATATCGCAGCAGCGGCAGCCGTAGGCAAAGAATTTAAAATAGAGACTATGGGCATTATCCGTGGCGATGAACTATCGGAAAAATGGCAGGAAAATCCTACACTTTTAGAAGCTCACAGCAACGGTATGACCTTCCGATTTGTAACAAGAGAGGAATACCGAAACAAAGAAAAACTCTCCGAAAAACTTCAAAAAGAATTTCCACAAGCCCTTATTGTTCCTGAAGGAGGCACCAACAAACTCGCTGTAGAAGGCGTGTCTTATATGCTCAACGAGCAAACCAAAGATTTTAATTATCTTTGCAGTGCTGTGGGAACAGGAGGAACTGTAGCCGGAATTGCCAAATTTGCGGGAGAAAATCAAAAAATTTTAGGTTTCAAGGTAGTTAATGATTCCTCATTGGAGAGCAAAATTTCGGAACTAAGCGAAAAAAAGAATTTCCAACTTTTTGAAGCTCACGATGGAGGGTATGGAAAAATAATTGATGAAAATATTCGTTTTATCAATATGTT
The DNA here is from genome assembly GCA_017995195.1 of Cloacibacterium sp. Taxonomy (GTDB): domain Bacteria; phylum Bacteroidota; class Bacteroidia; order Flavobacteriales; family Weeksellaceae; genus JAGOJI01. The sequence goes on from JAGOJI010000029.1 coordinate 13,740, forward strand.
TTATCAAAAATACAAAATTCCTTTAGACCCTATCTATACTGGAAAAATGATGAGAAAATTATTTGAACTTATCGAAAACGGTTTTTTTCCAGAAAACAGCACGATTTTGGCATTCCATACCGGTGGACTTCAGGGAATTTTAGGAGCTAATAAATCTATTGAAAAAAGAAAACAAAACATTGATAGAAACTTGCTAAAAAAAGAAGACTCCCAATTGCTAATTTAAAAATAATATAATGAACTTATAGAGCCTCAGCCCTATAGAAAACTTATAAAAAATGAAGAAAACACTTTCAGTTGTATTGCTATCGGTTATCGGTATTTTTCGTGCACAAGAATGGAAAACCGATGAACAATACATTCAAAAATTTGCCAAATATGCAGTAGAAGAAATGGAATTGTATAAAATTCCTGCCAGCATCAAGCTAGCCCAAGGGCTTTTGGAAACAGGAGGAGGACAAAGCCGATTGGCACAAGAAGGTAAAAACCATTTCGGTATCAAATGCAAAGAAGACTGGACAGGCAAAACCATGAAACATACTGACGATGCTCCTAATGAGTGCTTTCGGGTATATGATGATCCCAGACAATCTTACCGTGACCACTCTATATTTTTAGCAACCCGAAGATACTACACCGGACTTTTCAAACTCGACCCTAAAGATTACAAGGCTTGGGCACATGGTCTAAAAAAAGCCGGATACGCCACCAACCCAAGATATGCCCAAATTCTTATCGGAAGAATCGAGAAATATAAATTATACGAATTTGATAATATTTCTAAAAATCAAGTCAATGAGAAACTCTTGGCATTGTTTCCCGGCTATCAGTCCGATGATTTTATCGTAAAAACTACACCAAAAGAAGAGGAAAAAGTAGTTGCCTATACACCTCCTCCGGCACCAAAGCCAAAACCTTTAACGAAACAAGAAATCTTAAAATCTCTTTCTATACAAACCCATCCTAACGACGGGTTGAGATATGTTGTAATACCGGACAAAATAGATCTTGCTTCTGTAGCCGAAAAATACGACATCAGCGAAAGAAGATTAATGAGATATAATGAATTAGATTCCAGTAATTTAAACAAAAACCAAATTGTTTTCTTGGAAAGTAAAAACTCTTCAGGGAATCAAGAATTTTATACGGCACAATCAGGCGAAAAAATGTACGATATTGCTCAAAAATTTGGCATGAAACTTCATAAACTTTACCGAAAAAACCGAATGCAGGAAGGACAACAGCCTACCACAGGACAGGTTATCTATCTGCAAAACAGAAAACCAAGAAGTTAATTTAAATATGTCTATGATAAGTGTATAGAGGTTTTATCACTTATCACCCATCACTTATCACCCATCACTTATCACTTATAAAAAATGTTATACCAAAGAAGCAGTGCTTTGTTCCATGAAGCACAAAAATATATTCCGGGAGGTGTAAATTCACCCGTAAGAGCCTTTAAATCTGTAGGAGGCGTTCCTATTTTTATGAAATCGGCAAAAGGGGCATATTTAACTGATGCAGACGACCGAAACTACATCGACTATATCAACTCTTGGGGACCTGCAATTTTAGGTCATGCCCATCCCGAAGTGGTGGAAGCTGTTCAAAAGCAAGCCGAAAAAGGATTTTCCTTCGGTACTCCTACCGAATTGGAAACAGAGATTGCCCAATTTATCGTAGAAAACGTTCCGAATATCGACCAAATTCGAATGGTTTCATCGGGCACAGAGGCTTGTATGAGTGCTATACGATTGGCTCGTGGATTTACGGGTAGAGACAAATTTATCAAGTTTGAAGGTTGTTATCATGGGCATTCGGATAGTTTTTTAATTAAAGCAGGAAGCGGTGCAGCGACTTTTGGAAATCCCAATTCCCCTGGCGTAACAGCAGGAACGGCTAAAGATACACTCTTAGCAAGATATAATGATTTGGAGCATATTCAAGAATTGTTTAATCAAAATTCAGGTGAGATTGCAGCAATCATTATAGAACCTATTGCAGGAAATATGGGCTGCGTATTACCCGAAAACAATTTTCTCCAACAATTACGAAAGATTTGTGATGAAAATGGAGCGTTACTTATTTTTGATGAAGTAATGACCGGTTTTCGCTTAGCAATGGGCGGTGCACAGGAATCTTTGGGGGTAAAAGCGGATATTGTAACCTTTGGAAAAGTAATTGGCGGTGGAATGCCTGTGGGTGCTTTTGCGGCAAGAAACGAAATTATGGATCATTTAGCCCCCAAAGGTGCGGTATATCAGGCAGGAACTTTAAGTGGCAATCCATTGGCAATGCGAGCAGGATTGAGTACGCTACAACTCATAAAAAACGATTCTAATTTCTTTGAGCACATCAATACATCTACAGAAACGCTGGAGGTTGAGATAAGAAAAATCTTAACAGAAAAGGGAATCCAACATCAAATCAACAGAAAAGGTTCTATGATGAGTATTTTCTTTGATACCGATAAAGTTTCCAACTTTGATGAAGCTGTAAAAGCCAATCACGAGAAATTCAATCAGTTTTTCCATCATTGCCTGAGAAATGGAATCTATCTTCCGCCAAGCGGTTACGAAACTTGGTTTATTTCTCACGCTATCAAGCAAAACGAAATTGAAAGAACTTTGGAAGTCATTAGGAATTTTTAAAATATAAAAATAAAATTAAAAACAAAGGATTGTCAGTGTACAGTCCTTTTCTTATTATATTTGTTTCAAATTTATTGAATGAAGTCTAAATTTATTCTCGTTTTAACTTTTTTATTTCAATTCTGTTTCGGACAACTCGATACCGAACATTGGTTTGCACCCGTTTCGGACAAGGCACGAAATGGAAACGATTTTCAGTCGCTCTTTTTTTCTACCAATGAAACCACTCCTTTTGATGTATTTATTTATAACAATAACAGTCAAATCGGTCAAGTTACCATAAGCAAAGGCAATCCTGCGAAATTCAGAATTTACGACAGAGAAAATATTATTACCATCAATCCTTCAAAACTTTTTACACCCACTACCATGGGGCTGTATTGCAAAGCGGAGAAAAAGTTCTTTGCCAATTTAAGATTTTCTTCCACCAATCATGCGGAAATCATTACTTCCAAAGGTAAGGCAGGAATAGGCACCAAATTTTATGCTGCCATGGCACCAATAACCACCAGCCCTTCTAACCCCATTTTGAATTTTACATTAGGTATTTTAGCTACCGAAGACAATACGCAAGTTACTATTTCCAACTACAAATCAGGAGTTACATTCTCAAACGGCAGTTCGGACTCTTCTTTAACCTTTACTCTTAACAAAGGGCAGTCGTATCTTATAGACGGGAGCAATGAAATTTCACAAAACTGGGATGGGTTTATTGGAGCTAAAATTACTGCCACCAAACCTATATCTGTAACCAACGGAAATATGAATGGACAATATAGTGGTGATTATCCGAGAAGTTCGGACATACTTATGGATCAGTCTGTTCCTGTAGAGCGGTTGGGAGATGAATTTGTTCTTGTGAAAGGGAATGGCAATATTGGGAGTGCTATGGAAGCTGCTTTGGTTATCGCTACGCAAAACAACACCGAAATCTTTATTAATGGGAGTGCTATACCCTATAAAATACTTAATGAAGGAGAATATGTTGTAGTAAACGATTCCAATTATATCAATATTTCCGGAGATCATTACAACCTCTACATCAAAACCAGCCAACCTGCTTATGTGTACCAACTTTTGGCAGGGGCAATAGGAAGTAGTTCTCAGGCAACAGGAGGAATGAACTATATTCCTCCACTTAATTGTTTTCTTCCCCAAAAAATTGACGAAATTGGGTTAATTGATGAAAATGAAGGAGAGTCTAACCAAGGATTTACCCAGAATAAACCCACCAAACTGAATGTAATCTCAGAGAAAGGAGCTGTCATCTCGGTTAATGGAGTTTCGCCAACTGCTGCCAATGGCCCCTTTGATGTATTGGGAACCTCAGGTTGGGTGACTTATTCTTTCCCAAATATTACCGGAAATGTAACGATTAATTCAACAAAATCAATCACCGCAGGAATTTCTGCCGGCAATGGTGCTGTAGGATACGGCGGCTTTTTTGCGGGTTTTTCCTCATTCCCTGTCATCTCAAAAAAAGCAGGGGAATGTAATCCCGGACTGGTTTTAGAGGCTGATTCGAACTATGACACCTACCAATGGATGCATAATGGCGTAGTAATACCCGGTGCAACTACTTCGGAATATACACCCACGAAAAGTGGTTACTATTCTGTAAAAGTGACCAATGGAACTTGTATAGAGGTGGTAACTCCGAATTATAAAGTATTAAACTGCCCCAAAAACACTACAATTATTGAGAATATTTGTGATACTAAAAATTGGACTGCAAGATTTACTTCTTCTCATCAATCTATAAATTTTTCAAGCATTATTATTCTAAATCAACCCACTAAGGGAAATGTCGTTATAAACTCGGTCGATGGTAAAATAACTTATACAGTAACCGCTGGATCTACTGGAACGGATTCTTTTCAGTACAGATTCTGTGGATTAGATCCAGAATTTCCGGATTGTGAAATAGTTACTGTTAACATCAATATCGAAAGCATAGCTTTACAGGAAGCTGTACTAAAATCCTGTAGTTTTGCTGGTTTGGGAACATACAATCTTAGTCATGCAAATGTGAACTCTGTAACAAACCCACTAAAATATTATCCGACACTAGCCGATGCCAAAAACTCCAATTCCAGCAATGAAATTGTAAATATTACTAACTATACTTCAGAACGAAAAAAGATTTATGTAGTAGCAACCTCTTCACTTGGATGTAAATTTATTTCCAGTATTAATTTAGAATTTATAGATCTTCCAAAAATTGATAATATTGAAATTACCGGAAGCACCATTACTGTTCATGTAAGCGGAGCTACGCCACCCTATCGATATTCATTAGATGGAAGAGCTTATCAAGATTCGCCTGTTTTTTCTCAGTTGAATAGAGGAAAACACACTATTTCTGTACTTTCTTCTGATAATTGTGAACCGGTAACCAAAGAGTTTTCAATCATCAATATTATGAATGTTATCACACCCAATGATGATGGATACAACGACAGATTGGATTATTCGGATTTATCACTTAAAAACAAGGTTGTGTTTAAGGTTTTTGACAGGTTCGGGAAATTAGTTTTTGAAGGCAATAGTCAGAATCAATTTATTTGGGATGGAAAGTACTTAGGAAGAGTACTCCCTACAGACAGCTATTGGTACATTTTGGAATGGACAGAACCGGATTCTGAAATTCCCCTTCAGTTTAAATCTTGGATTTTGCTGAAAAATAGAGATTAATCTGAATTAATTCGGATCTGTAAGCGTTGTTAGAGCTTAAAGCTCTAACAACGCTCATTAAATATTTTAGAATTTTCTTATTTAAAATTCAATGTTCAAATTTTTGTAATGCATGAAAATTGGTGTTATAAAAATAATTGATTTTTGGAATACTTAAGAACTAACTGTATTTTTGACATTACATATTCGAGACATCATAAAAATATCTCAACCCACAATTTAGAACCAATTCTCAAGGATATTCATGAAGAAAACATTCGATATACAAGACCGATTCCAAGATGATTTTTTAGAAAAAAAATCGGAATCTACGTATCATATTTTTCTTTTCGAAGGAGCCGGAAAACTGATGATTGACTGTATTGAATATGAACTAAACGGCAAGTACGCCATTTTTACTTCTCCTTTTCAGTATTACTTATTTCAAGATTGTAGAGGGGTGAATATTCTTCAAATAGATTTTCATGGAGATTTCTACTGTATAGAATATCACAAAAAAGAAGTTGCCTGCAACGGGATTTTATTCAACAATATTTACCAAAAACCTTTCATTGAACTTTCTTCCGATGAGTATAATGACTTGCTGAATATTTTACAAGAAACTCGAAAAGAATTACAAAAAGATTCCGAGTTTTCGGAAAGCGTTATCAAGGCATATCTGCAACTATTTTTGGCAAAATCAAGCCGACTAAAACAGGAAAAAGAAACCATAGAAATCCCCAATACCCAATGGGAAGAGCCTATGGAGAAATTTAAACAATTGATTGAAGAAAATTTCAAAAATTTGAGAAGCCCTTCTCAGTATGCAAAATTGCTGGCAATGACTCCCAATAATCTTTCCAAAAAATCTCGACAATATTTTGGCAAAACACCTTCCCAGCTTATACAAGAACGCATAGCATTGGAAGCAAAAAAACTCTTACATCTTACCCATAAGCCCATAAAGGAAATTGCCTCCGAACTTCATTTTGAAGACGAATACTACTTCAGTCGTTATTTTAAAAAATCGGTGGGCCTGTCTCCACAAAATTATCGAGACGAGGGAGGAATATCTATCGTGGCAGATTTGTCCATCTAAAAGAAACAATCGTCCATTTCGCTGTACACACAGCCTATTTACTTTTGCTGCATTATTTTTATTAAATCTTAAGTTTATGAAAGAAGTAGCAGAATTTTTGGTTCAGGCACAATTTAATTTTATCCATTTTTTAAGAATTTCCATATTCATTGTAATGGCTTGGATTGGTGGTCTGAAAGCATTTCAGTACGAGGCAGACGGTATTGTTCCGTTTGTAGCCAATAGCCCATTCATGAGTTTTTTCTATAATAAAAAAGCTCCCGAATACAAACAACACATGAATAAAGAAGGAGAGTTGAAGCCCGAAAACATCGCTTGGCACAAAGAAAACGGTACCTATCTGTTCTCTTATGGTTTAGGAACTATGATTGTTGCTATAGGAATTACCGTACTCCTCGGAATCTGGTTTCCAAAAATCGGAATGATAGGCGGCTTACTCACCTTTGGAATGTCTATTGTTACGCTATCTTTCCTAATTACCACACCCGAAACTTGGGTGGGAAATCTGGGCGGACCCAACTATGGTTTCCCTTATCTCTCCGGAGCAGGAAGATTGGTGATTAAAGATATTATTATGATGGCAGGTGGTTTAGTTACTACTGCTGAGTGTGCATCGAGGATTTTGGAAAAGCAATAATGCTAAAAGCATTGGAATTTGAAGGGGCTAAAATTTATAAATACTAAAATAAAAAGTCCGTTTACAAGCATAGTAAACGGACTTTCATGAAAAATCTAATTTGCACTCTATTGTTTTTTTGGAGGTTTTGTTGCTTGGGTTATAGATGACAAATGTTTTTATTAGAGCCTTTTCTATAAGGTTATTTATTCTTTTACAAACTCCCATCTAAATTTTGAATTTTCGGGTTCTGCGGGGTTGAAACGAATTTCGTTGGAAAGTTCACTGTTGAAAACGAAACTCTGCATGGCATCACCATTGTAGCGATTACTTTTTATCAGCCAAGCTGTTTTACTGTCGGGAACGGGAACAATTTTATAGCTCACATTGGCACCGGCAGCAGTACCGATAATTGGCGTATGGTCTTTTACGGGATAACCCTGAAACCATAATCCATCGGTTTCTCCGGCAAGGCGTATGGTGTAGTTCACGGTTTTTCCCGAAACTTTTTTGGTGACAATCCATTTCTGCATACCACTTTTGTTAAAGGGTTTTAGAAAAACATTTTGCCCGGGCATGGCATTGTTTGGTTCTAAGGCAAGTCCGTTGTTTACGATGTAGTAAGTCCCACTTGCTAAAGGGACATCGTTGGAAACTGCACTATAACTCATTTCTTGTCCTTGCTGTAAGGTTTGACAGGAAAAAAGAGCGAAAAAAAATGCTAAAAGAAGTGATGCTTTTTTCATAATAAATTTGTTTTTTGGGGTCTATTTTATTTTGTAAATATTTTTAACATGAAAGTAATTTGGCTTAATGATTTTCATTCAAAATCAATGGGTTGGCTACTAAAAAAACTTCCTTAATTAACTGAATGCCTTAATGTTAGAACAAAGTTTATTTAGATTAATAAAATTTGAGAGCTTACATGAAAAATTTATTGATGCACAATTATTTTTTCGTTGATTTTTTTCCCGGATTCGGTTTCTATGTAGATAAAGTATATCCCGTTTGTTGGATTTTCTATTTTATAATGGTTTTTAGCAATCGTGCTGACATTGGTTTTTCTTCCTGATGAATCAAATACATGAACGGTGCTGATTTTTGGGTTGCCGATAATCCTAAAGTTGCCTGTGGAAGGATTGGGAACCACCTCAATTTTGTCTTTATTCACTTCTGAAGAGCTCAGCGTTGCATAATTGAGTCCATAAACCTTTGTACTGCTCAAAATATCTGTTGGCCAAGAACCTGCATTTGGCGAAGTGTTCTGCGACAAACCTGTTGCTTGGTCGTATATACATCTTACCTTCAAACCGTCTTGATACCAATTCCAAGCTAAAAATCCAATATCGTTGGTCACCGCTCTCGTGAGCAACGCATCATAATTTATCGCATAATTATTTGGACTTGCTGTGCTCGGACAAACAAAATTGACAGGCGGCGTAGATTCTATTTCTTGCCCATTAGATCCTTTAGGAGCCCAACCTGTAGCCTCTCCTAAAACAAAGGGAAGGTTGGAGTTTTTCATGGCATCAAGTTTTGTGATATAGTCTTGCGGACAATTTACGATATGCCCATTCTCTTGTGACCAATAGCTATGGACGCTGAATAAAATCCTATTCAATGGGTCGTTATTTATAATATTCTGTCCGGTTGCTATCACAAAATTGGAGTTTGCACCTCCATCGGGAGCATCAATCATTATAGGTACAGTAACACCCGCAGCTCTAATTTGGTTGACTGCATTGCTATAGGTATTGATATAAACGTTTTGTCCGTTGGCTCCGCCTAAAGAATTTGCGTCCCAAGTTGCTCCCCATTCATTCATTAAATTAATAATTACGTGGTTTTTGTGGTTATTAATCATATTTACTACGGCAGGATTCGTCCAAAAAGGGATTACATAATTGTTGAATCCTGCGACGGTGTTATCATGAAGCACCGTTAAATCCCGCAAAAAAACAATAGAAATCATTCCCCGATTTGCGTATGCAGTAATCGCCGCATCTAGATTTGCCAATGATGCGTAATATGGAGGATTACCAATCGTATTTTGTATTGCCGGCGAGTACCAAAGTATTCGCACTGCATTGGATTTAGTGTTGTTTTTAATAGCATCTGCTACAGGAATTAAATCGCTTGACCAGCCATTTCCGTAGATGGGAACATTCACCCCTCTTAGTAAGAGGTTGTTGCCGTTCAAGTCTTTTAAATACCTTCCTTGCACGGTGAGTTGTGCATTGATGACTGCAATGGTCATCATGAGTAATAAAGTAATTTGCTTTTTCATTATTTAAGATTTTGTGTTAAAGGTTGTTTATATTTTATTCAATAATTTTTTTAATGATTACTAAATATTTTACCCAAAAAATATAAATACTTGAATTAAAATACATTAACGCAAAGCAAAACAAAGATTTATTTCATCTCTTTGAAAAATATTTTTAAGTTAAACAAAGGCACATCAAAGATGTTTAGGCAGGTTCGCAAAGATTTCAAACTCTTTTTGTACAGAACTACCAATCCATTTTAGGTAAAATATTTAGTAATCCTATTTTTTTATGTGATTCCTAAATTCTCTTAGAGGCTGTTTAAATTTTATTAAATAATTTTTTTATGCACTTCCTTAATTTTTTTAATTTAAAATAAACTTTGTTTATTGCCTTTTTTAACATTAAGGCATTCAGTTAGTTAAGGGGAAATTTAAGA
>JAGOJI010000095.1 GCA_017995195.1 Cloacibacterium sp.
AAAAAGCAGCCTCAATTGAGACTGCTTTATGTTTAAAATGAGTTAATTAAATTTAAGGCTTAGCTTTAATTTTAACATTATCAATTTCCCATGTGTTTGCTGCTGATGTAGTAGAAACATATTTGAAAGCGATTCTCACTTTTTTACCATTGAAGTTATTAAGACTTACATTTCCTGAACTGACAAAACCAAATGCTCCGGAATTGGTATCAAAAGTCGCAGAAAGCTGAGTCCATGTAGTTGTTGTAGGATCTCCGGAATAGTTATCGGTAACAAAAGCTTTCAATACAGTTCCATTGTCTCTCACATCACTATCAAAAGTAAGGTTGATTTGTGAATAACCATTCAAGTCGATTTCTTTCGAGATCAACCAATCTTCGTTTGCATTGTTGGTACTATTTGCGTAGCCGTTCATTACTGCATAATAGTTAGATCCTGTACCTTGGTTTGAAGTTTTCCAAACTTGTGCACCGGTAACACTTACAGCGGTCCAGTTAGTAGCATTTAAAGTAGTACCGAATTGATCGGAGAACAGAATCGTAGGAGCTACTGCACCATCGCATCTTTCATTATCGAAATCGGCATTTACCTGATAAGGAATCCATAGCTGGTAAGTTCCATTATAGTAACTTAAAACTGCATATACATCACCTTGTCCTGCATCAATGGTATTGTTTGCAAACGATGCGAAATTGCTTGTTCTAAGGATTACTTGGTTACCAGAACAATCTTTTAAAGTTCTGTTGGTAGTAGTTCCGGCTGCGTAGGGCTCGCCAAGATCACTTTCTACAAACTGTACATTTTTAATCTTAACCCATTTACCTACATCTTCGAAAGAAAGCTGAGGAATGGTTTTTTCTGTAGCAGTAACTGGGGTAATATTTTCTTTGGAATCTATGAAGAATTTATAAACATCCTTTTCTTCAACCTGACCAATATTTCCGTTGAATGGAGCTCCTAATTGGAATTCTCCGCCGGATTTCCCGATATAAAGATCTTTTAATTTAATAATCAAATTCTTACCAACACGGAATCTTCCATCCTGATAAAGATTAAGTTTATTGATATTCACACGGATTCCTCCGGTTGCATCTTCGATATAAACGTATTTGTAAAGGTTACCCGTTTCGTCGTTTGCAATGACTTTGGCTTTAAGATAAGCATCTTGGGTAATTTGAGTATAATTTCCGCTGGTGTACATTTGCTTCACTTCTGCAACTGTTTTTTGAGCAGAATTTGCAGGATTAAATGAACAAGGATCTGCAGTGATTCCATCTTTTCTTGGGAAAGTATTCATTTCCAAATCGGTATCTCTTACGATATACATTTGGTAAGTAGTGTTGAATTTGCTGTAGATTCCAACAAATTTTCCTTTTCCAGCAGGTAATGTTTTGGTAGCAAAAGATGCATAACCACTGTTTCTTACCACTCGTGAAGTTGAAGTACTTGGATCATTAATTGCACGATCAACAGTTGTAGAAGGAGGTGCAAATGTTGAACAAAGCACTTTGCTGTCGAATTCGGCATTATCTACTTGAATTAAACAACCTAAATATTGGTCATTCGCAGAAACCATTTGAGCCAATGTCATCACTTTTGGTACAATTTGCTGTAGTGGATCACATGATCTTTTGATATGCTCGGTAACCATTTTCTCAGGAATCCTGTCGAAAGCTCCGTTCACCATCGCTCCCAACTGAGTTACTCCTCCGTAAGCTCCTACTGCCAAATCTTTCACCTCGATGTAGATTTTTGAACCTTGAGGATAATTGGCATAATTGCTCAAAGAGTTTACACTAATGGTGAAACCTTGGGTTGGATTCTCCGGTGCATCTTGAATGTAGATATACTTATAGATATTCCCTGTTTCATCAGAAGAAGAAACATAACCTTCGATATAAGCTTTGTCAGTGATGGTTTGGTTTTGAGGTTTTGTTTTAACTTCTTGCAAAGTCCATTTCGTGAAACCATTTGCCGGATTTTCGTAATAGGAAGCCTCCGTACAAACCAATAAATTGTCGGCATTTGGCGCATCATACTCATCATCGTGTACGCAACTATTGAAAAGGAACGCACTGAAGACAAGGGTGAATAATTTTATTAAAGAAAAGTATTTTTTCATTTTTTTTAATTTAAATATTAGAATCTTAAATAAACATTAGCGAAGAAAGTAGTCCCTCTGTCATACCAAAGTTTTGGTCCGAAAAGAGCATAACCACCTTTTTCCGTATTCAAATTGTCTTCATAAGATGCTGCGAAGTTGGATTTTCTACCTTGTTCAAATCCGCCTGTTACGTAATCTCTGTTGTTTAAGATATTATTTACACTTACACTTACTCCCATTCTGTATTTACCGATAAGGAAAGATTTTCCTGCATTGGCGTTCAACATAAATTGGTCATCAAATTTTTGTTGTTTAAGGAGAGCAGCTACATTTTCTGCATTCGCTTCAGGGATATCAAATCCTGTGTATTCACCGGTTGTAGCGGTATAGATATCTCCGGTTCTAGGATTGGTATAGAAGTTTGCAGTTCTGTTGATAACGGAAAAATCCAAATACTGATCCATCAAATAGTTGGCAGATACGCCTAACCACCAGAATTTCGTAGAGTTATATTTCAATCCTAATGAGAAAGCTTTTTGTGGAGTTCCAGCAACTTTCAGTCCTTTGATGTTGGCTTCACCAAATTCTTGGTCTGCAGCGAAGTAGGTTCTGTCCACATCACTATATGAATAAGCTTTCGGGTTGTTGGTATATTCGTAATCGCCCACACTTGCCACTAAGTTTGCGTTAAGTGTTGGGGTTACTTTCACATCAAGACCTAATTCAACCCCCATGTATCTCTTATCAGCACCACTTAAAACTTCAGCGATAAATGCATTTGGGGCTCCAATTGCAGAGTTATCATCACCTCCACCTTCTAAGTAATATCTGGAAATATCGGTACTATTGTTGATGGTAGTGTAATATCCTGAAAGTCTAATTTTCAAAACCTGACCTCTGTGGATATAGCCCAAATCGTTTGAATTAATTATTTGATTCGAAACACCCGGCGTCATTCTTTCATTTACCCTAGGATTTACAAAAATTTCGTTGAGCGTAGGAGCTACACTGAAAAATGCTCCGTTATAAACGATGAAGTTTCTACCATCGATTTTGTAGGTTACTCTACCTTTCACCCCGCCGTCTAAAGCATCATAAATACCGCTTTTTCCTTTGGAAGTATTGAGGTAGTAATGGTGTCTGTATTTTCCGTCTCTTTGAGATTCTGAATAAGAGGAGAAAATAGATCCCATAACGTTCCATTTCGGTAAATCAAGTTCTGTAGAAGCATTGAACGCATAAGAAGATCGAGATAAAAGATAGTTGTACTGGGTACGGTCTCCTTCTCTTACTTCTACATTTGGATCATCTACGTTATATGGATTATCGCCTCCGAAAGCATTCAGGTTATAAGCGAAATCAGCGCCCAATAAATCGCTTACTCTTCGGAAATTGTCTGATTTCAAGTTTTGATAATTGAAATTTAGGTTCAATTTCCAGTTAGGTTGCAACATAGTATCAAAATGTGAAGCATAATTGAAAGTTTTATCTTCATTTACATCTTCTACCATGGTATAGATTGCGCCTCTATTTTCACCGTTCATTCCAGTTTTATTCAAATAGTTGGCTCTGTATAAAGCATCCCAATTAATTTGACTAACGTTGCTGTCATTTTTCCAGCTATTTCTTACTGCTTCAATCTCAGCCAATTCGTCTGCGGTGATATCGTTTCCTCCATCGCTTTCTAATTCTAAAGCTTTAGAGAAGAAATAGCTTGGTAATTTTCTGTAGTAAGTAGGGTTAGGATCTGTTCCGTGGAACCAATCCAATCTGCTTCTCGCGTCGCTTCCGAATTGATAAGAAAAAGTGTTGGTCCAGTTGGATGTTTTACCTAATTTCAAATAATCGGTCAACATAAATATTGGCTCGAAAGTTTTTCTAATTCTAGAATTTCTTTTTTCACCATCTTGCCATCCCCAATACGAGTTGTAATTCTTGCCCATTAAGTCATAAACTTCTTGCGTATTTGGTGCATTGCTCGCTCGGTAAGTTGGCGCTCCGAAAGCAGTAATGTTAATGGCGTGTCTGCTTGAAAATTGTTTTTCAATTGCCCCAAAATATGCGTAGCTGTTTTGTTGCGTTCCATCAATAACTCCTTCTTCAGCCCATCTTCTACTTGCGGAGAATGTGAACGCCCAACCGTTTTTGCTTAATCCTGAAGAATAAGTAGCCATGGCTCTGTGACGATAACTTCTGTTGGTGAATGAATATGCTAAAGATGTTTGCTTTCTGTATGAAGATGCTCTTGTGTTATAATAAACAACGCCTCCTAAATTACCGAAAGTGTAAGCCGACGGAGTAATATTATCGACAGATTCGTATGGATAACGGGTTACGTCGTTCAATCCTCCCCAGTTACTGAAATCTACCCTTCCATCATCATTTTTCGACATAGAAACACCGTTGAATAATACATCTTCGTAACGATTATCCACACCTCTTGGTCTAAACCAGTACGCACCCAACTCGAATGCTGTCACACTTTGGAAAATGTCTCTTCCCGAGTTCAGCAAACCGATGGTTGGTTGCATAGAAGATCCGTCTTCATCGCTATCGCTCGCTGCATCATCTATTACTACTACACCAAGATTATTATTCGCAGGAGCCAAACTGATCACTCCTAAATCTTTTCTTTTTTCATTAGAAGCTACATCAAATTCAATAATTTTCTGGTCAAAACTTTGTTTGGAAACGGTAATTAAATAATGACCCGGTTGCAAATCGACAAACTGAAAATAACCAATTTTGTCGGCTTTCACGTTTTCAGTAGACGCTCCAATTTCGATCTCAGCACTCTCTACTGGTTTTCCTTGTTGATCTTTAACATAAGCATACACAGTGGTTTGCGCAAAATAAAAAGATGCAGGCAACAAAGTAAACAATGAGATTAAGGATAATTTTTTTATCATAACAAATTATTTATTTTTCCCTATTGATAACAGTTTTTAAGGGGGCAACAAATTTAAACTTAATTTTTGTTAAGATAAACATTTTTAACACTTTATTCGCAATAATTTCAGTTAATTATTCTTAATATGTTTATATATCGATGGTGGACTGCTGTTTTCTAACCAACATGTTTATTCAATTTATTTTTAAGCTTTTACATTAGAAATTATTAGTATTTTTACGCTCTTAAAATTTTCAAATGAAAAAACATTTTATCTTATTCACTGTTTTGAGTTTTGGGCTATTTTTTTCCCAACAAAAACAGGTGCAAAGAGCTACTGTAGCGTTCCTAAATGTTGAAAACCTTTGGGATACGATTCCTTCCGCTGATTACATCGATGGGACCAAAGATTTCAAAAATCCTGCTTTTCACAGAAGTGTTCCTATTGATTCCCTAAAATACCTTGAAACTACCGAAGAATACAAAGGAGAATGGAGCGATGAATTGCTGGTAGGAAAAAAGGTAATCCGCCACCAAATATTAGCAACTGATTTTACCGCAAACAGTCCTAAAAACTGGAATACCGCAAAATACAACCAAAAAATCTCCAACGAAGCTAAAGTTATTTCAGAACTTGGTCGCCAATATACGAACGACAACCCTGTTGTAGTAGGATTAATCGAGGTGGAAAACAGGCAGGTAGTGCAGGATCTCATCGAGCATCCTCTATTGGCAAAAAGTAATTACGGAATTGTGCATTACAATTCTTACGATGCAAGAGGGATTGATGTGGCCATCATTTACCAAAAAAACAGACTTCAAGTAACCGATCATTATGTAAAAGACATTAAAATTTTCAATGAAGAAGGAAAAAGATCTTACACCAGAGGAATTTTGGTTGTGAAAGGCCTTTTGGATGGTGAGAAAGTTGCTTTCTTTATGAATCACTGGCCATCAAGAAGTGGTGGCGAAGCGGCTTCGATGCCAAGACGTGCTGCTGCTGCCAAAGTTTTAAAAGATGAAATGGACAAAACCCTCGCTGAAGATCCGGATAGAAAATTATTCGCAATGGGAGATTTCAATGATGATCCGGTAAGCCCTAGTTTAAAAAAACTTCTGGGAGCTGTAGGAGATCCTTCTCAGCTTTCCGAAAAAACGCCTTACTATAATTTGATGTACAGACACTACAAAGCGGGAGTTGCATCTTTAGCATATCGCGATGCTCCAAATCTTTTCGACCAGATTATTGTTTCTAAAAACCTTTATTCAACCGAAAAACTTACCCCAACTTACAGTGTTTACAAAGCAGAAATTTTCGCGCCTTCATACCTGGTAAATACTGAAGGACAATGGAAAGGCTATCCTTTAAGATCTTGGGATGGAGACCGTTTCACAGGTGGATATAGCGACCACTTCCCTGCCGTTGTTGTAATCCAAAGAGAATACAAAACTGCTAAATAAGTTTTCTTAAAATCAATATAAAAACCGCATTTCGATAGACTGCACCTAAAAAGTGTCTAACTTTTTGGGTGCAGTCTATATAAGCTCCGGCTTTTTTTTCATAACTTTATCTAAAAATAATACGATGAAAAATTTTGTTTCTTTTTTAATGATCCTATTCTTGGCTTTCAATTGTTCCCCGCAGAACAAAACGGCCAACAATAAAGAAAACACAGCCATTAAACCTGAAAAAAATGCAGATGGCGAATGGGACATCGAAGTTTTGGATTCCCAATATGATTATTTCCTGAACGCCATTGCAAAACCCATGAGCATGTATTCTGAAAGCTATCTGAAAAATAAAAATTCTTTCTTGGTAAACGAATGGAACTCGTATTATTATTCAGGAAAATACAGGAACGTAATTGAATCTTCGATTGATTATGATCCGCAGGAAAATTACGGACTGAAATTCGAGTATAAACTGTATCAGGTTTTTGCATACGTTCAGTGGAAATACGGATTGCGGATGTCGGGACTTAGCGGTGCAGATATCCGTTAACTTACAAAAAAGAAGGGTTCAGAAATTTCTGAACCCTTTTAAATATATTAGAAAGTCTTATTTATTAAATCTTTCCTCAACTTTATCCCAGTTAATTACTTCGAAAAATGCAGTAACATAATCCGGTCTTCTGTTTTGGTAGTGCAGGTAATACGCATGTTCCCAAACATCAAGTCCCAGAACCGGTGTTCCCTGGCATTCTGAAACAGGCATTAACGGGTTGTCCTGATTTGGCGTAG
>JAGOJI010000030.1 GCA_017995195.1 Cloacibacterium sp.
TCCATTTTCTACCACCATAGTCTGTAGAAGCCTTTTGTCCTTCATAATCTCCTATTTTTGATCTTTCGTTTTCGATTTTCCAATTGAATTGAGGTGTTTCCTTGTAAGAAAAATAATCCATCGCAATCTGTTCTTTGTACCTCACTTCCATGGAAGGGTAAGCCTTAAAAATCCGATGGGCAAATTTAGGCGGTTTTTGATTGGCAAATTTTTTCTGGTCGAACATAATGCCCGTTTTCTTCATTTCTTCCATTGCCTGATACAGAATAGAATCCTGAACCACCAAAACATAATCTTGGTAAATGGATTGGTCTTTTTTGATGTCCAAAATCATAGTTGTTTTCTCTGTTTTTAGAGAATCTTTCTTAGGCTTATAGGTAAGCTCGTAGAAAAACCTGTTGACTTGGGCATTTGCCATAAGACCCAACAACGAAACCACCACAAATGCAAACTTTTTTATCATAGTCTTCTATTTTTATAGTATTAGTAAACCTGTTAATCATTTTGTTACAAAAAAACGCTCGACAACTTCGAGCGTTTTTAGTTTCATCAATATAAAGAAGGTTCTATTTTGTTGTTATTTTTTTGGGCTTCCTCTTTTACTCTTTTCTCTACCTCTCTCGCCATTTCGTTGGGATCGGTAATGGTTTTTCCGTCTGTTGATTTGAAACTGACAATTTTTATACCTCCTGTACCACTTCCAGAAGCCATTTGCCTGAAAAACTTGCCCGGATCATTTATATAATCTTTCCATACTTTTTTGAATTGTGTCTCATCTATAGACAATTCTTTCCCCATTCCAAAGGAAAAACTGTTGGGAGATTGAGGCAATTCCTCTTCTTTCTCTACTGCCACCTTCTTGTTGGCTACCAATTCCATTCTATGGCTGCCCGATGCGTCTTCTATCTTTACAATAAGTCCCGGTAATCCGTAGAACTTATAAGGTCCGTCCTGAAAAGGCAAATCGGCACAAAACCAAGCCGTCCACAATCTTCCTCCAAAAGACGTTGTTGCTTTTTGAGCCTCGTAGTTACCTATTTTCTCTGTTTCAGAAAAAATTTTCCAAACAGGTTTTTCATGTTCAAAAATTTTGTAACGGTCTGTCGAAATTCTCTCGTGTAAAAATGTATCGTAATTAGGATAATCTTTGGTTACTTTATACTTTACCAAACCTCTTTTTTGGTTTTTACTTACATTAAAATTAAGAGATCCCGAAGCTCTGATTTTCTTAATTTCTACCTGCATCAAAGAATCTGCTACAAAATTATCGTGACTTTGGTACGTAGATCCATTTGTGCCAATATCCAAAATCATCATTTCTTTCTTAATCTCCGAAGTATTGGTAGAATCTGGAATAAAGCGATATTCGTATATAAAACGATTGACCTGCCCATAACCTACAATGCTCATCAAAACAAAAAGTAATATCATTTTTCTCATAACTAATTATTTAGTGATTCAAATGTAATCCAAAATTTTTGTTGATTTTTATTTTTAACAAAGTTTAACTTTAAGCGTAAAGTTGTTGAGCATAAAGATATTAAACGTGAAGTCACTGAGTGTAAAAAATTAAGGCTCGGATAATAAAACCCAAGCCTTAATAAGTCCAAATTTTAAATTTTTAATTAATAATTCTGTTTATTCTGCTTGATTTAAAAACGGTATTTCATATTCAATCCCCAGAAAAAATAGGCTTTGTGGTAACCAGGAGTTACATCGGTAGCTACATTGGCTGGGTAATTGGAATCCGAATCACTATCGCCCACGTTATTTCCCAAAAACAAGAAAGTATAATTGATTTGGTTGGTTAAATTATTTCCTGCAAAATAGGCATCGAAATCCCAGTTTCCATAGGTTTTTTTGTAACCTAATTTTGAATTGAGTAATCCAAAACCCTTCACAGCATTCGTATTATTGAAATCGGTATATACTTTATCTAAATAATTGAAAGTATTGTTCCAGTAAAATCCTATTTTCGTTTCAAAATCCAATCCCAGACTTAATTTGTTTGCCGGTACACCAATCACTTTTTTACCAGAAAAATCGCGAATTCCTTCCACATCGCCGGTTGCAGGGTTACTTACGAGTGGTTTATAGTAAGTCTTGAAGTCTGTATATTCAAAATTATAATAGGAATAATTTACAAAAGGTTCTATTCTTTTCAAAAATCCCAAATTTTCGTTCCACAAATACCCTAAACTCACTTCGAAACCTTGGTTTCTTTGGTTCCCTGTGTTTGCCCAATAATTATATTTGGTATTAGTAGCTGCATTGGTAGCAGAGAGTTGTGTGAGTTTATTTTTAACATCAATATTAAAAACCGAAACCTGATAATCGAATTTGGTTTTGGCTAAAATTCCGTGAACCGAAAAATCCCACATTTTGGCTTTTTCGGCAAGCAAATCATCGTTGGTTTGTCCTGTTCCTGTATTGAAGGCTGTAGTTGCAGTCGGTGTATTGTAGCCTTCACTATAGCTGAGGTTGAAGATTTGATTTTTGTACTTCTTGGTTAAAGCGAAATGAGGTGTAAAAACTACCGGAAAGTTCTTGGTAAAAGACAAGTCTCTGTTGTAATTCGAAACCAAGCCGGGAATTGCAAGTAAATCTTTTCGGTCGTACGAGAGCATGTTTCCGCTAAATCCTGCTAAAAAAGTTAAATTCCACGGAGAAAAAGTCAATTTATTTACGGCAAAAAAGCTCGCTTGTTGGTTATCATACTTAAAATAAGAAGCCTTTGCAATTCCTGTGGTTTGCATGGGATTGGTTCCTGTTCCTGCAAATCTGTAGTTGGATGTTTGCATTTTTGAAATGAGAAACTCGGCTCCAAACTCTATGTTATTACTAAAATTTTCGGATAATTCTTTATCAAAATTAAAAACCGAACGAAAACCATAGTTTGGATTTTGCGTTACTTCATAGGCTCCTGCTGCGGTTCGGTCTACATCTAAATGATTGAAAAATACCGAAGTAGAATTGGTAAAATTCTTTTTCAGTTTCCAAAAATGGTTAAGAGAAAAACGATTCGAAATAAAATAATTGGCAGCGTTTCGTCGGGCATACGCAGCATTTCCGGGATCATTTCCGGCGTAGTAATCTGCATAGGAAATCTGCCCTGTAACCTGCTCGAAAGAATTGCTGTGATTGGCAAGAAACGACAGGTTTTGGTTTTCGTTCAGCTTCACATTTCCGGCAAAAGTATATATATTTTTTCGGCTTTTGCTTCTTGGGCGATAGCCATCACTTTCGATATGTCCGTAATTAAAAAACAGAGAAAATTTATCGGAAACCGTTTCCAATTTGGTATTGGTTTGAAACGTTGAAAAAGAACCCAAACTTGTATTCTGTGAGATTGAGCTGCCTTTTCGGGTTTCCGGATTGATGTAGAATTTTACCGCACCGCCCGTTCCACCGCCATAAAGCGTTGCAGCAGGACCTTTAACCACCTCTACTTGATTGATAAGGGAAAAATCAATATCCTCTAAAATGGTAACTCCGTCTGCATTGGTAATGGGAGCATTGTTCAGATACATTTTTACGCCCCAGTTGTTGAATTTTTGATCGTTTCCATAGCCACGAACCACAATTCTTTGTCCACCAAACTGTGTTCGTTTATCTACCTGAACTCCGGCAACGGTACCAAGAGCGTGTTCAATCATCGATGGGTTGTTTCTAGTGAGTTCATAGGAACTGATGAGCTCTGTAGATTGGGAATTTCTAAGAAATTCGTTGCGTTCTTTTCTTACTTTGGTACGCCCCTTAATTTCCACAGAATCTATTTCTTTTTCGTTTTCACTGATTTGTGCTACGAAAAATGGCGATGCTAAAACAGCACTTAAAAGTATATATTTTTTCATTGGGTTTTTATTTATTGATTATGTAAACAGAAACCATAAGGACTTCTGTTTACAATGATTATTCCCTTGTATGTCAAAATAAAATTTTGACATGGGTATTTCAATTGAATCAAAGGATTTATAGTTTTTATGGCGTGTCCCTTTGGTTTTTGCCCGCAGCCAACCCTCTTCAAAAACCAATAGGGTCGGTCTACGGCTCTCAATCTTTTTTGCGGCGGCTTCGCCGCCGCAAAAAAGGATTTCCGCCTTCGCCCTCACGCAGGGCACTGTGTCTCTTACTTTGTAAAAGACAGAACCTATAGCATTTCCTAATTCTCTATGAGAAGTACCCCTCCTTTTCAAAGGAAAGAGAATTTAGGATAATTGCTGACGATAATATTGATCCTTAAAAAAATTAAATAAAAAATTCCGGTGGCTGAAACAATTTGCCAAAAATTGGATAAGAATAATTTACGAAAGGTAAATGATATTTTTCCTTTACGTTTCGAAATTTACCCATAAAAAAAACTGTACCTGAAGGTATAAAGGTAGGGTAATACTGGGAAAATGCTTTTGTTTTCCAAACTATGATATAGGCATTAGAATCTTTTGGAACAGTAAAAAACGATACCACAAAATCCTTGTATTTGCGGTAGTGATTTTCTTTTCCATCTTTTATACAATGATAAATATATTTTCCGCCAAAGATTTCTACTTTTACCACATCGTACATTTCGTCTTTATAGATGAACTCTCTTCCGATTTCTTCCCATTTTGCAGACAAGAGATCTTCTTGAGAAAATTTTACCACATCTGAATCCCAAAAACTTCGTTTCAAAATTTTGATTTGCATTTCTTTTTTTACTTCATTTCTAAAATAATGTAGCAAGGGAATACTTACTATAAACAGTATCAAAAACAAGGGAATAAGAAAGATAATATGTCTATTGCTCAGGTTCAATGGAATAAAAAAGTGTGTAAATATAGTTTTTTTTTAAACCAAAAAGGCTACTTCCCATATAGGAAGCAGCCTTTTTTAGAAATATGATGTTCTATTTTTTAATCACTTTTAGTGATTTGTTTACTTTATCACCTTTTAGTACAATCATATACATTCCTTTATTTGCTTGCGAGAAAGGAATTTGTATGGTGTTGTTTTCAGGTTTCTTCTGTACAGACAGAATTTGTCTTCCGGTTGCGTCATAAACTCCTACTGTAACCAATTCGTTTACTGAAGATGGAAGATGAATATTGATATCATCTACCACAGGATTAGGCACAACTTTTACCTCATCATTACCTATAACATGATTATCATCTACTGCTAAATTTCCTTCGTTGATAGATTTTATAATCCAGCCGTATCTTGTATCCGCAACATCGGTAGTAAGTCTAAGTCGTATAACCACCTCATCACCTACTGCAAACTTGGAAGGCAAATCTACTACTGATGTTTGGAATAACGATTCGCTTACATCTGTTGCAGCCACATTTGTCCAGTTTGCAAAAGAATTTTCGTCATATTTTCCTACCTCAACCCAATTTACTAAATCTTTAGATGCTTCTACAACAGCAAAATCATACCCTGCTTCTGTAAGAGCCATATGCTTAAGATTTAATTTAGAATTAGCGTCTACAATTATTGGAGTTCTCAAATACGTTTGATAAGTTGTGCTATTAGCATAGGGATGCCCAGAATTATTCAGTACATTATAGGTAAATTTAGATGCGACTTTGTCTATCACAAATTTTCCTGTCCCTACGTAGATATCAGTAGCTGCAAATTCATTGATTACCACATTAGAAGCACCCGCCTTGAAATTAATAATTTCTACTGTTTTTTTATCTTGTGCTGTTTCTTTATCTGTATCATAAACCCCAGAAATGCTTATAGAGTGGGTACCTTCTGTAAGTGCTGAAGGAGTAGTATAAGTATAGGCTGTATTAGCAGAAAGCCCTGTAATAGTCTCCGTATATACGTTATCCACATATACTTTCACAGCAGATATTCTACTATCTGTATAAGAATAGGTAATCTTCCCTCTCATATCATGAATTCCTGCTGTTGTTGTTTTAGTAATAGCTGGCATTTTTACATAGTCGGGTAGAACATAATCTGCCAATTGAGGTACTGTTGCTGTCCAAACACCTCTACCATGAGTAGCCATTACCACTTGGTTATCTACTATTTTCATTTGCCATACAGAGAAAGGTGGTAATCCTGCTAGGATATGCCAAGTTGCTCCTGCATCGGTAGTTTCAAAAACACCAATATCTGTACCTACCCAAATAATATTAGGGTCAAAAGGCATCTCTATCAAGCTATGTACCGGCACATCTGGGAAACCTCTATTTTCACCTTGCGTAAAACCTGTAATATCTGTAAAATTTACCCCAAAATCATCAGTTTTAAAAACTTTTCCTTTTCCTGCTAAAGATAATAATACGAAAGCTCTACTCTCACTTACAGCTGAAGCTTGTAAACCAGAGATGTAATGATTAGTAAATTGAGAAGGAAGTGTACCCGTAGTTGAGGTAAATGTCTGTCCATTATCTTTAGATAATCTTATTTTATGTGATGATGTTGCTGAACTCGACATGGTTACTCCCGCCCAAACTATATTAGGGTTAGCCACAGATACAGATACTGCAACAGAAGAGGCACTACCTAACCATCCTGCAATAGGAGCAAGTACCCAAGAACCTCCGAAATTTGTAGATCTCCATACCCCACTTGAAGAAGGTGTAAATACAACGTCCGGGTTATTGTTTGCACTGGCTAATTTGGAGTAA
This sequence comes from Cloacibacterium sp., assembly GCA_017995195.1. Taxonomy (GTDB): domain Bacteria; phylum Bacteroidota; class Bacteroidia; order Flavobacteriales; family Weeksellaceae; genus JAGOJI01. The sequence goes on from JAGOJI010000030.1 coordinate 6,627, forward strand.
AAAGGAGATTTTGCCTTTCCATAATCAGGAGTTCTAGCGTAGTAACCATTTGTTCCTAAGTATCTTGCTATATTACCATATTGAGAAGACACCATAACTTTGGTGGGATCTGCATAGTGCCAAATAGCTTCGAAACCATCTCCTCCTAACAATAGGGTATAATTAGTAGTAGCTGAAGAAGGAGTAGTTGCACTTCTATACGAACCATTATCTTGTGCACCTGCAAGATATGCGTCTTCTCCTTTCTTTTTATCTGCACCGTAGAACTGGGTGCTATTGAGCCCTTTTGCTGTAGCAGACCAATCTCCTTCTGTTTCTCCAGGATTGGTTTTATAGCCTGTAGAATACACCCCTCCATCATTAGTGACAATCAATCTGAATTGTGTAGGATCTGTCGGATTCACTTTATAGATAATATCGTGCATATCTACATGTACAGATTTATTAATCTGCCCTGTAATATCTCCATATCCTCCAGCAATAGGTTTTGTAGCATAGGTATTGGCGGCTTCATCTACCGTGACTTTACACATATATACACCACCTGCATAGAATATATTTTTATCAAGAGGATGAGCTCTCATCACATTGTCGTACCAACCTTGTCCTGCTAATACATTTTTATCCCCTGTACCAAAATTAATTGCACTAAAAGTAGCACCAGCATCATCAGATTTATAAAAATAAGTAAAATTCTCTCCAGTTGCAGGGTTACTTGCATAAACTCCTGCAAAAATTCTATTATTATCTACTGGTGACACATCTAATTCTATTCTACCTAAATACAATGCTTGTGCTGCGGCATCAAATGTTTTTGTCCAAGTGTTTCCTCCATTGGTAGATCTGTAAATACCCACTCCATTTACTCCTACATAAATTGTAGAAAAATCATTAGAAGCTGCAAAGTCTTGGGCATTACCTGTTGCCATGGTTTTTGTCCAAGTCAGACCACCGTCATTGGTAACCTGAATTCCAGCAGAAGTTCCTACAATTAAATGATTGGCATCATTTGGATTAATGATCAATCTTCCTATATCTCCAAAAGTAGAAGTATTTGCTAAATAAGACCAAGTTTCACCGGCATCGGTAGATTTGAAAATGCCTATTCCGGCTACTCTATCCAAATTACCAAAAGGCTCCCCTGTTCCTGCATATACAATATTTGCATTAGCTGGGGAAATAGCCAATGTTCCTGTAGCTAAACTTGGAACAGCGGCATCGGTAGTATTTCGCCACGTTTGTCCTGCGTTTTCGGTAATCCAAACACCTCCTCCTACAGTTCCTATGTACCATTTATCCGGATTGGTAGGAGAAACAACCGAAGCTCGAGTTCTACCGGGAACATTCGCAGGACCTCTTTCTGCAAATGTTACCGCTTGGGTAGAGTATCCTTTTGCTGTTTTTTTATTCCTCGATTGGGCAAGAAAATCACTTTTGATTGCTTTATCGTACTCCCGCATTACATAACCGGGGTGATAGTCAGATTTTGTAGCACCAATAGCCATAGAAATCTGACGACGGTATTCTGCCATTTGTTCAATACCTTTTTGGCGTCTTGCTCCAAATTCTGCACCACCTGATTTTGGTTTACGACTGTACAAATCTTCTTCAGTAATCAGATTTTTATCTCTTGCAGAGGTTGATTGTTCTTCTTTCGTAGTTTTATTTTCGTAGTTTTTAGAACCTATATTTACTATTCTCTTTTCTGATATTTTTTGATCAGAAACTGTAACAGAAGTTCCTTTTTTCTTGTTATCATCAGTTGTGTTTTCTACAACTTTGATTTCTACATTGCTTGAAGAGACAATCCCCTTGTTCTTCTCTTTTTCTATAACGGCTTCTGTTGCTTCCTCTTGCTTATTATTTGTTGTAAGTAATTTTACGTCTTCCGTATTCTTATTACAAGAATTCAAAAAAGTCAAAGAAAGTAAAACCAAAAAGCCACTCTTGCTTAAGTAGTTTTTTTTCATTTTTTATCGATTTATTTTTAAAGTTTAATGATAATTTGATTAGATTTTTTGGTATTTTCAGCGTTTTTTTCGTCAATTAAGACCTCATCGCTCTCCTTCCGAATCATTCCTACATAGGGAGTAAGCACCAAGTTTCTACCTTCTCCCCATTCTACAGATGTACCTCTATATATTTCTTTTCTGATGATTTTTCTCGATGCCACCTCTTCTACATAATAATCTATAATAGTTGCAGGGTCAGATGGCTCTTGTGTGATTTTGTAATACAGAGCCAGTGTTTTGTCTTTATTAAAAACTTGGGTATAAGCCTTACTTGTTCCTATCGTTATTTCTTCTTTTGGCATATCCTTTTTTTTACGACAGACTGTTTGCGAATTTGCACAAGACAAAACCGACGCAGAGACCATTAATATTAATGTTTTATTTAACATATACAAAGTATAGACTTCAAATATATAATTTTTATTCTTTTTAATTTATAAATTTATAAAAAAAAATTAAAAAAAGCACCAACTTCACAATTCTTCTTTATAAATTAAGTCTTGGCATTGGGTATATTCAAAAAAAACAAAAACTCCTCGTTTATCAAAACGAGGAGTTGAATTTATATAGCGTATTTCTCTTACGCTTGTGCGTTGTTTCCGCCTAATACGAAAGGTTCAACTTCTTTAATTTCGCCAAACTGTTGTTCGTAGTTGGTGATGTTTTGTTGCAGAGCTGCCATTACTCTTTTGGCATGAAGTGGTGCCAAGATTACTCTTGAACGTACTTTTGCCTGTTGTACTCCCGGCATTAATTGAATAAAATCCAATACAAACTCCGATGGAGAATGATTTACTAAAGCAAGGTTAGCATATACGCCTGCAGCTACCATTTCGTTTAGTTCAATATTGATATTATTCGGGTCTTGGTTTTGGTTGTTTTCCATTTTTTAAAATTTTATTTTTTTAGAAGTTAGATTTCAGAGGTTAGAAGTTAGAAAAATTCAGTGTTTAAGAAACATCTTAAATTCTAAATGTCTAACTTCTAACTTCTTATTATTTAGTTAATGTCTTCGAATTCTTTATTAGAACCCACGATTACGTTTTGATAGTCTTTAAGCCCCGTTCCTGCAGGAATTCTGTGTCCTACGATTACGTTTTCTTTCAGACCTGTCAAATAATCTACTTTTCCTGAAACAGCAGCTTCGTTCAAAACTTTGGTTGTTTCCTGGAAAGATGCCGCAGACATGAAGGATTTGGTTTGAAGAGCAGCTCTCGTAATTCCTTGCAGAACAGGGTGTGCCGTTGCTGTTAATGCTTCACGTACTTCTACCAGCTTCATATCTTCACGTTTCAGTTTAGAGTTTTCATCTCTCAACTCACGTGCGGTAATCATTTGCCCTGCCTTAAATTCTTTAGAATCTCCCGGTTCGGTAACTACTTTCAGTCCAAATACACGGTTATTTTCTTCCAAAAAGTCGTATTTGTGCTCCAAACTTCCTTCTAAGAATTGGGTATCTCCTCCATCTACAATTTCTACTTTTGTCATCATTTGACGAACAATAATCTCGAAATGTTTGTCATCAATTTTTACCCCTTGAAGACGGTAAACTTCCTGAATTTCATTCACCAAATATTCCTGAACCGCTGTAGGTCCTTTGATTTTAAGGATATCATCCGGCGTTACAGAACCATCGGACAATGGCGAGCCTGCTCTTACGAAGTCATTTTCCTGAACCAAGATTTGGTTGGATAATTTCACCAAGTATTTCGTGATTTCACCCGTTTTGGAAGTTACAATCAACTCTCGGTTACCTCTCTTGATTTTTCCGTAAGAAACTACACCGTCTATTTCCGTAACTACCGCAGGGTTAGAAGGATTTCTCGCTTCAAAAAGTTCGGTAACTCTTGGTAAACCACCCGTAATATCTCCTGCTTTTGCAGATTTACGTGGGATTTTAATCAAGACTTTACCGGCCTTAATTTTTTCCCCGTCATTTACCATCAAGTGAGCTCCTACCGGTAGGTTGTAAGATTTTTGTTCTACTCCCTTAGAGTCTACTACTCTTAAGTTAGGAACTGCCTTTTTATTTCTGGATTCTGTGATTACTTTTTCTTCGAAACCGGTTTGTTCGTCGATCTCCAACTGGAAAGAAACCCCTTGAATAATATCTTCATACTCTACCTTACCTGCAGTTTCTGCAATAATAACGGCATTGTACGGATCCCATTTACAGATAGTTTCTCCTTTTTTCACTTTATCTCCCGGTTTCACGGCAAGAATAGCACCATAAGGTACGTTGGCAACCATAATTGGCGTTCTGGCTTCGTTATCGGTAACCAAACGGAATTCCGTAGAACGAGACACCACTACTTCTGCCTTATTTCCTTCTTCATCTTCGCTGGTAATGGTTCTTACTTCATCCATTTCTACGATACCGTCTCTTCTTGCAATAATAGCCGGTGTTACAGAAACGTTTCCTGCAGTACCCCCTTGGTGGAAGGTTCTCAAGGTAAGCTGTGTACCAGGTTCACCAATAGACTGTGCAGCGATAACTCCTACAGCTTCTCCCATGTGAATCATTTTACCTGTAGCCAAGTTACGTCCGTAGCATTTTGCACAGATACCTTTTTTGGCTTCACAAGTCAATGGAGAACGAGCTTCTACGCTTTCTAAACCTGCTTCTTCTATTTTTTTCGCTAATTCTTCATTGATGAGTTCATCTGCATGAACGATAATCTCGTCGGTTTCCGGATCGTAAACATCGTGAAGAGAAATACGACCAAGAATTCTTTCTGACAATTTCTCAACAATTTCGTCATTTTTCTTCAAAGGTGTAATTTCCACTCCTCTCAAAGTTCCACAATCATCTTCGGTAATGATAACGTCTTGTGCAACGTCTACCAACCTTCTGGTTAAGTAACCCGCATCGGCAGTTTTAAGAGCGGTATCCGCCAAACCTTTACGAGCACCGTGAGTAGAGATAAAGTACTCCAAGATAGACAAGCCTTCTTTAAAGTTCGCTACAATCGGGTTTTCGATAATCTCCGCACCTACAGAACCTGCTTTTTGTGGTTTTGCCATCAAACCTCTCATACCGGATAACTGACGAATCTGCTCTTTAGAACCCCTTGCACCGGAATCCAACATCATATATACTGAGTTGAATCCGCCTTGGTCGGTTTTCATACGAGACATAATCATTTCTGTTAAGCCTGCATTGGTATTCGTCCAAACATCAATTACTTGGTTGTAACGCTCTGTGTCTGTGATAAGACCCATGTTATAGTTCGCTTTGATTTCATCTACCGTGTCTACGGCAGTTGCAATCATTGTTTTCTTTTCATCAGGAATCACTATATCACTCAAACTAAAGGATAATCCGCCTTTGAAAGCGTTCATATATCCTAAGTTTTTCATATCATCTAAGAATTTTACTGTGGTTGGGAAATCGGTATCTGCCAAAATTCGACCGATAACGTTTCTCAATGATTTTTTGGTCAACAATTCATTGATGAAACCCACTTCTTTCGGAACAATTTGGTTGAACAAAATTCTACCAACCGTAGTTTCCTGAAGTTTAGTAACGATTTCTCCTTCTTCATTTTTGAAAGGTAATCTACATTTTACTTTCGCATTCAAAGAAGCTTGACCTTCTGCATAAGCAATCTCCACTTCTTCCGGTGAATAGAACGCTAAGCCTTCGCCTTTTACTTTGTAATCTTCGGTAGAATGTGCTTCTTTGGTCATGAAATAAAGACCCAAAACCATGTCCTGAGAAGGTACCGTAATTGGTGAACCATTCGCAGGGTTCAAGATGTTTTGAGATCCCAACATTAGAAGTTGAGCTTCTAAAATCGCTTCCGGACCTAAAGGTAAGTGAACCGCCATTTGGTCACCATCAAAGTCAGCGTTGAAAGCCGTAGTTACCAAAGGATGCAACTGAATTGCTTTTCCTTCAATCATTTTTGGCTGGAAGGCTTGAATACCCAATCTGTGAAGCGTAGGTGCCCTGTTCAAAAGAACCGGGTGACCTTTCATCACATTTTCTAAAATATCATATACAACAGGCTCTTTTCTGTCGATGATTCTCTTCGCAGATTTTACTGTTTTTACAATTCCTCTTTCAATTAACTTACGGATAATGAATGGTTTGTATAATTCCGCCGCCATATCTTTAGGAATACCACATTCGTGAAGTTGAAGGTTTGGACCAACAACAATTACCGAACGGGCCGAGTAATCTACCCTTTTTCCTAATAAGTTCTGACGGAATCGCCCTTGTTTTCCTTTCAATGAATCTGAAAGTGATTTCAAAGGTCTGTTTGACTCAGATTTTACCGCTGAAGATTTTCTGGTATTATCGAACAATGAATCTACAGCCTCCTGAAGCATACGTTTCTCATTTCTAAGAATTACTTCCGGTGCTTTGATTTCCAATAATCTTTTCAGACGGTTGTTACGGATAATTACTCTTCTGTATAAATCATTCAAATCCGAAGTAGCAAAACGACCACCATCTAATGGAACAAGCGGACGCAATTCCGGTGGTATGATAGGAAGAACTCTCATCACCATCCATTCCGGACGGTTAATCATTCTGGTATTTGCACCACGAAGTGCTTCTACCACGTTCAAACGTTTCAACGCTTCGGTTCTTCTTTGTTTTGAAGTCTCGTTGTGTGCTTTGTGTCTTAAATCGAAAGACAAGGCATCTAAATCAATACGTTTCAACAATTCTTCTACCGCTTCTGCACCCATCTTAGCGATGAATTTATTAGGGTCGGAATCATCGAGGTACTGATTTTCAACAGGAAGGGTGTCCATAATATCTAAGTACTCCTCTTCCGTTAAGAATTCCATCGGTTCGAAATCTGAACCATCGGCTTTTTTAGCAATCCCTTGTTGAATTACAACATATCTTTCGTAATAGATAATCATATCCAATTTCTTGGAAGGAAGACCTAAAAGATAACCAATTTTGTTCGGCAAAGAACGGAAGTACCAAATGTGAGCTACAGGAACCACCAAATTGATGTGCCCAATTCTCTCACGACGTACTTTTTTCTCCGTAACTTCTACCCCACAACGGTCGCAAACGATTCCTTTGTAACGAATTCTCTTATACTTTCCACAAGCACATTCGTAGTCCTTTACAGGTCCGAAAATTTTCTCGCAGAACAATCCATCACGCTCCGGCTTGTGCGTACGATAGTTGATGGTTTCCGGTTTTAAAACTTCTCCTTTAGAATCTTGTAAGATAACCTCCGGTGAAGATAAACCAATCGTGATTTTATTAAATCGACTTGTTTTATTTTTATTTGACATTCTTTATAGATTTTAGATTTTAGATTTTAGATTTTAGATTAAAAAATCTTTCAAATCTGAGCTGTATTTATTAATTAAAAATCCAAAAATTTAAAATTTATAATTTAAAATTTAAAATTACTCCTCTAACCTCACATCAAGACCTAAACCTTGTAATTCATGCAACAATACGTTGAAGGACTCCGGAATACCAGGCTCCGGCATTGCTTCGCCTTTTGCAATGGCTTCGTAAGTTTTCGCTCTACCAATCACGTCATCGGATTTTACCGTAAGGATTTCTCTTAGGATATTAGATGCACCAAATGCTTCAAGAGCCCAAACCTCCATCTCTCCGAATCTCTGCCCACCAAACTGTGCTTTACCACCAAGTGGCTGCTGCGTAATGAGTGAGTAAGGTCCGATAGAACGAGCGTGCATCTTATCATCTACCATGTGTCCTAATTTCAACATATAGATTACTCCAACGGTTGCCGGCTGTGTAAATCTTTCTCCGGTTCCACCATCGTATAAGTAAGTGTTTCCGTATTTCGGAACGCCTGCTTCTTCGGTGTATTGCGTGATTTGATCGAGGTTTGCCCCATCAAAAATTGGTGTAGCAAACTTCACACCCAAGTTTTTACCTGCCCAACCTAATACGGTTTCATAAATCTGACCAATGTTCATACGAGAAGGCACCCCAAGTGGGTTCAACACGATGTCTACCGGTGTTCCGTCTTCCAAGAAAGGCATATCTTCTTCTCTTACGATTCTGGAAACAATCCCTTTGTTACCGTGACGACCTGCCATTTTATCTCCTACATTCAATTTTCTCTTCTTCGCGATATAAACTTTAGCTAATTTGATGATACCTGCCGGTAGTTCGTCCCCGATTGAAATAGCATATTTCTCACGGTTTTTAACTCCCTGAATATCATTAAACTTGATTTTATAATTATGAATCAGTTTTTTGATGAGTTCATTTTTATCTGCATCTACCGTCCAGTCTGCACCACTTACATTCACATAATCTTCAACACTAGTGAGTAACTTCATGGTAAATTTTACGCCTTTACCAATGATTTCTTCATTCAAGTCGTTGTTTACTCCTTGGGAAGTTTTACCATTTACCAAAGTGTTTAGTTTTTCGAGAAGGGTATTCCTTAGTGCATCAAACTGAGCTTTGTATTTGTTCTCAATTTCTTCCAACTTCAGTTTTTCCTCACTTCTCTTTTTCTTATCTTTAATATTTCTTGAGAATAATTTTTTATTGATAACCACACCTCTCAATGAAGAATCTGCCTTTAGCGACGCATCTTTTACATCACCTGCTTTATCTCCGAAGATAGCTCTCAATAATTTTTCTTCCGGTGTAGGGTCAGACTCTCCTTTTGGTGTGATTTTACCAATCAAAATATCGCCGGGCTTCACTTCTGCACCGATTCTAATCATTCCGTTTTCGTCTAAATCTTTGGTTGCTTCCTCAGAAACGTTCGGAATATCGGCGGTTAATTCTTCCATACCCAATTTGGTATCTCGAACTTCCAAAGAATATTCATCTACATGTATAGAAGTAAACCAGTCCTCACGAACTACCTTTTCGTTGATTACGATAGCGTCCTCGAAATTGTACCCTTTCCAAGGCATGAAGGCAACTACCAAGTTTCTACCCAAAGCCAATTCTCCGTTTTCGGTGGCGTAACCATCACAAAGAACCTGTCCTTTTACTACTTTATCTCCTACTCTTACGTTGGGTCTCAGCGTAATGGTGGTAGATTGGTTGGTTTTTCTAAATTTCGTTAAATTATAGGTTTTGGTAGCGGTATCGAAACTTACCAAATCATCATCTTCGCTTCTTTCGTATTTGATGATGATTTTATCGGCATCTACGTATTCTACCACTCCATCTCCATCTGCATTGATTAAGATTCTTGAATCTTTTGCGACTTGTCTTTCCAAGCCGGTTCCCACGATTGGTGCTTCCGGTTTTAATAATGGAACTGCTTGACGCATCATGTTCGATCCCATCAAAGCACGGTTCGCATCATCATGCTCCAAGAATGGAATTAATGATGCTGAAATTCCGGAAATTTGGTTCGGAGCAATATCAATTAAGTTAACTTCATTTGGCTCTACTACAGGATAGTCTCCATCTAAACGGGCAATAACTCTATCCGTATTGAAAGTTCCATCTTCATTTAAATCTACGTTTGCCTGGGCAATTACTTTATCTTCTTCGTCTTCTGCATTCAGATAAATTGGCTCAGCTTTGAAATCGATTTTACCGTTCTCAACTTTTCTGTATGGTGTTTCGATGAAACCTAAGTTGTTAATTTTTGCATAACATCCTAAAGAAGAAATCAAACCGATGTTTGGTCCTTCCGGTGTTTCAATCGGACAAATTCTACCGTAGTGGGTGTGGTGAACGTCTCGCACCTCGAAACCTGCTCTTTCTCTGGATAAACCACCGGGTCCTAATGCAGAAAGACGACGCTTGTGCGTGATTTCTGACAATGGATTGGTTTGATCCATAAACTGAGACAACTGGTTGGTTCCGAAGAAGGAATTGATAACCGATGTCAAAGTTTTAGCATTTACCAAATCAAGTGGCGTAAAGATTTCGTTATCTCTTACGTTCATTCTTTCTTTGATGGTTCTTGCAATTCTGGAAAGACCTACGCCAAACTGTCCTGCTAATTGTTCCCCAACAGTTTTAATTCTTCTGTTGGACAAGTGGTCGATATCATCTACCTCTGCTTTGGAGTTTACCAATTCTATCAAATGTTTTACAATAGAGATGATGTCATCTTTTGTAAGAACTTCAGTTTCTACAGGGATATTTAGTCCTAATTTTTTGTTCAATCGGTATCTACCTACTTCGCCTAAAGAGTATCTCTGCTCGGAGAAGAACAGTTTTTCGATGATTCCTCTTGCTGTTTCCTCATCTGGCGGATCTGCATTACGCAACTGTCTGTAGATATATTCTACCGCTTCTTTTTCGGAGTTGGTAGGGTCTTTTTGTAATGTATTTTGAATGATAGAGAATTCGTGGCTGTTCTCGTTGTGAATCAAAATGGTTTTAACTCCTGAATCTAAAATAAGATCCAAGTGTTCTTTCTCCAAAATAGTTTCTCTATCTAATATGATTTCGTTTCTTTCAATAGAAACCACTTCACCGGTATCTTCGTCTACAAAGTCTTCGAACCAAGTGTTCAAAACTCTCGCAGCCAAAGTTCTTCCTTCTACTTTCTTCAAAGCAGCTTTAGAAACTTTTATTTCTTCTGCCAAGTCGAATATTTGAAGAATGTCTTTATCACTTTCATAACCAATGGCTCTTAAAAGTGTAGTGAATGGTAATTTTTTCTTACGGTCGATATACGCATACATCACGTTGTTGATATCGGTTGTAAATTCCATCCAAGATCCTTTGAAAGGGATAATTCTGGAGTAATACAATTTGGTACCGTTAGCGTGGTACGTTTGCCCAAAGAATACCCCCGGCGAACGGTGTAATTGTGTAACAATTACCCTTTCGGCACCGTTGATGATGAAGGATCCACTTGGCGTCATGTAAGGAACCGGACCTAAATATACGTCCTGTACTACCGTCTGGAAATCCTCGTGTTCCGGATCGGTACAGTATAATTTCAGTCTTGCTTTTAGCGGCACGCTATAAGTAAGACCTCTTTCCACACACTCGTCTATAGAATATCTTGGCGAATCTACCAGATAGTCTAAAAACTCGAGAACGAATTGGTTTCGAGAATCGGTAATGGGAAAATTTTCCTGAAAGGTTTTGTACAAACCTTCATTTACTCTTTGTTCCGGAAGGGTGTCGAGTTGAAAAAACTCCTTGAACGACTGAACCTGAATGTCCAAAAAGTCCGGAGCATCAATCCTCCCTTTCGCGGTCGAAAAATTAATTCTTTGATTTTCCTGAGTGCCTTTCGGCGTTTTTTGTTTACTCATAAAATTGGTAAGAATGGATTAAAAATATTTTACTTATTTGTTAAAAATACTTGTTGAGAGAAAGAAAAAAGAGAAAAGAAATAAAGAAAAAAGACTGGTTCGCAGTTTACAAAAAAGTCTGGGCTCTTGGCTTCTTGGCTCTTGGCTCTTTTACTAACAAACTGCAACTCGGGTATATCTTTTCACCGGGTAGTGCAAAATATTTTTTGTTTTAATGATTGTTATCACTTTTTAGAAAATAATTGGATTATTTCCGAAGTGATAAAAATTTACAATTCACAATGAATTGATTTTCAGGAGATTAAACTCTACACTTGAGTTTAGTCCATAAAATAGACTTAGACCTTGCCCAAAGGGAAGGTCTAAATCTTATGTTTTGAAAAAGAATTACTTCAATTCTACTTCTGCACCAGCTTCTTCTAATTGTTTTTTCAAAGCTTCTGCTTCGTCTTTAGAAACTGCTGTTTTGATAGGAGCCGGAGCACCGTCTACCATATCTTTAGCTTCTTTAAGACCAGCACCTGTTAAGTCTTTTACTAATTTTACAATTGCTAACTTAGAAGCACCTGCTGATTTCAAGATTACATCGAATTCTGTTTTTTCTTCAGCAGCTTCACCAGCACCACCTCCGGCAGCAACTACAACTGCAGCAGCAGCAGGCTCGATACCGTATTCTTCTTTAAGGATAGCAGCTAATTCGTTTACGTCTTTTACTGTTAAGTTTACAAGCGTTTCCGCTAAATTTTTTAAATCTGACATTTTAAAATGTTTTTAGTGTTGAACGATTTATTTTTATTTTTTTTGAGTGTCTTTACTCGATTGGTTTTTAGCTGTTTGCTAATTACCTTTGGCTAAAAAAGCCTAAAATTATTCTGCCGCCGGAGCTTCGCCTTCTGCTGCTGGAGCTTCCGGAGCTGTTTCCTCGGCTGGTGCAGGAGTTTCCTCTACTGCCGGAGCCGGAGTTTCTTCCGCTTTCGCTTCGGTAGCACCTTCTCCTTTGTTTTGCAATGCAGACAACAAGTTTCTGATAGGAGATTGAAGTAATCCTATGATCTCTCCAATCATCTCTTCTCTTGACTTGATGTTTACCAAAGTATCCAATTGATTATCTCCCAAGTAGAATGTTTCTTGTACGAAAGCAGATTTCAAAGCAGGGAATTCATTCTTTTTACGGAAATCCTTAATCAATTTAGCCGGAGCATTGGCAGTTTCAGCAATCATTAAAGCAGTATTTCCTTTGAATGTTTGATACATTTCGGAATAATCTACCCCTTCAATTTGCTCCATTGCTTTTTCCAACAATGTATTCTTTACTACTCTTAAAGTAATTTTTTGCTTAAATGCTTGTCTTCTAAAATCTGAAGTAGCAGCAGCATTTAGTCCTTCAAGATTGGCAACATAGACTACTTTAGCGTCTTGCAACAAATCTTTTATCTCTTGTATTACTAATACTTTTTCTTCTTTTGTCATTGTCTTTCAGATTTTAGTTTACAGATTTAGTATCAATAGCAATACCCGGACTCATGGTTGAAGAAAGATAGATGCTCTTTACATAAGTTCCTTTCGCCGCAGTTGGTTTCATTTTAATCAAAGTTTGAATTAGCTCTTGTGCATTTTCTTTGATTTGTGAAGCACCGAAAGATACTTTACCAATACCTGCGTGTACAATACCATATTTATCTACTTTAAAATCAATTTTACCTGATTTTACCTCAGAAACAGCTTTACCAATTTCCATGGTTACTGTACCTGATTTTGGATTCGGCATCAAACCTCTTGGTCCTAAAACACGACCTAATGGACCTAATTTACCCATTACAGCCGGCATGGTTACGATTACGTCGATATCCGTCCATCCGTTTTTGATTTTATCTAAATACTCATCAAGACCTACATGGTCTGCTCCTGCTTCTTTCGCTTCCGCTTCTTTATCGGGTGTTACCAAAGCAAGTACTCTTACGTCTTTACCAGTACCATGAGGAAGAGACACTACACCTCTTACCATTTGGTTGGCTTTTCTTGGGTCCACACCTAATCTTACCGCAATATCTACAGAAGCATCAAACTTTGCAGTATTTACTTCTTTTACTAATGCTGAACCTTCTTCAAGATTATAAAGCTTGTTCTTTTCAATTTTAGCAACAGCTTCTTTTTGCTTTTTCGTTAATTTTGCCATCAGTTCAGTTTTTACGCGTTAGGTTTAGTTCCTGTTACTCTTAATCCCATAGATCTCGCAGTTCCTGCTACCATGCTCAAAGCAGAATCCATTGTGAAACAGTTAAGATCCGTCATTTTATCTTCTGCAATTTTCTTAACTTGATCCCATGATACAGAACCTACTTTGTTTCGATTAGGCTCACCGGAACCTTTTTTCACTTTAGACGCTTCCAATAATTGGATTGCTGCAGGTGGAGTTTTAATTACAAATTCAAAAGATTTATCTTCGTAAACTGTAATCAAAACAGGTAATACCTGACCTGGCTTATCTTGCGTTCTTCCGTTAAATTGTTTACAAAACTCCATGATGTTCACCCCAGCAGAACCCAATGCAGGACCTACCGGCGGAGAAGGATTGGCTGCGCCACCCTTCACTTGAAGTTTTACCATTTTAAAGACTTTCTTTGCCATTTTTCTTTTTTAAAGATTTTTTTATATTTAAATGTGGAAGCATTTATAAATCATATAGTTACGCCGTCTCACAAGGCGAAACTACATTTCGGACTGCAAAATTAAGAATAATTTTTGATTTCACAAGAGGTAATTTACTAAAAATCAAAAGAATTAACGAAAATAAACAATAACACCTCGCTTCATGAGACCTCCTAAAGGATAATAGATTTAATAGCTATTAAAAATTCTTATTAACTCCTTTCTTAACACAAACTTCGGAAAGTCACTTGTATTTGTTTACATTTTTTAGCACCAAAAAAAGACTGCCTCACGAGAGACAGTCTGAATTATTTTTCTAAAAAAGTATTTATACTTTTTCTACTTGCATATAGTTGAGTTCAAGAGGTGTTTTTCTTCCAAAGATAAGTACCATTACTTCTAATTTTTTCTTGTCTTCGTGAATTTTCTCAATCGTTCCATTGAATCCATTGAAAGGTCCGTCAATCACCTTTACACTTTCCCCTACTACGTAAGGGATAGCGGCATCTACAGCAAATTCGGATAGTTCGTCCATTTTTCCGAGCATTCTGTTCACTTCTGATTTTCTCATTGGAACCGGATCGCCTCCTTTGGTTAAACTCAAAAATGATATAACACCCGGTATATTCTTAATCATGTGCGGAACTTCTCCTACCAAGTTAGCTTCTACCATAAGATACCCCGGATAATAAGGTTTTTCTTTTGGCACTTTTTTACCGTTACGCATTTGGATTACTTTTTCCATAGGAATAACCACCTGCGTTACGAAAGCATCATAATTCAACCTTTTTACCTCTGTTTCGATATAGGCTTTCACTTTATTTTCCTGTCCGCTTATCGCCTTTAACACATACCATTTCAACTCGCTCATGGGAAAATATTTTTTTTAATTAAATAGTCCTATAAATAGGGAATACAAATTCTTAATGGATACACTAAACAATGAATCTACTCCGAAAGTAAATATGGCTAATATTAAGGTAGAAACCGCCACTACAATAGTAGCCGACTGAAGATCTGCCCATTTAGGCCATTCTACTTTATCTTTAAATTCGGTATAAGAACCTTTTATGAAGTTTACTAGTGACATATTTTATATTTGCACGGGCACAAGGATTCGAACCCTGATCAACGGTTTTGGAGACCGGTATCCTACCATTGGACGATGCCCGTATGATAAAAAAGCTCCGCAAGTTTCCCTACGGAACTTATTTGGGAGCGTTGTTAGAGCTTAGAGCCCTAACAACGCTTATTAATTAATCTAAGATTTCAGTAACCTGACCAGCACCTACTGTTCTACCACCTTCTCTGATTGCAAATCTAAGACCTACGTTAAGAGCGATTGGTTGTAACAATTCTACAGTGATAGTTAAGTTATCACCAGGCATTACCATTTCTACACCTTCTGGCAAGAAGATTTCACCTGTAACGTCTGTAGTTCTTACGTAGAACTGTGGACGATATTTGTTGTGGAATGGAGTGTGTCTACCACCTTCTTCTTTAGAAAGGATATATACCTCAGCTTTGAATTTTTTGTGTGGAGTTACAGATCCTGCTTTAGCGATTACCATACCTCTCTTGATGTCGGTTTTTTCGATACCTCTCAACAATAGACCTACGTTATCTCCAGCTTCACCTCTGTCTAGAATTTTTCTAAACATCTCTACCCCAGTTACAGTAGAAGTCAATTTTTCGTCACCCATACCTACGATGTCAACGCCATCACCAGTATTGATAACACCAGCCTCGATTCTACCAGTTGCTACAGTACCTCTACCTGTAATAGAGAATACGTCTTCGATTGGCATCAAGAATGGCTTATCTTGATCTCTTACCGGCTGCTCGATCCAAGTATCAACAGCTGACATTAACTCCTCAATTTTCTCAACCCATTTTGCTTCACCATTAAGACCTCCTAATGCAGATCCTTGGATTACAGGAGAGTTATCTCCATCATATTCGTAAGTAGACAATAAATCTCTTACTTCTAATTCTACTAATTCTAACAATTCAGCATCGTCTACCATATCCACTTTGTTCATGAATACAACGATTCTTGGTACGTTTACCTGACGACAAAGAAGGATGTGCTCTCTTGTTTGAGGCATAGGTCCGTCAGTTGCAGCTACTACTAAGATAGCTCCGTCCATTTGAGCAGCACCAGTAACCATGTTTTTTACATAGTCGGCGTGACCAGGACAGTCTACGTGAGCGTAGTGTCTGTTTTCGGTTTCGTACTCAATGTGTGAAGTATTAATAGTAATACCTCTTTCTTTTTCTTCCGGTGCAGAGTCAATTGCAGAGAAATCTCTTTTTTCAGCCAATCCTTTGTCTGATAATACTTTACTGATTGCAGCAGTTAAAGTAGTTTTACCATGGTCAACGTGACCAATAGTACCAATGTTTAAGTGTGGTTTGTTACGATTAAACGTTTCCTTTGCCATGATTTTAATATTTAATATTTACAACTATTGATTTTTCAGTCCGCAAATATAGTGATTTTTTGAATACCAAAAATATTTTATTGAAAAATATTCTATTTGATATTCAAAGTCAAACAATTACTATGAAACTTGCTTACTGAAGATGAATTAATTTATAAAGTTGATTCAAGTGGCAAAATTACGATTTTTTCAAATAGTATTCAAATATTCATTGATTTGTTTTCAATACTGTCCTAAATAAAAATTATTAAAAATAGAAACAGCCTAAATACCTATTTTACATTTAGCTTTACATTTAATTTCAAAAAAGAACCCCTTGATAATAGTTTTTGGGGGTTTCAGGCGG
>JAGOJI010000097.1 GCA_017995195.1 Cloacibacterium sp.
TGCCTGGTTAGACGGCTTCAAGGCTTTGCTGATAAGATTTGAAACACTGGATATTACTTGGAAGAATATGCACTTTTTGGCGTTTTCCTTAAGACTAATTAAAAAATTAAAAGTTTAAACAACTTCACATTTAAAAAAATGAAAAAACTACAATTTACCATAGAAATCAATGCACCCAAAGAAAAAGTTTGGGACGCACTTTGGCAAGACAAAAATTACAGAGAATGGACGGCTGCTTTTCATGAAGGTTCGCATTACGAAAGTGATTTACAAGAAGGCAGTAGAATTTATTTTCTTGGACCCGATAAAAATGGAATGTTCGGAATTGTTGAGAAAAATATTCCTTACGAAAAAATGTATTTTCTACACAAAGGCGAAGTAAAAGATGGAGTAGAGCAAGAAGAAACATATGGTGAAAATGCCATAGAACAATACGATTTGGAAGAGAAAGATGGCGTAATTTCTCTTACGGTAACCATGAATGCTCCGGAAGAATATATCTCGTATTTTGCAGATGTTTTTCCGAAAGCATTAGGAAAAGTAAAAGAAATCGCAGAAAAATAATGTGATGAAAAAACTAACCATTTTAACTTTTCTTTTTTTAGGAATTCTAATATTCTCACAGAAAGTCATCATCAAAATCTCCGAAGGCGATATTGTTGTGAAACTTTACCCGAAAAAAGCACCCATTACCGTTGCTAATTTTTTGAAATATATTGACGAAAAACGCTACGATAATACTTCATTTTACAGAACGGTCCGTTTAGATAATCAGCAGAAAAGCGACATTCCGATTCAAGTCATTCAAGGTGGAGTTGGCGATGATGAAACCAAGATTCACGCTCCAATTCCATTGGAAAGAACCAAAAAAACAGGACTTTCACATAAAGTCGGAGCAATTTCTATGGCTCGCGGAACGCCCGATTCTGCCACTACAAAATTTTTCATTTGTCTCGGAAAAGACCAACCACAATTGGATTTTGGCGGAAAAAGAAATCCGGACGGACAAGGCTTCGCCGTTTTCGGAAAAGTCGTAAAAGGAATGGAGATAGTCAAAAAAATAAACCAAGCCGAAACTGTAATTTGGGAAGCTAACAACCAAAAGCAATGGATTAAAAATCCCGTGAAAATTTATTCCATAAAAAGATTGTAGTCTCAATATTTTATTATATTTGTATCATTAATTGATAATTTAAATATCAAATTTGTGATAAAAAATCAAATCCCAAACTTCAATTACGGAGTAATCACGAACTCCTTTAAAAAAATGATAAAAAATTCGTGAGTAAATCTCAAATTATTATGGTTGCAGAAATAGAAAGATATATAGAAATACAAAATAGCATTGATGAAATCCTGAAAAATTCGCCTTTCAAAATGTCCTATATCATTGAAAAATCGGGTATTAAGAAGCCGACTTTCTTTAAAAAATTAAAAGAAAAAAGATTTACTCCTGAAGAACTTTTAATCATTTCCAAAACCATTGAACCGAAACAATGGCGTAACGAAACCAAGGAAGAAATTTTGGAATCGCTTAAACGCTCGGAAGAAGATATAAAAATGGGAAGAGTGACCTCCTACGAAGATTTTAAAAAAGAAAGAGATGCCCGTTTAGAAAAATATAAAAATGAAGGCAGTCATTATAACTGATGAGGCAAAATTTGATATTGCTGAAATTGAAGAGTATCTTCTAAAAAAATGGAATATTGATGTTCTTTTAGATTTCAACGATAAATTTGATAAAGCAATCCATACTTTAAGAAGTGGTAATGTTTTGTTTGAGAAATATGAGAATACGGAATTTAGAAAATTTCTTCTCACAAAACATAACACGATTATTTACAAAATTGATGATGAAACGATATTCATCGTAAAAATCCTCCAAAACTTCCAAAATCCCGACGAAAATTTGAAATCTATCAAAGATTTTTAAGGTAATTTCGTTGCTCGTTCGTTTATAATACAAAAACCAAGAAATGACACTTAAAGAAATCGTTCATCATCGCCGTTCAGTGCGACATTACGACCCGAATAAGGAAATCAATCCCGAAACTGTAAAGCAGTGCATAGAACTGGCGACGCTCTCTCCAAATTCCTCCAATATGCAACTGTGGGAATTTTACCACATCACCAATCCCGAAATTTTGAAGAAATTATCGGTTGCGTGTTTAAGTCAGGAAGCAGCAACGACAGCAAAAGAGATGGTAGTTTTTGTGACTCGCCAAGACTTGCACCGCAAACGCGAAAAGCAAATGTTGGAATTGGAAACGCAAAACGTCCTGAAAAATTCTCCAAAAGAAAAACACGAAAAACGCATGAAAAGATGGCAACTCTACTACGGAAAAGTAATGCCGTTGATGTATTCCCGTTTTTTCGGAGTTTTAGGGCTTTTCAGAAAAACTCTGACTTTTGGAATAGGTTTGTTTCGTCCAATTGTACGCCAAGTTTCCGAAAATGATGCACGAGTTGTGGTACACAAAACCTGTGCTTTAGCGGCTCAAACCTTTATGCTTGCCATGTCGGAACAAGGTTACGACACGTGTCCGATGGAAGGATTCGACAGTCGCCGAGTGAAAAACATTCTCAATTTACCTTGCGGTGCCGAAATCAATATGGTCATTTCCTGCGGAATCCGTATGGAAAAAGGAGTTTGGGGCGACAGAATGCGGGTTCCGTTTGATGAGGTATATAAAAGGGTTTAAATTTAAGAAATAAAAGAAATTTCCCTTCCTCCGGAAGGGGTGCCCGCAGGGCGGGGTAGGAACAAAAAGCACAAAAAAGAGAGATAAAATTTATCTCTCTTTTTATGTGTGATTAGCATTAATCTTCGTCTTCTTCGTCATCGTACTTTGATAGTTCTTCATCGCACCATTTAAAGGCTTCTTCTACTACTTTGGTAGCCTCGTTGGCTACGGTTTCTTCGTCATCACCTTCCAAATCATCTAACCATTCCACTTCTTCTTCCTCTACATTTAGTATGAATCTTGGATATTCTGTGTGTACTACAAATAAATCTTCAGGAAATTCCGAATTATCTGCCATTAAAAACTTAGGTAATTTCATAATATTTTATATTTAATGTTTATTATTCACATCATCTTTGGTTGCAAAGTTAAGAAATAAAAACCCATTTTTATTTGTTTTTTTATCTTTTATTTATAAACTGAGGGCTTATTTTTTCTGCTTTTTTGCTCTCGCTGTAGTCATAAAAACCTTCACCCGATTTTATTCCTAATTTTTTGGCAGTTACCATATTTACTAAGAGTGGACATGGGGCATATTTAGGGTTTTTGAAACCGTCGTACAATACATTCATAATTGCTAAACAAACATCTAAACCTATAAAATCGGCTAACTGAAGCGGTCCCATAGGATGTGCCATACCCAGTTTCATAACAGTATCTATTTCTTCTACACCGGCAACACCTTCGTAGAGGGAATAAATAGCTTCATTAATCATTGGCATCAAGATTCTATTGGCTACAAATCCAGGATAATCGTTGACTTCTACGGGTACTTTTCCTAAAATTTTGCTCATTTCGAAAACCTTATCTGTAGTTTCTTGCGAAGTAGAGTAGCCTCTGATGACTTCTACCAGCTTCATAATAGGTACAGGATTCATAAAGTGCATACCGATGACTTTATCGGGTCTGTTGGTTGCAGAGGCAATTTTAGTAATTGATATAGAAGATGTATTGGTGGCAAGTATACAGTGGGCGGGAGCCAATTGATCCATCTGTCCGAAAATTTTAAGCTTCAAATCAATATTTTCGGTTGCTGCTTCCACAATGAGGTCAGCGGTTTTGGCAGCATCATC
Source organism: Cloacibacterium sp. (assembly GCA_017995195.1). GTDB lineage: Bacteria > Bacteroidota > Bacteroidia > Flavobacteriales > Weeksellaceae > JAGOJI01. Next base: position 3,818 of record JAGOJI010000097.1, read on the forward strand.
TAAAGAGGTAAAAGTAGAAATATGGGCTAAGGTTTTTAGCTTGTCTTCTTGCGTAATGCTTTCTTTGGCAAGCATTCTGTCTAAGTTGGTGGTAATGGTTTTTATGCCTTTTTCTAAGGCTTCCTGTGACACGTCTACCAGGCTTACCATAAATCCTGTTTGTGCAAAAGTATGTGCAATACCATTACCCATGGTTCCGGCTCCTATAACAACGATATTTTTCATAAAAAATTTATTTTAATTCCTAAGCAAAAGTAAGAATTAATTTTCTGAAAAGAACGGTAGAAAAGTAGGATAGGTTATAGAATAATTCTTGTTTAGTTTGTGCAATCGTGTTTGTCTTAAAGTCAAAATTTAATATCCAAAAACAGTCTAATTTTCTGTAAATCTTTAATCCCGGCTTCTGTTTCAAATTTAGAATTAATGTCTACGGCAAAAGGTTTTTGGTCTAAAATATTGAGGTTTTCAATGTTTTCCAAAGAAATTCCACCGCTTAGAAAATAAGGTTTTTCAATAGATAACGTATTCAGAAACCCCCATTCAAAAGTTTTTCCGGTTCCACCAAATGCCTGTGAATCGGTATCGAACAAAAGATAATCTACTTCTGGTGGTTGAGGAACAATTGTCGGAACCTTATTCCCAATTCTAAAAACTTTGATGAGTTGAATTTTCGGATTTATTTTTTTTCTTAGATTTTTGATAAATTTATCGTCTTCATCGCCGTGAAGTTGTATGTAATTTAGGTTTGCTTTCTCAGAAATTTCTATTATTTTTTCAATGCACTCATTTACAAAAACACCTACTTTTCCTTGGTGATTTATTTCAGAAATTTCCTCTAACGATAGGTGTTTTAAAACATATCTTGGTGATTTTTCGTAGAAGATAAAGCCCAAAAAATCTACATTCCAAGAAATTAGTTTTTCAATCTGCTTCATTTGTGTAAGTCCACATACCTTTAATAGAGGTAGATTCTTGGCTTTCGGCTCTTGGTTTTTCATGACTGAGAAAACTTCTAAATTTTTTCTTTTTGGGAAAGCGGGTATTCAAAAAAATGATGAATTAGGGATTTTTCTTCCGGAGGAAGAAAAAGGAATGATTTCATAAAATATTCACCCATCAAAAAACCGTCAAAACCTTTCTCTTTCAAGAATTTGAAATCTTCAAAACTGTAAATTCCACTTTCGGCGATAGATAAAGTGTCTTGAGGAAGTAAATCTTTTAATTCGACAGAGTGCTGCAAATCTACCTTGAAATCTTTCAAATTCCGATTATTGATACCCACCAAATCTATATAGTTGCCGAAGTGTTTCAGTTCTTCTTCGGTGTGTATTTCCAGCAGAACCTCCAAGTTGAGTTCGTGGGCAAGTGCCGTAAATTCTTGGACCTGATTGGGAGACAGGCAAGCGGCAATCAGCAGAACGGCATCTGCACCTATTGATTTTGCTTGGTAAAATTGGTATTCGTGAATCATGAAATCCTTCCGTAGAATGGGAGTCCGGATATTTTTTCTTACACTTAAAATATCTTCGAGACATCCACCGAAAAAATCTGTATCTGTAAGAATCGATATTCCACTTGCTCCCCATTCTTCGTATTGGGCAGCGACTTCCAAAGGTGAAAATTGGTTATTGATAATTCCTTTTGAGGGAGACTTTCGTTTAAATTCTGTTATAATGCCAGATTTGGTTTTTATATTTTCTTTTAAAGATAAAGTTTTCCTTTCGAAAAACTCAGAATCTTTTAGTTGATCGATAGAGATATGAGCTTTTGAAAAAGCAACTTCTTCTTTTTTTCGAGCGATAATTGTATCTAAAATATTCATTTGTAATTAGAGAGTCCTGTAATTAAATAAAAGAGAAAGCGGTTAGTTTTTTAAAGATTTTGTGGGAGTTTGTCGTTTATAAAATCCAAAATATCTTTTGCAACCTCTTCTTTGGTTTTCAAGGAAAATTCTTTCTGCTCTGTTTGGGTAATAATTTTGATTTTATTGGTATCGCCTCGGAAACCTGCACCGCTGTCTCGAAGGGAATTAAGGACAATCATATCCAAATTTTTTCGATTCAGTTTTCCTTTGGCGTTTTCTTCTTCATTTTGAGTTTCTAGGGCGAAACCTACTAAGAATTGATGTGTTTTTTTCTCACCCATTGTTTTGAGAATATCAGGATTTTTTACCAATTGTATACTGAATTCTTCTTCGTTTTTCTTAATTTTTTCGGGTGCTACTATTTTTGGGGTATAATCTGCTACTGCAGCACTCATAATGGCAATATCTGCTGCGTAATAATGTTTAAAAACTTCGTCGAACATTTCCCTTGCCGAAGTTACTCCGTGAAATTCAATGTTGGGATTTTGTATTTTTAGAGCAGTTGGTCCGGAAATAAGGGTTACGTTGGCTCCTTTTTTAGCTGCCTCTTCTGCAAGGGCAAAACCCATTTTCCCCGAAGAATGGTTGCCGATAAATCTTACAGGATCTATAGCTTCGTAGGTAGGACCGGCGGTTATTAAAATTCTTTTTCCGGATAAGTCTGTTGTACTTGAGTTTTCCGACTGAGTACTAAAATGCTCGAAAATCATTTTTAGGATATATTGCGGCTCTGCCAGTCTTCCTTCTCCATAGAGCCCACTGGCTAATTCCCCTTCTTCGGCAGGAATGATGATGTTGCCATATTCTTCGGCGAGTTTTATATTTTTTTTGGTAGATGGATGGGCGTACATATCCAAATCCATTGCCGGAGCTATGTATACAGGACATTTAGCAGAAAGGTAGGTGGCAATTACCAAGTTATCGCAGATGCCGTTCATCATTTTTGCTAAAGTATTAGCGGTACAAGGGGCAATGAGCATTACATCTGCCCAAAGTGCTAATTCTACATGGTTGTTCCAAGTCCCATTTTCCGAATAGAATTCGGATAAAACTGGGTTTTTTGATAAGGTAGACAAGGTAAGTTTAGATACAAAATGTTCTGCATCGGGAGTGAGTATTACTTTTATTTCGGCTCCTTTTTTTATAAAATCTCTTACAAGTGTATTCATTTTGTAGGCGGCAATGCCTCTTGAAATAGCTAATAGAATTTTTTTGCCTTGTAGTGTCATATCAATTATTTTAAACGAAAGTAGCATAAATTTTTAAAACAAAAA
>JAGOJI010000096.1 GCA_017995195.1 Cloacibacterium sp.
TGATTTGGGAAAATAATGTTAATTTTGAATCCATAAGAAGGTTTTTTTGTTGTACAACCTCAAAGATACTTTGAGTTACTTTAATTCCTTCTTATTTTTTTATTTAGGACGCTATTGATTTTGAATAGATTACACAGCAAAATAGATGCAAAAACCATACCGTTATTAAGGTAGGTTCCGATAACTTATCAGGAGTTTTTCCATCTCTATTTTTACTTTTGCCAACTCAGAATCTGAACAGTAACCGTACTTAAGTATATTCTTGGTTTCTATATTTTTTAGAGATTTTTGAATGAAGTAATCAATCTCTTCCTCTTTTAGTTCCATAGAATAGAAATACTCTTTCCCTAAAGTATTTTTAATCCATTTTACAAAATCTATTATATTCCATTTCGCTTCAATTGCTCCTATAGCAAAACCTCCAGAAACAATGGGCGATTTAAAATCATTAGGAATCGTTGCCTTGGGTAAAACTTCTGTATATGGATTTTTAACATACTCAGATATTTCATTATTTAAATTCAGTATTTTTTGAGATTTATTCAGAGATTTAGAGTCATTTTTAATATTTCCTGTAGCCTTGAATTTATCTACTTCCACTTCTTGTATTGTGATAACACTCGCCTTTAAAACAACCGATACGGAACTATAAAAATTTTGTTGTCCCACAATTTTCGAAGCTCGTTCGTAATTCTTTTTTACAAACCTCAACTCATCTCCTGCAACTGCACGAATGCTGAAATGCCCTTCGGCATTGGTAAAGATTTTTTCTTCGGTTCGCATATTTATTACCAAAACATGGGGTACTTGCAAAGAATATTCAGAAGAAACTTTCCCCACAACTACTTCTTGAGCACACAGTACGATACCGAAAAAAATAAAAACCGAAAAGAATAGTTTTGTGATCAAACAGATAAATTTTGAGTAAAAGTAACTCGAAAGAAAATATCAAAAATGAAGTTTAACACACCTTAACTTACATTATGATTTTTTTGAAAACTCATACGTGTAGATTTGTTAAAATCTTTTAAATTTCAATCATTCAAAATCTCAATGAAACCGCTCTTTCATGATAAGAAAAAATTGTATTTTTGCCCTAAATAAAGTCATTTATGGAATTTTTAGAACAATATCAGGAAGTCGTTTCCAAAGCCATTGAAAAACATACCTTTACCCACCATCCATCGGAGTTGTATGAGCCCATGAACTACATTATCCGCCATGGAGGCAAAAGGCTAAGACCTATTATGGTACTCATGGCTTGCGATTTGTTCGGAGGAAGTTTGGAAAAAGCCATTAAACCCGCTTTGGCTATTGAGTTTTTCCATAATTTCACTTTAATTCATGATGATATTATGGATGAAGCTCCGCTTCGCCGAAACAAACCCACTATACACACCTTACACGGGCTAAATGTGGGAATCCTATCGGGAGACGCTTTATTGATAAAAGCTTATCAGTTTTTTGAAGATTTAGAACCTGAGTTGTTCAAAAAATGTATGCAAATATTCAACCATACAGGAGCTGTATTGTGTGAAGGACAACAGTTGGACGTAAATTTTGAAACTATGGAAAACGTAACCTACGATGACTACATAGAGATGATTACCAACAAAACCGGTGTCTTGAGTGCGGCTTCGTTTGAAATAGGTTCGCTGATTGCCGGTGCCAGCTACGAGGAAGCACAAGCACTTTACAACTTTGGCAAACACATAGGAATTGCTTTCCAGATTATGGACGATTATTTAGACGTATTTGGTAACCAAGAGGCTTTTGGGAAAAAACACGCCGGAGATATTTACGAAAACAAAAAAACAATACTCTATTTACTGGCTCTAGAACATGCCAATGAAGAAGAGCAGAAAGAACTCCAGTATTGGTATTCCAAAAAAACGGATAACATTGATAAAATTTATGGCGTAGAAAAAATATTCCGTAGAACAAAAGTAGATGAAAAAGTACTAAGACTGGTACAAAAGCACAACGAATTGGGACAAGACTATCTGAAGCTCATCAACCAACCCGAAGAAAAAAAGAAACCGTTTATTGAACTTGCCAATTATTTATTGAGAAGAAATTCCTAAAAAACAAAATCGTAGAGCCCCAAAATTGTAAAAATCCTTTTTCGGGCTTCACAGAAAACAGCAATGCTACAACTTGCACCACCAATATTTTACAAATGAAATTCCGTACCGAAGTAGAAATAGAGTATTCAGAAAAAAAAATAAACCCGAACGATGCTATCTTTAGCATCGGTTCTTGTTTTGCTACGGAAATGTCTGAAAAACTACAAGCCGGACAAATCCAAACGCTCAACAATCCTTTTGGGACTCTTTTTAACCCTTTTGCGGTGAATAACGCTATTAAAAAGATTTATTCTTGCAAAACTTACAAAGAAGAGGATTTAATTGTCTTCGAAAACCGCTACATAAGTTTTGATCATCATACTTCTTTCGATACAGGCTTCGCCCATCAAACCTTAGAAAAAATTAATCAACATATCGAGCAAGCCAATAGATTTTTACAAAGCACTTGCTGGGTCATTATTACCTACGGAACCTCTTTTGTATACGAATTCCTTCCCAAAAAAGAGTTGGTAGCCAATTGTCATAAAATCCCTCAAAAATATTTCAAAAAAAGATTGCTAACCCATCAAGAGCTTACCGAAAATATTACTGAGACCATTGAAAATCTGAAGGACATTGCCAAAGAAAACCTACAAATCTTATTTACAGTAAGTCCTGTTCGCCATACCAAAGATGGTATTATAGAAAACAATCTGAGCAAGGCAAAGCTCATCAATGCCTTACACGAGGTACTTCATCAGCATCACAATTGTCATTATTTACCCATATACGAAATAATGATGGACGATCTTAGAGATTACCGCTTCTACAAAGAAGATTTGGTACACCCCAATTCCCAAGCCATTCAATATATTTGGGAAAAATTTGGAATGGCCTATTTTTCAGATGAAACCAAAATTTTCATCAATGAAAATATGAAAATAAAGCAAGCCTTAGAACATCGCCCTCACGATGTTCAGAATCCAAAATACCAAGATTTTTTAGAAAAAATTCAACAAAAAATTAAAGAACAACAAGGCAAAGTAAAGCATAAAATATTTGAGTTTTAGTTGGTTTCATTGCCCCAATCTATATCTAAATGATTGATACCCACACACATCTATATTCAGAAGAGTTTGACCAAGACAGAAGTGAAATGATAAAACGTGCCATCAACAAAGGTGTTACAAAATTTTATCTTCCCGCTATTGATTCGGAGCATCATCAAAAAATGCTGGATTTAGAGCAAGAATATCCCAAGCAGATTTTTGCAATGATGGGTCTTCACCCTTGCTATGTAAAGCCGGAAACTTATGAGAACGAGCTAAAAATTGTTGAAAATTACCTCAGCAAAAGACATTTTCCTGCCATAGGCGAAATAGGAATTGATTTGTATTGGGACAAAACTACCTTGGATATTCAGATAAAAGCATTCGAACAGCAGATTGATTGGGCAATTGAACAGGATTTACCCATTGTTATTCATACCCGCGAAAGTTTCGATGAAACCTTCGAAGTTTTGGAACGAAAAAAACACTCCAAGCTACGAGGAATATTTCACTGTTTCAGTGGGAATATCCACCAAGCAAAACAAGCAATAGATTTGGGATTCCTTTTGGGAATCGGTGGGGTTGTTACTTTCAAAAATGGAAAAATTGACCAATTTTTGCACGAGATTCCTTTAGAAAAGATAGTATTGGAGACCGATAGTCCTTATCTTGCACCTGTTCCGCACCGCGGTAAAAGAAACGAAAGCGGTTATCTGGATTTGGTTGTAGGTAAATTGGTGGATATTTACCAAAAAGATTTCGCAGAAATAGATCTTATAACCACTCAAAATGCCTTAAACATTTTTAAAGCCAATATTTGATGACTAAAAAACAAAGAGCTTTGTACGTAATGGAAGAATTAGAGAAGCTCTATCCCGAAGTTCCCATTCCGCTGGATCATACCGATGCGTATACCTTGATGGTTGCCGTAGCACTCTCGGCACAAACAACCGATAAAAAAGTAAACCAAATTACTCCAAAACTATTTGCCCAAGCCAATACTCCCGAGAAAATGGCTCAGTTGGAAGTTTCAGAGATTAAAGAACTGATTAAGGAAATAGGATTAGCCAACTCCAAAGCCAAAAACCTAAAAGGAATGGCAGAACTTTTGGTAAAAAAGCATCAAAGCATAGTACCACAAACCTTCGAAGAGTTGGAAGCATTGCCCGGTGTAGGGCACAAAACAGCATCTGTAGTAATGAGTCAGGCATTTGGCGTGCCTGCATTTCCTGTTGACACGCACATTCATCGTTTAATGAAGCTCTGGAAACTTTCTGAAGGAAAAAATGTTGTACAAACTGAAAACGATGCCAAAAAACTCTTCCCTAAATCCTCTTGGAACAAACTTCATCTTCAGATTATTTTCTACGGAAGAGAATATTCTCCGGCTCGAGGCTGGAGCTTAGAAAAAGACTTCATTACCAGAAATTTATTTTCAAAGTAAAATTTTTAGGAAACAGATAGCACAAAATCAAAGGTTATATTTTTCGGAATAATTTAATCTAAACATTCTATTTTTCTTTATATAAAAATATTTTGAAATAAGATAGTTTATTGCATAAATTTGAATAGACTTTTGATTCCAAAAAATTCCCTATACGGAATTTAACTACCTTTTCTAAATATTAAGAAAATTTGGACTTCAAAATAGATTTATCAATTCTTTTAAAAGAACGCCATAAACACTAAAATGATGAAGCCATTATTAAAAAATGAGAATAAACGCCTAAATACAAAACTTGTCCTATTTTTATTGATATTATTAGGCTTTTTTCAATTGAGCTATTCACAATCGCTTACTCCTATTTTCAAATCTAATCACAAAAAAGTAGATGAACTTTGTCAAAAGGCACATCAACAGATGTTAAAAGATGAAGATAATTTGCACGCTATAAAAACTGCAGATAATGCCAAACAAATCGCAATTTCGGATCAAGATGACCTCGCCATCGCTAAAGCCAATGCTACATTGAGTTGGATTTTTTTAGATAATAATAATCTAAATGTGGCAGAAAATTTTGTGAACAAAGCGTTTCAAAATATACAGGGCAAAAAATTTCCGGAAGCAGAAGGAGTTCTCAATCATCAAATCGGAATTATTTTGGATAAAAAATCTGAGCCAAAAAAAGCATTAGAACACTACCTGAAAGCAGTAAATTACTATATAAAATCCAAAAATCACCCTAAACAAATCCAGGTATATATAGAGATTTCCAGACTTTACTTAGTAACCGGAGATAAAGAGTCTTTCAACAAATATTTCAAAATTACAGAAGAATTGCTCCAAAAATATCCAAATCCTAGATTACAACTCAATTATAACAATCAAAAAGGTTTTCTATTGATGGGGGAAAAAAAATTTCCCGAAGCATACGAAATCAATATGAAATCTGTGGAAATTGCTTCTAAAAACGATTACAAAGATTTGGTTGCAAGTTCTTACTACAACGCTGCAGGAGCTCTTTTTGAACAGGGAAAAACGGACAAAGCCCTTCAGTTGGTAGATTACACCATTGATTACTCCATTAAAAATAAGCTCAATTATACCGAATATCTCGTAGGAAAAGCCAGCATTCTCATGAGCCTCGGAAAGAATAACGAAGCCGAACAACTTTACCTTAATTCCATAAAATCACTGCAAAAATCCAAAAACAAATTTATGGAAATGCAGGCAAGGAACCTACTGTCTGAATATTATAAAAGCATCAACAAGAAAGATTTGGCAGCAGAACAATTTATGATGGCAAAACAAATAGAAGATTCCATTGCCAGTGTAAAGCAATCTATCGCTCTGAAAGAGGTAGAATACCAATATAAGGACCAAGAAAAAGAAGAACTTCTACAAAGCTATAAGACCTCTTCTAAACTAAAAAACTGGCTGATAATTTTAGGCGGTTTGCTCACTTTGGGAACACTTTATTTATTTTTTAATTTAAAGAAAAACAGCAACTTACGCCAAGCACTTTTTGAAAAAAAGGAAAAACTATTGGAGTCCGAAAAACTAAATGCAATACGAGAAAAAGAACTGGCTCAAAAGGAGGAAGAAAAAGCCATACTGAATCAAAAGTTTTTAAAGGAGGAACAACAAAGATTACAATTAGAAAAAGAAAACACCGATAGAGAATTGGCGTCAATCACCCTTTATGTTCAGGAAAAAAATAAAATGCTGGAAGAGCTTCAAGAAAAAATGAAAGAAGTACTGAATGATTCTTCTAATGAAAACAGAGACAAACTCCTGAATATCAGCAAGAACATTAAACAAAGCATCAATTTTGAAAAAGATTGGGACAAAATCAAACTCCATTTTGAAAAAGTACACCCGGATTTTTTCTCTAAACTATCTCAAATCTGTCCGCAACTTACACAGAATGAACTGAAACACTGTGCATACATCAAAATTAATATGAACAACAAAGAAACGGCAACTCTTTTAGGGGTAGATTACAATACCGTAAAAATGTCTCGCTACCGAATTAAGAAAAAATTGGAACTACTACAGGAAGAAGACCTTACGCAATTTATACAGCAAATTTAGCCTTTCCGTAAACAACTATATACCAAACCGTTACAAATTCTGTATACCATTTGTAACGGTTATTTTTATGCCCTGTAACCAATTTGTACCCGTCATATTTCAATGACCATTCGCCCTTAGCTTTAATTTTGAGTAGAATCTTCGCTGACAGGAGATTATTAATATTAATCACTTAAAAAAAAAGAAAAAATGGGACTATTCGGAGCAATTAAAAACAAATTAGGAATTGGTGGCGTATCTATAGATTTCACCGTTCCTGCACAGGTAGAAAAAGCATCAAAGCAAGTTAATGGAAACATTAAACT
>JAGOJI010000002.1 GCA_017995195.1 Cloacibacterium sp.
ACAAAACTAAACTTTTTCAAATATGATTTTTTTTCTTTAAAAGCAAAAAAAATGTTTTTATCGACTATATTTGAAAACCGAAAACACTATCTAAGGAAAAGTCCACTTTCTTTTGAAGACATACAAAATTGAGAATCATCATTAGCAATAGAAAAATCTAATTTTTCTAAAGTAGAAGTAAATAAATCAAATTCTTCAAAAAGTCCCATAATTTACAAAAATAATTCTTTTTTCTCTCTTAATGATACTTAATTTTAGAAAAATCCACCTTGTATTTTTACAAGGTGGAAAAAACTAACTCAAAAACCAATGATAATCAGAATTACCATTGAGAGTTTTTTGAATACCTTTTGAAAATTCAAAAGCATTCAAATTTCTATCCAAAAAAGTATCAATGTACGAAGATTTATTTGCTTGTGTGAATAAATTGAATACACTCCAAAGATTAATCCTTCCATCTTCCATTCTGCTGAAATTCTTGTCCTCGTAGTAATCCTTTGCCATAGCGTTGATATGGCTGTCATTAAAATTTAGTTCAGGAATTTTCAATTTTTCAACTTTAGGCAAATGCTGATAAAGTCTGCTTCTCCCAATGAGCTGTGCAAATTGGTGTTCAGAAAGATAATCCTGTGTAAGCTCCTTCATTTCCATTAGATGTAATTCTGCATTATAATTCTGCATTATTTCTAGGGATTTTTTCTGTAGTTCCAATGCATTGGAAACCCGTAAATCTTCTACAAACCCATCTGAATTCACACAAAGGTTCATACATACGCAATTTTGAAACCCAATAAAAAACTTGAACTTTTCCAAAGTCTTCTTATTGTACAAATTTTCTTGGTTGTAACTTCTCACACCACCTACACAAAGAGAAATCTCATTTCCATTAACTAGATGTTTAATACTTGGAATTTTCACAATAAATGCCATTCTCTCATAATAAATGGTTTTTTCGTGTTCAAGTAAATCTTTGGCATTTTTGTAAACTGCTTCTGGAACTCTACCCTTAACAATGTGGCTTACCCTAATTTCAGGTTCTGCAATACTTTGGTAGGGAAACAATTTTGAAACTGAATCATACACTACATCAATAAATTCTTGGTGTGCAATTGTTTTTTCATTGTCCTTGCTGAAAACAGGTATAATGCAATCATTTCTTAAATGTTCCAATTCAACATCTAAAGTATTTGCCACAATGAAAGGCTTTTCTTTAGATTCCTCTTTGTAGTCTGGCTTGTTGGCAATGCTACTTTCAGTTTTTTGCAATAAAAAAGGCTGAACTAAATTTTTAGTTTCAACCTCTCTGTATTCTAGTTCATTTGGATGTGAACTTTGGATTATTTCTGAATTAGCCACATTCATCTTACTTGGGTAAAATACTTCTGCATCTTCAAAATCTTCATCATCAAGAAATATATCCCGAATTGATTTCTTTTCCTTTACATTATCTTTTACACTTCTCATCTGTAAAGTATCTACTGAATCAATATTCCCTATTATGCTAGTAGATTTATTGAAATTTTGATTTTCCATTTTGCGAAAAGTTATTTGGATTGGACAAATTGATGATGAGTGATTTCTTGGCTTCAAAATCCACTCTTAAACTCTCCTGAAATTGAGGAAATTGTTTGTATAAGGCAAGTAGTTCCTTTACTGAATTACAGCCCTGTATTGCCTCGTAAACCTCTTTTTCAGATACATTAAGTGTACTTTGCTGTAAAGGTGTGATGGTTTCAAATGCTTCACTTGGATTTACTTTTGGAAGTTCATTATTTTTTTGGGGTTGGGAATTATTTTCAACCCTAACAGTATTTTTGGAAATCTCTGTCTTTGCACCCGAATTACACCATTCCAAAATCTCCTTTCCTGTCTTTTCAGAAATAGTAAATTCTGGCTTACCCATAAACAAACCTGTTCTGTCTTTGCTTGATACTGCAAAATGCTTAATATCAACATCAAAAACCAAAGTAAACTCATAATCCAATCCATCTCTTTGGACTGATTTTAAACCTACTTTTTCGGGAATGAATTTGCCATCTTTTTGGTTCAAAACATAATCTTGTTTAGTCCTCATGGTAGCAATAATATGTGCATTGGTCTGTAGGATTTTATCTACAAAAGCTTTTTGTCTTGGAGTAACTTTTGCCCAATTTGTAAATGAGTTTCCTGCCAATTTGGAATGAAAATCCAATAACTCATCCCACTCGTGAGAAATGGAATCAATAATAATCACTTCAATTCCTGCTTTCTCACATACTTCAATGGCTTTGATGTAGTTTTCTGGTGTAAATGGCGGAGCTAATGAAAGTACATTGTAATTACCTAAATGTGCATATAAATCTGCACTTCCATTTTCTGTGTCTATAATGGCAACTTTGGAAAAGTCTCCATTAGTTAGTCCTTTGGCAAGTAGTAGGCTTGAATAAGTCTTACCACTTCCTGCACATCCTTGCAAGCCAATTTTTATCTTGGCTTGTCTGCGTTCTGATTGTCTTAACTGCATACAGTTTTAAATTTAAAAAGGTTAATAAAATTGTGAATGGAAATATTATGGATTCATATTAAAATGAAAAATCCCTACAGAAAATTCTGTAAGGATTTTTGTTCTAGTTCGTCCACAAATTAAAAACTCATATATAGAATTTGTAAAGTGTGGACGAGATGTTGTTTTAATTATTTCTTGTAAATCTTTTTATTGATTCAATTTGCTCATCAGTTAATTCTATTGGTTCGTAGCCATCAGGAAAATCATAATCAGGTGGCAATACATAATTTACAACTTGGGAATGTTCTGGTAAAGGTTTTATAAACTTTACTTTCTTTACATTTTCTCTGGTTCCTGTAGGAAGTTTACCCTTTTCTAAAATAAATAATTCATTGGACAAAATAGAATAAACAACCTCTATTTGCTGGGATTCACTTTTATTAGCTAGCCTTTCTTTAAAACTGAATTTTTTGAAAAAATCATCTTCATTAAGTAAAAACTGAACAAGTCTTCTAAATTCAGGTAGCTCATGCTCAGAAATAAAATTTTCTGATGGTTTATTTTTTATGTATTGAATGTCACTCTCATTTCTTGTAGAGTAAATCTGGATTGAATCAATGATTTTCTGTCTAAAATTTCCTAAAAATTTAAAAATTTTAATCCTTTCTTTTTCTGATTCATTGGTGTTGAAATTTTCCACATTTAGATTTTGTGAATGTGAAATGGCTTCCAATAAAAATTGGCTTCTATCATAACTTCCATCAACTAGCTCTCCTTCTTTTTTGAATTTGATACGATTTAAAGGATTGTTTGGATAGCCAAAATGCTGCACAAATCCTAAAAGTTGACCTTCAAAATATTTACTTGAGGTTGAAGTTCCATCTTTTAGGAGATTTACAACTTTTCCTTCACTTGTTTTTAGTTTCACCTCACACATTTCAAACAAATCATCTCTAAACTGCTTGTAGAAATAAGCATCATTCAAAAAATAATACAAACTCATCCTATCATCATCAAAGAAATATACTTTATCACAAAATTCTTTCAGCCCTTTTTGGATTTCTCCATAATTTAGAATAAGTTCTTGCTTTGCAAATCCTCCCACAAATTTACAGTTGATGAATTGATTTGTTACAGCACAATAAGTAATGTAAGCAGATAAATCTCCACCAAAAAATAGGGTTTTATTTACAAAATAATCCTCACTATCAGAAAGTTTGTATAGTTTGTATTCTGGAAAATCTAATCTAACCTTATTTGGTCTTTCAAGATTTTTGACAAAGGCAATTTCATCTTTGATATTGGCTTTTAAAGTATTTTCATAAAAATTAAAAAACATATTGTCTTGCTCTGCCAAAGGAATGTATTTGGTTTTTTCTTCAACCTCTGAACTGTCTTTAACCCTTTCGTAAAATTCTTTAAATTGCTCGTGTTGTTCTTCCTCTTCAAATATTAAAGTGTCATAATCAAACTCTTTGGGCTTTGGTAAAATAATGTGAATTTCTCCCTTTTTCCTCTGTCTTGCAAGTGCTTGAATAATTGAATTTATACCACTTGAGAAAATTCCGTAATTATTTTTGAAAGGCATTTTTGCTCCTTTTGGTGGCATTATGATTACAAAGGCGTGGTTTTCTTTTTCTATGCTTACACCAGATTTGAAGTTTGTCCCAATATTGCACATATTATTATCAAATATGTTTTCAGCAGGTTCATTAAAGGGTCTTTGATTATCCGCGTTTTCAGAAGTACAATCATTAATTTTTCCAAATTTTTCTTTAAGTTTTTTCCCAATTACTTTGTCAGAAATTATAGATTTAGCCAATGTTTTAGAGTAACAGAGAATATCTAAATCTTTTCCTCTAGCCAAAAGGTTTTCTATTGTATTTCTTATTTCATAAGTAGTGCTTAAAAATTTGTGTGAAGAACTATAGTAAAGAAATAATTTGCTTTGATTTTCTCTAATCCTTAATCTTGGAAATTCAACAACATAGATTTTTTTATCTGTGAGTTCAGCCAAATATTCAATTACTACAAATGATGCTTCTGTAAAGGTAGCACTTATGATAAAATTCTTATGAGCTACATTTTTCCACTTCCATAAATTGAATAGATATTCTTCTTTAAAATTCTGTATGGTATCATGAATTTCATCAAAAATGAAGATTACTTTTCTTCCTTTATTCTCACAATCTGCTATAAGGTCATTAAGGTATTTTCTTTTCTTGTCAGAGTTTTTATAACTGTCCTCGCCAGGATTTCCAAGTAGAGTATTTGCGGTAATTACATGTACTTTCTTGTCTGTGTAGGACTCCCTGCTTCTGCCAATCTTGTTGTAGTTGTAAATTTGGTTTTTAGGTATCTTTCCATCAGTATGAATGTCATTTACATATTGCTCAACCAAACTTACAAACGGAGTTGCCACAATTATCAAATAATCTTGTTTTTTATCTTCATAAAACCTTTTTATAGTTTGAATTATTGCGTAAGATTTTCCATTTCCAACAGGTGCCTTATCACCATTGTATCCTTTTCTTCCAAGTTGATTAAACCCTGTAAATCTTCATTGAGATACCTGCTCCTATTTTCATTATGAACTTTTTTTACAAAAGAAAATCCATTTTGATTTTTTACTATAGTAAATGTTTCTTTTCTTACACTGAAATCATCTCTCCTAATTTTTTTATACTCAATAGGAAAATCTTCAAAATATTTGTTTGGTAAATCCATAGGCACTATTTAACTGCCTTGTAAATTTACTACAAAGCAGTTAAATAGGGAAATTTACTTTAGTTTCTTGGCAAGATTTATCATCTGTTCGCTCACTTTCTTCTGAACCACTTTAGCATAATGTCCTTGTGTAATACTGATTTCAGAATGTCCCAATAATTCAGATACAATTTCCATAGGTACATCATTAAAAAGTAAAACAGTTGAAGCAAAAGTTTTTCTAGCCAGATGATGAGTTAAATGTTTCTTAATCCCCACTATTTGAGCAATTTCCTTTAAGTAAGAATTAAATCTCTGATTTGAAACAACAGGTAATAATTCCTCATTTTCTGAGTATTTGTCCAAAATATCCTTTGCTCTTGAAAGCAAGGGAATGGAGTATTTTCTGTCTGTTTTCTGTCTTGTAATACTTATCCATTGTTGCTGGTCAAAACCTGTGATAATGTCACTTTTCTTTAAGTTTGCCATTTCAGTATAGGGTAATCCTGTGTAACAGCAAAAGATAAACATATCTGCAACTTGTTGTAACCTTTCAGAAGCAAATTGATGTTCCTCAAGTTCCTTTAGTTCTTCCGTAGTTAGAAAAACTACTTCTTTCTTTGGCTTATGGGTTTTGTATAGTAGAAAAGGGTCTTTCACCAAATAATCTAAGCCCACAGCTAATTTTATCATCTGTCTAAATCTTTGAATAGTTTTGTAAACAGTGTGAGGCTTAAACTTTTTCTCTGCTTTTAAGTAGTACTCAAACTCATTGATAAAGCTCATTTTCAGATTTTTAAGTGGATAATCCTTCTTTCTAAATTGGCTCCAAATAAATGTTTCTGTATGCTTTCTTGTTTGTGTAAACTTGGCAATAGATACAACAGTTGTAGATATTCCAATTAGTTTTGTCTGCCTTGCAATATGCAGGTCAAACATTTCCAATACAGTTCTTTCTTTATCTAGTTTTTCTCCCTTTGATTTTTTATAAATATCTTCAGCAGTAAAACTAGTTTCTTGAACTTGTAGGAACAAAAAAGCCTGATTAATATTTTGTTTAATCAGACTTAGTTGTGTATTAATAAAGTCATTATCTTTGTTAGATGGTCTCACTTCTTGTGCAGAATTAAACCATTCTTTAGGTCTTGTAAATAGCCCAGTTGAAAATTCATATCTTTTTTTTTCGAGGGTAATTCTGCACCTAATTGAACACTTTCCAGATTGGTTCAGCCTGCTTTTAGCCAAAACAAAGGTTATTTTGATATTTTTCATAGGTGTTTAAATTTTAGAATAGTTGATGAATAGGGGCTTTAGAATGCACACCTTAATGATTTGAATGCACACCAAGTTGTACACCTAAAAGGTGTAAAAATAGGCTGAATGCACACTTTTTTGAGAAACTTGTAAGATTTAGAAAATCTTTATAAACCCTTATGAACAAAGGATTATAAACAAAAAAATCTCAGATTTCTCTGAGATTTTGTGGGTCCTGAGGGATTCGAACCCCCGACCCTCTGGGTGTAAACCAGATGCTCTGAACCAACTGAGCTAAGAACCCTTTCTGAATTTTGGTGATGCAAAGATAGTGCATTTTTTTATTTCTGCAAATTTTTTTCTAAAAATTCTCCTACCACAAAGTTGCTGCCGCCCACAAAAATCATTTCTCCGTTTTTAATGTTCTGAATCGCAGAAAGATACCCCGACTGCACGTCATCAAAAATTTTATAATTTATTTTTGATATTTTTAATAATTCTTTATAATCTTTCGGGTGACGACCACGATTGATACTCGGTTTTACAAAATAGTATGATGCGTTTTTAGGCAAAATTTTCAAAACTTCGTCTATTTTCTTTTCCTGTACAAAACCTAAAACAATATGTTTTTTCTTCGGAATTTCTTCTAATTGTACAAAAACCATTTCCAATCCTGCTTGATTGTGAGCGGTATCGCAAATAATGAGCGGTTCTTCTGAAAATTGAAACCAACGACCGATAAATCGGGTGTTTTTATAAACATTCAACAATCCGTTTTGTATGTTTTCATCGGAAACATTTAAGCCTGTTTTTTTCAATTCTTCAACCAAAGCAAGCACAACACGAATGTTTTTTTGCTGATAATTTCCATTTAAATCGGACTTTAATTCCGTTTTAATTAAAGTTGCATCAATAAATTCAGCGTGAAGTTTCTTCGCCCTGTTTTCAATGATTTCTTTAACCGGTATATTCTCGTCACCGGAGACAATGGGCGTGTTTTCTTTGATGATTCCAGCTTTTTCAACTGCGATTTCCTGCAATGTTTCACCCAAAATATCTTGGTGATCCAGCTGTACATTGGTAATCGCCGAAACGAGCGGATTGATGATGTTGGTGGAATCCAATCTACCGCCCAAACCTACTTCTATAATGGCAAAATCCACCTGTTTTTGGCTGAAATACTCAAATGCCATAACAGTGGTGAATTCAAAAAAAGAAGGAAGAATATCTTTGGGGATATTTTTTAGCTTTTGAATGAAATGATAGACAAATTCTTTATCGCAATTCTCTCCGTTGACTTTGATTCTTTCGGTAAAATCAATGAGATGTGGCGAGTTGTAAATCCCGATTTTGTAGCCCGATTCCTGCAAAACAGAAGCCAACATATTGCTTGTAGACCCTTTTCCGTTGGTTCCGCCAATGTGAATGGTTTTGAGTTTTTCCTGTGGATTTCCAAAAAATTCGCAGAGTTTTTTGATATTGTCTAAGCCTGGTTTGTACGCCTTTTTACCATCGGTTTGGTAGTTGGGCATTTGTACGAAAAGCCAGTCTATAGCCTTTTGATAAGATTCTGATGATTGATTTTCCTGCATGAAAAACAAGTCAATTTTAATGAGGTTAAAACAGTTGTTGTGGTTAGAATTTAATGGTATAAGTACCTGAAGAGTTGGTGTTTCCTTTTTCTGCCTTTACATATTTTCTAACGAGTGTTACCGCATTGTTTATAGCATCTCGATCCCTCAAACCATCTATTCTTTGGGCAGAAACCACATTTCCATTTTTATCCACAGTATAAGCTATAGTAATAGAACCTTTTGTTTTAACACTATGAGCAGGAAGCTTCCCTTTATAGTTCATGGTTCCGGGAATACCGGCAATCAGCTTTCTGTCTACTCCTATTTTGCTTTCTTTAGGAGCTGCCACTTCTTTCTTTTGTTTTTCTTCGGCTAATTTTTTCTCTTCTGCGAGTTTTTTTTCGGTTTCCAACTTTTTCTCTTTGTCGGTTAATGCTTTTTCAGGTTTTTTTTCGGTTTTAGCACTGTCTTTTTTTACCAAACTCTCCGTTTTTGCTTTCTCATCGGACGGCAAAGTCTCTACCGGAACTATTTCCGGCACATCAATCTGTGATGGACGAATACTATCTTGAACCGCTAAAAGAGAATCCGTATTGGTTTCTTTTGCCTTAGGCTCTGGATTATTTTGTTGAGTTGCTTGTACAGGAATAAAATACATTGCCGAAAAAGCCAATATAATAGCCAGTAGAGTAATGGCTGCACTTTTTATTTTATAAGAATTCTGCATTGTTGAAAATAATTACTGGTTATCACTAATGATTTCTAAAAACCGAATGCTGCTGTTTCTCACACTCAATTCTGCACTTTGGGCTAAAGAAGTAATCACTCCATTAAAAATAAATCCAAAAATTGCTAAAAACGTACCTATACAAGCTGGAATAGCAAATGAATAAAAGTACGGAAGCTGTAAGGCTGTTTCTTTTGCTATCCAAAAATAATATGCCAATACTACCCATGAACCGAGTACGCCCAATAGAAAAACGATTTTCGGCATGAGAGAGAAACGATGAAGGTTTTTATAAATTTCCGATATTTCCAACTCTCTTTGATTTTTTACCGCCGAAGAAACTTCGCTCAAAGATTTTTCTATCCTCAGCAAGCCTTTGGCTACTATTCTGGATTCAGCAGAAGAAGTACTCTTGCACATATCTTGTGCAGATTCTATTCGCTTGTCGTAGATGCAATCTGCAATATTATCCATAAAATAGGTAGTTTGCTGTGCCATTTGCTTTAAATAGAAAAACTTTTGCAGAAAGCAATACAACATAATAATGCCTGCTAAAAAGCACAAGGCTACGAAAATATCTGTAAGGGTTTCGCCACCGAAAATCAGGTCCCAAAGATTGATTGTGGTATTCATGATTTTTGTATAAATATAAGAAAAACCAGGTTAATTTTGAAACGATAAAGGTACCAAATTATTATGAACTCTGCATCAATCCATAAAATGGAAGTTCAAATGTGGGAATAAATCCCAATTTTTTGGCAAGCTCCAAGGATTTATAATTCTCTTTTCTACATGCCCAAACGGGAATCATTTTCAGTTCTAAGCAATAATCAATGAGTGCCGAACAAGCCAATTTGGCGTAGCCTTTGCCCTGAAATTCGGGTTGGGTTTCTATACCTATTTCCAAATAAGGTTCATGAATAAAACAGGCAAAAGCGGTGGTAGCAAACTGTCCGTTTTCGTATACGCTAAAACCAATTCCTTTCTTTTCAAAATGTTCGGCATTTTTCCAAAGATATTCCGGAACTACACTGCCTTTCATCTGTTCAAAGGCTTTTTTATCCGTTTTTTTGATTTCTACATGATGTGGCAATGGAATAGCAGGTTCGCTAAGAAATTTTTCTTTATCGAATGAAAAATTCATTCGTGTATTCATTTGGATTTTTGTTCCCCAATAGCCATTGAACAACTCATCTAAAACCTTGTTCCATTCATTAGGAAATGCTTGTAGCCAAATGGTTTTGTTTCTTTTCCGGTCTATTTCCAACGCAAAATTTCGGAATTGTGCATTAAATACCTCATTCTCCCAGTCTCCAAAAAGCAAACCCATACCATAAGGGTGAACGACAAAAAATGTTTTTGGATTTTCTGCACAATCTGCATACACTTCGCCATGGATATGCTGTAACAGTACAGATTTAGCAAAAAAATGATTAATCGCTACCTTTTCTAAAGGTGCTAAAAGTTGGAAATACTCTGATGGTTGAAGAAGAATCATAGGAAAATATGATTCAAATGTATGAAATTTTTGATTTTTTTGACCATAAAAGGATTGCTTTTGTGATTACAAAAGTTTTGTGCGACTTTTTTGACCAATGGCTCAACGTGTTTCGGGCAAGTCCTTAACTCAATAACTAATCCTCTATTTCGATTTCGTCTTCCACGAAGTTGCACTTGAGCTTGAATGGAATCGGCTCATCGCCACCGGTGTAGAAATCATCGATAATTCCTTTCCAAATCAACTGGAGCTCGTCTTTTTCGTTTTTACTGAAAGACAATTCGTTTTCGTAAACAAATGCTGTTTCGTCATCAAATAAATCTACTTCGGTAAAGCTCTCTTCTTCGGAGTCGTTGATAAGGAATGTTTTGTTCTCCAGTTCGTTAGATGCTATAGGAAAATCGAAAACATCAAGAGAGAGTTGTGGAAATTGGTACTGTAGAGAATCGTCTTCCACATGGTCCAAACTGTCGTCTGTAATGATTTCAACTTCCAAAAAATTTTGCTTATTGAGGTAAACCGCTTTGCAGTAAGAATTTTGAATGTGGTATTTCAGGGTTTCTTGCGGATGATAGATTTTTAAAATCCCTTTCATTTTAAGTCGTAAAAAATGGTTTTATGTGTTGATTTGTTTTGTTTTAACAAAGATAAAAAAGTTTTTTAACCGACAAATCATTGTATAAAAATGTTTTTAAAAACTAAAAAAAAAGACCGCAAAAAAAGCGGTCTCTTTCTTTTAAAAATTAAATTGATGTCAATATGAATGTATTTTTATTTCGTTCCGAAACTATAGCTTGCCCAGTAACTTTCCCAATCTGATTTTGATTTATCTCGGGAAGGGAAAAGGTGAGTGGTGGTAATTGTCCAATCTCCCTCTCTATCCAGTTTAAAACTACACACGCCCTTATCATCGGTTCTGCTGAGTTGATAGGTTGGGAGCTCTCCTCCCACTCTATTTCTGGCAACAATAACCTTGCCTACCATAGGTTTTCCGTTGATGAAAACTTGTGCCTTGAACCAATCTCCTTTTTTCAGTTGATATGGATTTTGCAGAAGAATAATTTCATAAGGGTGTCCCACTATTTTTTTGTACAAATCATCGTTCTGAACAGGTCCACTTTGAACCAAGGATTTAATGAACCTTGCATACCGCTCCGTTTGTTCTTTCTTGCTCTCGTCTATGGTAATATTTTCAATATGGTCTGCCTCCAAATATTCTTTGAACTCTTTATTTTCAATAGAAATAAAAGAATAGTCTTTCTCTGCCTCTATCAGTCCTAAACCATTGAAATCCACCTCTGTAGCGACAAAAGGAACAGCTCCTTCCTTTGTAAGCGGCATAAGATTTTTTGTTCCTTTTTCTGTGGTTATTTTAAGGCTTCTTACGGTGTTTTCCATTGGTCTTTCGCTAATAACATTGAATCCCCACGTAACGAAATAACGCATAATGAGCTTCTCGCCCTTTTTCACTATAAAGTTATTGGCTATCAATACATTATCATGAGAGACGGCAGAGATGGTGAAAAACATAGTGAACAACACAACAATTGGAAGTAAAATTTTCGATTTTAACTTTTTCATTAGATTTATTTTTTGGGGTTATATTAAAATTTGTATCCTATGCTTATTTTATAATTTCTGCCCATTGCCGGAGTTACCAATAAAGGTGGAAAGGCATTGGGAGAATCAAAATTAGGAACCGATGAACTATAATATTCGGTATTGGTAATATTATTGACATTCAAACCTAATCTTATGTTCTTGAATGTGTAATACACCGTGCCATCTGCCGTAAAATATGCAGGAAGTGTATAGGCATAAGATGTATAGGTTGTAGTATTGCTCTCATAATAAGCACCTACGCCCAATCCTAAATTTTTAAAAAATCCATCTTGTATTTTGTAGTCCATCCAATAGTTGAATTGGTGTTCCGGAGCGTATCTTAATCTTGTCCCTGTGGTTTTGGGATCTAAGCTATTTTTATTTTTCGCATGAGTATAAGTATATCCACCTCTGATGCTAAATCCATTGATTGGAGTAGCATTAAAATCCAACTCAACCCCCTTTGATTCAGCATCTCCCAATCTTCTGTTGGTATTTCCGGCTGCTGCTTCGGCAATATTATTTTTCTTGATATAGAACCCTGCAAGGGTCATGAAAAACCGGTTTCCATACTGTATTTTCGTGCCTACTTCTGCCTGAAATCCGTCTTCGGGATCAAGTGGTTTTTCATCGACCCCAAATTTTCGGGTTGGCTTAAAATAGGTAGAGTACGACCCGTAAAAGCTCATATTTTTTAGAGGCGAAAAAACAGCTCCCATCCTGTAGGTAAAAGTATTAAGGGTTCCGTTTCCTAACGGCTGACTACTTGTGACTTTACCTGTGGTATCCAAGAAATCATAGTAATATCGACTGGTAAACGAATCAAACCGCCCTCCTGCAAAAACCTTGATTTTATTGGAAATATCCAACCAGTTTTGCAAATAATAACTTAGGATATTTTCATTCCGAATTCTTAACCTATCTACTAAATAATCTCTGTATCCTTGATTGATTTTAGGATTCACGACATCTATTATTGTAGTTTTTCCCGGTCCACTTATTTTTACTCTATCCGAAATTTCGTTTAAAAATCCTAAAAAATTACCCGCTAAAATAGTGTTCTTCATGCTCCCGATTTCAAATTTATAATTCACCTCTATTTGGTTTTGAATAGATTTGGCGTAGCGATTAAACCCAAGCGATGTTCTTTGTAATTTTGAAGGATCGTTGGCAAGAATACTTAATCCGCCATCGTTTGAAACATATTTTATTTGGTCATCGGAATAAGATGCTATATTGGAGATTTGGAGTTTTTCGTTGGTTTTTCGAACATACTTAAGCTGATAGTCATATCTTTTATGACTTAGGAAGTCCGAAGGATCTCCGTATCTGGTTTCCCTTTTTACACCGTCCCAAAGCCTTACTTCTCCCAAAAATGAGGGATCGGCAGGCACACCTGTATCGGTATCGAATTTATCATTGGTAATTTGTGCTGAAAGTTGGAAAAAATCTTTCTCGTTAGGAATATATTCTAAAATAGCAGACCCGTTATTGGTGTTTTCGGCAATGTTTCGCCATCCATCGGTTTTAGTAGTCCCAAAGTCGAATCTGAATCTAACTTTATTGGAGATAGGTCCCCCAACTCCTACAGTAGAACCATAGAAATTGTAACTGCCAAAATCAATCTTTGCCTCTCCTTTTAAGGTTTTTGTCGGCTTTTTTCGGATAATATTTACAATACCTCCTAATACCGAATGTCCGTACAAAATACTCTCCGGACCTTTTAGAACTTCTATACTCTGAATATTGGCTAAATTGGTCATTGGAGAGGCAAAGATGGTGGTTCTCTCATCTCGAACACCGTCTACCAAAAAGGCATAATCGGAAAACCCTCGGATGATAATCTGTGTAAATCCTCCGTAAATATTCTGAACTCGCACTCCTGTTGTACTTTTGAGAGCAGACTCCAGAGTCGTTACGTTTCTTTTTTCAATCGTTTCTAAGTTAATGGTCTGGGTGGTAATAGGAACTTCTATTTTTTTTACATTCAATTTGTTCAATTGAGATTTTCTCTCTGCAGTAAGAACAACCTCTTCAATTTTTTTCGCCTCAACAGAATCTTTTTCCTGAGAAAAAGTAACACTAAAGCAACAAACAGAAAATAGAAATAATTTAATTTTTTTCATGAAAGATTTTTTTAATTTTATCTAATAAATTATTTATTTGTTTTATTTAAAGGGCTTTTCATCTGCATAAAATATTATAGAACGCTACAAAGATATTACTTTTATTTTATTAGATAGCACAATATGATAAATATCACAACTGTGATTTTAAAAATTATTAACACAAAAAGACCGCTAAAAGCGGTCTTTTCTCTTGAAAAATGAAATATGAAAAAACTAAAAATTCTGTTTTTTTTTTAGAAAGAATAAGAAATACTCAACTTATAATTTCTGTCTCTTCCCGGGTAGATTTGGAATTGTGACTGGTAGGGTGCATCAACATTATCGGAATACCACAAATCATTGCTAGATAAGGCGTTGTTGTAATATCTTTTGTCGAATAAGTTTTCAATATTGAGCCCTATTCTTACGCCATTTTTAGCTTCATAATAAATGGTACTGTTGAAAATGGTATAAGCCGGCAAAAACTGCGTATTGTATTCATTTTGGAAGGCTTTTCCTGTGTAGAAAGCTCCTAATCCCAGTCCTAAACCTTTTACCACATGAGGTTCATAATTAATCCATGCGTTGAAGGTGTGCTCCGGAGTCCATGTCGTACGGTTTCCGGAAATGTCTACTCCACCTTTATCGGTACCATTTCCAAATCTTGCGTTGGTGTAGGCGTAGCCTACTTTTGTATAAAGTCCTTTGGTGATTTCCGCATCTGCATCGATCTCAAACCCCGATGAAATTGCTTTTCCTACTTGTGTTCTTATGGTATGCCCTACAATAAGGTTGTTTTTCTCGATATAAAATGCAGAAAGTGTCATGTTTACTTTATTCTTCTGCTCTAATTTTAACCCTCCTTCTATTTGGAAACCTGTTTCAGGAATAAAAATTTTACCTGTTTTGTGATCGTGTGAACGGGTAGGCTTGAAGAAACTGGAAGCAGAAACATAGGTATTCAATAGGTTTTTAACCAATTGGTAAGACAATGCTCCTCTGTAAGTAAGGTTTCCTGTAGGTATTTTTGTATATACTGCAGCCTCATTAATTCCTCTTTTAATAGTCGTGTCGTTTACAGGGTCGTATGTTCCATAGTCGTATTTGCCCCATAAATAATCATAACGTAAGCCTATTAAAGCTTTAAATCGATGAGAAAACTCTATCCAATCTTGTAAATAAACCGCAGTAGAAATTTCTTTTATAGACTGCCATTGGTTGATATCTACTCTTTTCTGCCCTAATCCTAAATTTGCTAAATCTGTGTCGTTTTCTCCAACCGAAATGGATCCGTAATAAGAGGGTTTATCCATAATGGAAACTAAATTCCCAACAATCATTTTATGTTTTATACCTCCTGTTTCAAAACGAAGAGAATGGTCTAATTGTCCTAAAAACAAATCCGTTAAACGATTAAAGTGATAACCTCCGTAGTTTCTTCGGGAAACTTTTTTGGTATCGTTATCTATGAACAATACTTCGTCCATAAGATAATCGTAATTATCGTTCAGATAAGATAATTTGAAGTCCAACTGGTAGTTTCTACTATACTTGTATTTGTATTTCAAATAGGCTTCCTGTTTTTTATACTTCATGTAGTCTTGATTATTGGCATAGTTGAATAAAGGATCTATCCAAGATATGGGCGTACCGTTATTATTTGCCGGAACACCGGTATCCGGACCAAACAGGGCATTGTCGTACTGATAGAATGCCTCGAAAGTATTCTTCTCATTGGGCGTAAACTCCAACATTACAGAAGCGTTGGAGGATTTTTCTTTCACTCCCTTAAAGCCATCTGTGTTTAAAGTTCCAAAATCTAAGCGGTATCTCAGTTTATCGGAAACAGGACCGCCAATTCCCACGGTAGCATTATGCGTATTGTAGCTTCCTATGGTATATTTAGCATCTCCGTGGGTTTCATAGGTTGGTCTTTTTCTAATTACATTAATCATACCTCCCAAAGCAGAATGCCCAAACATTTCACCGGAAGGACCTTTTAGGATTTCCATTCTTTCTATATTGGCGAGATTCGGCATGGGTGCACTCACAAAAAAGGAGTGTCTTTCATCTCTTATCCCATCGTATAACACCACAAAATTGTCGAAGCCTCGAATGTTGAAAAACTGAAATCCTCCGTATTGTTTTATGGAATTTACTCCGGCTATCATTTTGGAAGCATCTTCAAAATTATTGATGTCCCATTTTTGTAAAGCGGCATGGTTCAGGACATTAATTGTCATAGGAGCTTCCAAGTTTTTGATATTGAGCTTATTGACCTCCAGTTTTTTGGCGGCAGAAATTACCAGCTCCGAAATTTCTTTGGTATCTTCTTTGAGTACAACAAGTAGATTCTCTCCTTCTTTAGCACTTCTTCGGAAGGTTTTATAGTCTTTCAACATAAAGGTGAACATATTTTTGGGATCAGCCACTTCAAGACTGAATTTACCCTCGGCATCGGTAACAGTGGTTTGGTTGGAGCCATCTACCGTAACACTTACGCCGGCAAGTGCATTCCCCGATGCATCTTGAACTTCTCCTTTTACTACACTTTGTGAAAACAGAGCAACAGAAACGAGCACCATTGCACTGCTTAAAATTTTCTTAATCATGATGAATGATTTTTTTTAGTTAATATAATTTTTATTGTTATTTATTTTATTAAAACCCCTTTTTCAATTCTAAATATTTATACTTTGTTTTAAAGTATATTTAAAAGGAATAGGATAAACTCAATTTATAATTTCGTTCTTTCCCGGGATAGATTTGAAATTGTGCCTGATTGGCTTCATCTGCTGCATTGTTAGAATACAAGTCATTATTAGATAAAGCATTACTGTAGTAGAGTTTATTGAAGATATTATCTACATTCAACCCTATTCTTACTCCATTTTTAGCTCCGTAATAAACCGTTCCGTTAAAAACCGTATAGGCGGGTAAAATTTGGTTGTTAAATTGGTTTTGATAAGTTTTATCAATATATAAAGCACCTAATCCTAATCCCAAACCTTTTACTTGTTGGGGCTCATAGTTTATCCAAGTATTCACGGAGTGTTTTGGAGTCCATGGTGTTTTATTATTCGATATGTCCGGTCTGCCTTGTTCGGGTGTTTGTTTGGCAAAATAAGCATTGGTATAGGCGTAGCCCATTTTCAGATACAATCCTTTCGTAATTTCGGCATCCGCATCCAGCTCCAAACCTGAAGAAATAGCAGTACCTACCTGCGTTCTTACCATATGCCCAACAATTAAATTGTTCTTTTCAATATAAAATCCCGAAAGTGTAAAATTTACTTTATTTTTCTTTTCTATTTTAACGCCTCCTTCCACTTGAAACCCTGATTCCGGCTTGAATAAATTGCCTGTTCTTGCATCGTAAGAACGAATAGGCTTAAAGAAACTTGATGCTGAAATATAGGTAGTTAAAAAGTTTTTAACCGGCTGAAAGGATACAGCTCCTCTGTAAGTAAAGTTTCCATAAGATCCTTTGTCGGGGTTTGCAGGAGCCGTTAGCAGTCTGCTTTTGGGGTCGTATTCTCCGGAAAAATAATCATATCGTAATCCTAATAAGATTTTGAATCGATCGGAAAAATCAATCCAATCCTGAAAATAGAATCCACTTACAAATTCTTTATAAGCCCGAATCCTATTAATTTCTACTCTTCTTTCGCCCAAATTATTAGGCTGAATTGCAGAGATATCGGTATCGGATTGTCCGGTAGTTACTTTTCCGTAAAGTGTTTTTCTATCTAAAAAAGCAGAAGAATTTCCAATAATCGCTTTATGTTTTATTTTCCAAGTTTGGAATTTGAAAGAAAAATCCAATTGATTGGTAACAGGTCGAGTTACATGATTAAAATGAAATACACCGTTTCTTCTTCCATAGGTTTTGTTTTCCGGATTTAGAAACAGAACTTCATCCATCAAATAATCAATGCTATCATCAAAATAAGAGATTTTATAATCCAATGTAGCACCGGAATTAATCTTGTGTTTAAACCTTACATAAAACTCATTTTTCTTATTGATTGTGTAATCATGGGGATTAGCATAGTTTACATAAGGGCTTGTCCAATCCAATGCTTTGCCATCGTTTGTTGCAGGAACTCCTACATCTGCACCATAATTCCCGTCGTTATATTGATAGAAGAACTCCAGTACATTCTTTTCATCGGGTGAGTATTCTATATTAATGGAAGCATTTCCTGTTTTTTCTTTTACACCTCTCCACCCATTTGTATTCATTGTCCCGAAATCTATTCGGTATCTTAGTTTATTAAAAATAGGTCCTCCTACACCCACGGTAGCATTGTAAGTATTATAGCTTCCCACAGTAAATTTGGCATCTCCATGAAGGGTATAGGTTGGTTTTTTACGAATAATATTAATAATTCCTCCAAGTGCCGAATGCCCAAACATTTCTCCTGAAGGACCTTTCAGCACTTCCATTCTTTCCACATTGGCAAAATTGGCTACCGGTGCACTTTGGGTAATGGTATGTCTTTCGTCCCGAACACCATCGTACAGGATAACAAAATTGTCGAAGCCTCGAATATTAAAAAACTGAAAACCACCGTATTGTTTTATGGAATTTACTCCTGCAATCATTTTAGAAGCATCTTCTACATTATTAATATCCCATTTTTGTAATGCAACATGATTGAGAACATTAGTTGTCATAGGAGCCTCTAAGTTCTTAATATTAAGTTTGTTAACCTCTAATTTCTTTTCTGCAGAAATAACCAATTCCGAAATCTCCTTGGTATCATCTTTTAAGGTTATACTAATGTTTTCTGTGCCTCGCTCTACACTTCTCTTAAATGTTGTATAGTTTTTAGCTTGAAAAGTTAGTACACTTTTCCCCTCAGGAAGCTCTATACTAAACTTTCCATTAATATC
This sequence comes from Cloacibacterium sp., assembly GCA_017995195.1. Classification (GTDB taxonomy): domain Bacteria; phylum Bacteroidota; class Bacteroidia; order Flavobacteriales; family Weeksellaceae; genus JAGOJI01. The sequence continues at coordinate 18,854 of JAGOJI010000002.1, forward strand.
ACTTACGACACTCTTATCCGAATTTTCTATTTTGATAATTACATTTGAAATCCCTACACCATCTATGTCTACTACTTCTCCATCTACTATTCTTTGTCCAAAAAGAAAAAACGAAATAAGAAATAGCACTGTACTCAAAACTTTCTTAATCATGATAAATGATTTTTTTAGTTAATATAATTTTTATTGTTATTTATTTCATTAAAGGCAATAAAGCCTTTTTTTAATTTGGTTTTATTTAACAAATCTTTGTTTTTGTTCTGTTTTTATAAATTCGTGTTACTGTTAGGGTAAAAAAAGAGAAGAGTGTTATTATTTAAGGATAATAAAACACTTGTCTTCTCCCTGTTTTTTCGTGATGATGTACATATGCATTTACATTGAAGGTCTCTTTCAGGGTTTCTGCCGTCATTACTTCATCTATGGCTCCTTTTTTCATTACATTACCTTTCTTCATTACAATGATTTCATCACAATACAGAGAGGCGATATTCATATCATGAATGGCAGCTAAAACAGTAACTCCCAAGCTTTTAATGGTATTCATAATCTCAATTTGGTAGCCGATATCCAAATGATTGGTAGGTTCGTCTAAAATAATAAAGTTGCTCTCCTGTGCCAGAACACGGGCTATTAAAACTCTTTGCTTTTCTCCGCCGGAAAGCGTGTTGAAACTTCTCTCGCCGTATTCTTGCAAATTCATTTGGGATAGTACTTTTTCTACAATTTCCTCATCTTTTTTGGAATAGTTTTCCAGCGTTTTCTTGTGCGGATAGCGTCCCATTTCTACCACTTGCTTTACATTAAAATCAAACTGCCCTTTGGTTTCTTGTGCTAAAACGGCTATTCTTCTTGCTCTTTCTTTTCCCGGCATTTTCAGAAGGTTTTCTCCTTCGAACAACACTCTGCCTTTGTCGGGTTTATTTACCCCATAAATACATTTAAGCAAAGAAGATTTTCCGGAACCATTGGGACCTATAATGCCCACAAAAGAGTTCTCCTTTACTTCAAAGGAAATGTCTTCCAAAATCCGATGTTTGGAAACGCTAAATCCGATATGTTCTACTTTTAGTTTCAATTGTATTGTTTGACAGGAATTTTCCTGTTCTTTTGTTAAATTTTAGCCTTCGCAGCTTATTGTTAATGTTTTATCATCTATATCCGTCCTCTCTATTTCCCTGTTCTGAAAGAATAATTTTTATCGGTCAACATCCACAAAAAGAAAGGTCCGCCAATCAGCGAAGTAATAATCCCAATGGGTAAATCTTTCGGGTAAAATGCATTTTTAGCAAAAAGATCACAACACATCAAAAAAATTGCTCCCGTTACCGCAGCAATAGGAATCAACTTTCTGTGGTTGTTTCCACAAAGGATTCGGGCAATATGTGGCACCATTAACCCTAAAAAACCTATGGCTCCCGTAGCAGAAACCAGTACAGAGGTAAGCAAAGAGGCTACAATGATGATTAAAGATTTTACCACATTCACGTTCATACCCAGCATGGTGGCATTGTCGTCCCCGAAAAGCAATAAGTCCAAAGATTTCGAAATACCCAAAGCAATAACAACTGCTATACAAAGTGTGAAAAATGGCAACGGTAGAAGTTCCCAAGTTGCTCCTCCCAAACTTCCCATGCTCCAAAAAAGTGCTGATTTTACCTGACTGGCATTTTTAGCCAATGAGATAATTAAATCCGTAAGTGCCGTAAAAATGGTAGATATTGCCAATCCCGAAAGAATAAGCCTTGTAGTTGAGGTGTTTTTGCCATATTCCGTTCCGATTACAAAAACCAAAACGCTGCAAACAAGTGTCCCTATAAAAGCTCCACCGGAAACTGAAGCGATTCCCAAAGAAGCTCCACCTAAAACGATTACAAAAACCGCTCCGGTAGAAGCTCCGGAAGCCAAACCTAAAACATAAGGGTCGGCAATCGGATTTTTGGTAACGCACTGCATGAGAACACCACAAATTGCCAATCCTGCACCACAAACCATAGATAGCAACACCCTTGGCAGCCTTACTTCCCAAATAATGGTTTCGTGCAAAGGCTCCCAAACGCGCGGGTAGATTTCTGCTCCCACGATTTTGTTGGCGGTAATTTGGTACGCCGTAACTGCATCAAGATTTGATGAGATTACGCCAATCGCTAATACAAAAACAACGACAAGCACCACCAAAAGCAGCAAAAAAACAAGGCTATATTTGAATTTATTTTGCATACATCAATTGATTCATTTTGATGATGAAATCTATATTTCGAACTCCGGGAGAAATATCTTCCAGAGCAATTTTATGAATATTATTGTTTTTAACTGCCGGTAAGTTTTTCAGTGCCGGGTGTTTTTTTAGGAAATCTACTTTTTGTTCAAAAGTGAGTCCTTCTGCCATGTGGGCAATAAAAATAATATCCGGATTTTGGTGAATTAAACTCTCGAAAGAAACCAATTCATGATCTGCTCCCAGTTCTTCATAAACATTCCTCCCTCCGGCTCTTTTAATAAGGTCTGTGGTAAGTCCTCCGGAAACATAGATTCCGTTTTCCACGGCAGAGAATACCAAAACCTTTTTCTTTTCATTTTCCGGCAGGGTTACAAAAGAAGCCTGAGCTTTGGATAATTTATTCTTCATTCCCTGTACTACTTCCTCGGCTTTTTTCTCTACCGCAAATATTTTCCCCAAGGTTAAGAAATCTTCGTAAACCGTATCCAGCGTTTCGTTGTTTCTTACAGATTTTACAGTGTATGGGTAAATTCCTTTTTTCAACAACTCATCTGCCGTACCTGTTGTTTCAGCTCTTACGGCTTCGTCCCAGCCCGATACAAAATCAGCTCCCAAGAGCAAAAACGCCTCTTTCGTCATCACAGTATGGTGTCCTACTATTTTATTCGGAACCTTTTCATACGCCTTTTTGAATTCCGGTAAAATTTCGCCTTCGGTGGTTCCCAGTACAATCTTGTCTTCTAAGCCCAATGCCAAAAACATTTCGGTAATGAAATGAGAGTAAAGCGCTGCTTTTTGTGGCACTTTAGTCACTTCCACATTTAGCTTTGTGCTACCATTATCGAAAATATACTGAAAATTGTTTTTGTTTTCAGTTTTTGTCTGTTGTGCAGAATTTTCATTTTTTTGATGACAAGACACGACCGCCCCTATAAAGAAGAACAAACACAATATGCTCAAAAATCTATTATTCATAATATCAATATTTTAAACCATCTTAATTTTAACTTTCCCTCTAATTTTAGATAATTATTAAAAATAATATCAGTTTATTAAAAATTTAATAGTTTGCAAATGTAGCACGAATATTATTATTGATAAAATTTTAGGACATGATAAAAATCAAATTAAGTGTTATCTTCTACAAACTCCCTTTCATTGCTAAAGATTTTATATTTTTGAAAACATAAAATTCATCATGCGGTTACGTAAAATTTTAGAACTCAATAAGGAAGAAGAAGAGAAACAAACTTTTACCGAAATAGAAGAAGGCGTATTTTTCCGAGGACACAACCTCTGGCTTTTGGTAATTGCTATGGTAATTGCCTGTGTGGGGCTAACGGTAAACAGTACCTCGGCAATTATTGGTGCCATGCTCATCTCTCCCCTAATGGGTCCTGTGGTGGGCTTATCCTTCGGTATGGCAATTCACAACAAGCACCTTATGCAGCTCAGTTTGCACAATTGGGTAATTATGGTAAGCACCAGCCTTTTGGCATCAACTCTTTTTTTTCTTATTTCACCTTTTCATCAAGAAACTGACCAATTAGCGAGCTTCAAACAAGCGACTATTTTCGACTGTATGCTTGCCTTGTTTGGTGGGTTTGCTTGGTTTTTGGGCATTATAAAAAAAGAAGCCATTAAAGTAATTGCGGGCGTAGCTGTGGCTACCTCCTGTATTCCGCCGCTTTGTACCGCAGGCTATGGCTTAGCCAACGGAAATTGGGAATATTTTTTTGGTGGATTTTATTTCTATGTAATCAATTGCTTTTTTATCGGAATCGGAACATGGGTTTTGAGTATTGTTTTGGGCTATCGAAAGTATTTTTTCGAGAATAGTGCCGGAGTAAAAGACCGAAAAACAGTGGTTGTAATTTCCATTCTTACCTTGATTATATTAATTCCAAGTATTTTCCTGACCATAAGAAAATGGGAAGAGGAACGATTGAAAGAGAACGCCAATTCGTATATCCAAAAAATTCAGGAAAAATACCCGGAAATTGCCGTCATCAAACATGAAACTTCTATAGAAAACGACAAGAATTTTTTGGACATTACCATATTAAACGACAAAAAATTTCTCGACCAAAATAAGCTCCACAAAGCCAATGACATCAACAAAAACATCCACCTTCGGTGGCACTATTCTTCCAATTCCGAAAACAATTCCGAATTGAAGTTTTTACAAAATCAAATTGATGAGTTGAGAAAAAAACTGGAAACGAAGGAAAAAATTAAATAATTTCAGTTCGGGATAAGGTATTCAATCATAAAAACAACATATAATAACTTGATTTTCAGCAACTCAACAAACTTTTCTATAATCAATAGCCCATCTCAAAGCATGTCTAAATATCCATTTTATTAAAAATATCATGGTCAAAAATATCGCTATCGCCATCAAACCCTGAAACACCTCCACTTACGGCAAACTTCATGGCTTCGGCGGCATTCATTCCTACTACAGGTTTTATATTGTCTTCTTTAATAACAATTACCCACCCCGAAATAGCATACGAATGTGGCATATATACCGCCACGAAGTGGTGTTTTTCTACTGTAGACATTTCGGTTTGCGTTAAAAAGCCTATTCTCCAAACTTCGGGGCTTTCGGAAACTTTTACCCAAACCGGTCGGTCGAACTTCTTTTTGTCTCCTACGAAAGATGTCATCACATCTTTTACCGGTGTATAGATGTATTTAATCCCCGGAATATGTTCCAAAACATTATCCATAGCCTCCACAATAACCTTTCCGAAGACAAATTTATTGGTAAAAAAACCCACCAAAGACGTTAGGATAATTGTGATAACAAAGACCAATCCCGGAAATTCCCTCGAAACCGCAGGGATAATATTGTCGATAGAGGAAATAATGTACCAAATTACCGCTAAGGTAGCCGCAAGAGGTGCCAAAATAACTGCTCCATGGATAAAAGACCGTATGAATAAGCGTATCGTTTTATTTTTCATTCTATGAGTGCCTTAGTGGTTTTGTGTTTTTATTCTTAAAATTTCCAAATATCTCCAGCCGTAGGCATCTATTTTTTTGATGACTTCTGCTATTGCAATTGCCAAAGCTACGTTAATACCGTACACCAACATCATTAAAGGAAACCAATGCAAGGCTTCTTTTAGCGGAGAAACAATAAAATAGACAAGAGACGAACTTATCCCCTGTCCGAAATAGTAGAAAATAGCATTTTTACCGATATAATTAACGAAATTATCCTTCATTATTTTCAGACGGTTGTACAAAACCATTATGGTGACAATAGAAAGCAATGATGCCACTATATAAGGAAGTTTGGGAGGAAATTTTTGTTTATTGATTAAGTAAATGATGTCTTGCCCAAAATACCCCAAAACAAAAACCACCAATACCGCCCACCCCAAATAAAGAACAGGAATCATTTTTGTTGAAATCATTTTTCCCTTAAGTCTATTTCCTACCAAGAACAGAAGCAAATAATAGACAACATAGCCCACTTGACCACTTGGATAAGAGGTCATAAAAAAATTGAAATAAGCAATTAAAAAAATATTCAGATAAATAAACCAATTCACATGTTTAGGAAAGAACCTAAGAATTAAAGCTCCTAAAACCGTTACAATAAAATAGACTTTCATGTACCAAAAACTCCCCATTACTACAGGGAAACTCTCAGCACTGTTGTATTGATGCACAAACCAGTTGCCAAGATTTTCAAAATCGAAGGGACTATACTGCAAAGGATAACTCTTAGTACCAAAAGTACTATAGTAGCTTCTCAGCACTTCTTCGGAACAAAAGTTTTGCAAAAAATATTTTACTCCGGAATCTAAAAAGAAAAGAGTGGTAAGAAAAATCATAAAGGTAATTTGCAACCGGAGAAGCCTATACATGGTCTTGTCCAAGTTTCCCGATGAAGTAATTCCACTGAGCACGAAAAACACAGGCACATCAAAAAGTAAACTCAGAAGCCTCATCTCGCGAGGAATATAGAGCTGACCGCTCCAAAAAGTAGTGTGTATAAAAATAACACTCAAAGTTGCCAAACCTTTGGCAAAATCAATATAGAGATCTCTTTTCACGTAAAATTATAAATTTGAATGATTACCTGCAGCCCTTATGCTTATTTACCATTCAAAGGTACAAGATTTTATTCAAAAAATTAAAAATCAACACCCTGTATTTTAAAATATATTTGTATATTTGCACCTCGAATTAATTAAAAAATACATAAACAATGTTTGCAATCGTAGAGATAGCAGGGCTTCAATACAAAGTTGAGCAAGACCAAAAGTTGTTTGTAAACCGTTTAAAAGGTGAAAAAGGAGATAAATTGTCTTTTGACAAAGTTCTTCTTACCGTAAACGGAGCAATCACAGTGGGCGCCCCGGCTGTAAGTGGTATCGCTGTACAAGCGGAAATTTTAGATCATGTTCAGGCTGATAAAGTAATCGTTTTCAAAAAGAAAAGAAGAAAAGGATACGCCAAGAAAAATGGTCACAGACAACAACTTACCCAAATCCAAATCGTGAGCATTACAGGTTTTGACGGTGCTGCCAAGCCAGCAAAAAAAACGGCTAAAAAAGAAGCAACTCCAGAAGTTGCCGAAGCAGCAGCCAAACCGGCAAAAAAATCTGCTAAAGCTAAAGATGGAGATGATTTAACCATTATCGAAGGAATAGGACCTAAAGTAGCGAAAATTTTTGCTGAAGCAGGTATCTCTTCATTCGTAGAATTGGCAGGTAAGACCAAAGAAGAGTTAGAAGCAATTTTGGATCCTAACGGTCCTGTATATGTTGCTATGGATCCTACTACTTGGCCTCAACAAGCACAACTGCTTGCTGACGGTAAAACAGAAGAATTCAACGCTCTTACAGAAAAACTTAAAGGCGGAAGAGCCGAATAATTGTTAAACCAAAAAACCTTAAAATAAAATGGCACATAAGAAAGGAGTTGGTAGTTCCAAGAACGGTAGAGAGTCTCACTCCAAAAGATTGGGTGTGAAGATTTTCGGTGGGCAGGAAGCTATTGCCGGAAACATCATTGTAAGACAAAGAGGTACACAGCACCACCCGGGTGAAAACGTGGGAATTGGGAAAGACCACACTTTGTTTGCTTTGGTAGACGGTAAAATTGTCTTCAGAAAAAAGAAAGATAACAGATCTTATGTATCTGTAGAACCAAATGCTTAAAACCATAAGTGTTGTATAAAACTAAGGGACTGTCTAAAAAAGACAGTCTCTTTTTTTATTTTTTCCTTTTACAACCCATACTTTACGTCTCCACAACTTCACGTCCTACGACGCTACTGCTTACACTTCACAAATCATCCATCAAAATTGAGACAAATTCAAAATATTGCTATAAATTTGCATCGTTTTTTAAATTAACATCATCATGTTCGATTGGGCCTCTCATCTCTTACTTCCTACTGAAAATCCTACCGCTATACAATCTTTAGTTGTTGTTATATTTGCTATCGGGATTGGTATTTTCGTTGGTAGGTTGAGAGTCAAAAAAATTACTTTAGGCGTTTCTGCCGTTATGTTTGCCGGATTATTTTTGGGACACTACGGCTACCGTATTCAAATGCCTATTTTAGAGTTTATACGAGATTTGGGACTTATTTTCTTCGTATATGGTGTTGGTTTACAATTGGGACCTTCGTTTTTTTCGTCCTTCAAGCAAGAAGGAATGAAGTTCAATATTTTGGCAGTAAGTGGTGTTGTGCTAAGCGGTTTGCTTACTTATGGGCTTTTTCTTACTACCGGTTTAAACATTGAAAACTTGGTCGGGATTCTATCGGGCTCAGTAACGAGTACCCCGGCTTTAGGAGCGGCAAAAAGTGTTTTAAGCGAAATAAAAACCCAATACCCCGACAAAGTTTTTTCGGATCCTACCATTGGTTATGCTATCACATATCCTTTGGGAGTTTTAGGGGTAATTATCGCTCTTCTTTTGGCTAAAATTTTTATGAAAATAGATCCCAATGAGGAGATGAAAAAATTCCGAATGAAAAAAATCAATCGTGAATATCCCCTTATTCCTAAAAAATGTAGGGTAACCAACGCCGAATTTATAGGAAAATCTTTGCACCAAACCATTCAAGAAATTGGAAAAGACGTTGTAATTTCCAGATTAAAACATAGCGGCTCCAAAGCTGTTTTCTCTCCTACTTTGGATACGCGACTAAGAGAACGAGATGTATTGATGTTGGTTGGCTTGGAACACGATGTAGACGAGTTTATCGCTAAAGTAGGAAGACCTTCTGCCGACTCTTTTATTGATTCTTCGAGCGAAATTTTTGTAAAGAATCTTTTCGTGACCAAGAAATCGGCAATGCACAAAAAACTATCCGAATTAGACCTCTATAATAAATATGACCTAAAGGTTACAAGAGTGTACCGTGCCGGGCAAGAAGTATTGGCAAGACCTTCTCTGGAACTATTCTATGGAGACAAAATAAGAGTAGTAGGAACCCTTAGTGCCATAGAAGAAGTAAAGGAAATTATAGGAGATTCTGAGAAAAAATTGATGGAACCCGATTTTTTATCTCTTTTTGGAGGAGTCTTGTTTGGGATTTTGCTGGGTTCTATCCCAATTATGCTGCCTACTTTGCCTGTACCCATTAAATTAGGATTTGCTGCAGGACCTCTTATTGCCGCATTGCTCATTAGCCGCTACGGTGGTATTAGCTTCGTACATTCTTATTTTAACAACGGGGCGACATCTTTTATGAAAGAGTTGGGCATTTGTTTATTCTTCGCAGCTATTGGAGTGAATGCCGGAGCCAAGTTTTATGATAATTTTGTACAATATAACGGCTGGCTATGGCTATTGTATGGCTCGGTAATTACCTTTGTCCCTACACTATTCATGTTAATAGTGGGTACTTTTTATATGAAAATCAATTTTCTACAGCTTTCGGGGCTCATTAGTGGTGCTCATACCGATGCTGCTGCATTGTCCTTTAGTACCTCGTATTTGGATTCGGATATTCCCATACAGTCTTATGCACAGGTATATCCTTTAGTTACTATTTTTAGGATTTTTATTGCTCAGCTTTTGGTTCTGTTGTTGGCATAAAAAAAGGCGGTATTAACTTAGTTAACACCGCCTTTTTTGGGTTAAAACAAAAATTTATTTCTCTGAATTTTCAGGGAAACGAGTTGTGGTTAAGTCTCTGGAAATCGCCGCTTTTTCAAACTTGATCTTTCCCGCCATTGTTTCTATAACAACGCCATCATCAGCAATTGTTACAATTCTTCCGTGTATTCCTGAGGTCGTTACTACTCTTGTTCCTGGTTTTAGGCTATCTTGAAATGATTTTTCTTTCTTTTGTTTGGCTATTTGGGGTCTTATCATTAAAAAATAAAACGCTGTAAACATAACCAACATTGGTAAAACCGTAGTTAATAAGTCCATGTTAAATGTATTTGTTGTTGTTTAATATTAAATTACTGAATATTGGCTTTAAAACTCAGTACAATAGGAGCTTTCTCGGTATTGGCGAAAACCTCGGCAGTTTTGGTAACCATACCCGTAAAGTTGGTAGAATCAAAACTCAAGGTAATTTTACCTTTTTTGCCCGGTGCAATAGGGTCTTTGGTATATTCCGGAGCCGTGCACCCACAAGCAGGTTTTACGGTAGAAATAATCAGCGGATTTTTTCCGGTATTTGTAATTTCAAAGATATGTTCTACTTTGTCCCCTTTTTTGATATTTCCAAAGTCAAAATCAGCCTCCGAGAGAGCTATGCTGGTCAAAGGACCACTTTGAACCATTTTTGTCAAATCTTCAGTAGAGCCTACTGCCGGATTATTGGGTAATACGGTAGTAGAATCTGTATTTTTAGAAATTTCTGTTCCCGTGGGAGATATGGGTTGTTCTTCCTTTTTTTGGCAAGACAGTAGCACAGTTACCGTCATTATACCAAGTCCTAAAATTTTGATTGATTTTTTCATAATTTTATGTCTTAATCGTTCTGATTTTTTCAAATGAATATTATGCCCTATTGGTATCTCTTGTATATTTATCTAAAATCCCGTTGACAAAAATTTGGGATTTGTCTGATGCAAAAACCTTTGCCACCTCAATATACTCATTGATAATAATTCTGGAAGGGGTAAACGGGAAGTAATCCAACTCCGAAAAAGCGGTAATCACAATAATTTTATCCATAAGTGAAACCCTTTCCATATCCCAGTTTTCCAATCTTTCAGCTACTTTTTTTTCCGTTTCTTCCCAATGATTGATGGTATCCAAAAGCAATTTCTTTGCAAATACCCTGTCTTCATCATCTTTTATCATTTTGATAAGGGTGTGCAATGGGCGATTTTCTTTCATAAACCCAATCGTCTTCTGAATCATAGAGTTAGCAATATGAATGTCATCTGCCCAAGACAATTCTTTTTCCTCTATATGACTCGCAAAATCTTCATTTTCTGCCATATACCTAAGAAAAAGTTTGCCCAAGAATTTTTGATCGTCTTCAAAAGAAAGCGTATCATCTTTCATATAGTCCTGAAAACGTTTTCCTGCAGTAATTCTTTGGAAAGTTTTTACCAATAAATCATCGTGAAGATCCCAACTGAGTTCTTTATGTTTTGAGGTAAAAGAAAGTCGCTCTTCATTTTCCTCAATCTGCTTAATTACCTGATTGCGAATAAATTTTTGATTAGGATTAAGATTTTCTTCCGTTTTAATGAACTTATTTTTACCTATCTCTATTTGGTTCTCGGCAAGATCTTTTAGGGCTACCAAAAAATTGAGTTGATAGATATAAAGATGGTATATCTTCTCTATTTCCGAGAACATATTTTTTTCCAAAATATCTATTTTTATTGGATTTTGTTGGTAAGCATACAGTGTTTGTACTACTTTCTCTCGTATTTGTCTTCTTCCTAACATTTCAAAGAACTTTGTGGGGGCAAAGATAGGGAAATTTTACAAAGTTTTTTTAGCATTTTTTTTATGAATTCATTCCTTCTCCTTGGCATAAGGTTTGTTGCTTATTAAAGCATATTAAACCCTTTAAAATCAATTTTATGAAAATTTTATTTACAGCAATCGCTATGGCAGTAGGCTTTACTTTCGCCTCTGCACAGGTAGCTCCTACAACCTCCAACCAAAGTGCTCCTAAAGTACAAAAAATGGATAAGAGCAAAAAAGCAATGCCTGAGAAGTCTCAGTATACCAAAAAAGAAAAATCGGTTGCTCCGCAAAGCGTAAACGGTGTAAAAATGAAAAAAGACGGAACGCCCGACAGAAGATACAAAGAAGCCAAAGGCTTGAAAAAAGACGGAACGCCGGACAAAAGATTCAAGGAAAATAAGTCTAAATAAATTTCATCTATCGCTATATTGCCTTACCGAAATATCTCAGTAAGGTTTTTTTATTTATTTTTGTGAAAGTATGATAGACTTTCTAAAAAAGAAAATTGCGAAAATTTGGGCAGAAATCCATGTAAAAAACTCGAAAAAGTTCAAAGATAATGCCGTAAAAGATCAGGAAAAACTGCTTTTTTCTCTGTTGAAAATAGCAGAAAATACTGTTTTTGGGAAAGAACATCATTTTTCCGACATCAAAACCATAGAGGATTTTCAGAATCGCGTACCTGTTAGTGATTATGAAGAGATTAAACACTACATAGAACAAATAAAACAAGACACTCCTGATGTGCTATGGGAAGGACAACCGCTATACTTGGCAAAAACTTCGGGAACCACCTCAGGAAGTAAATATATCCCGATTACCAAAGAAGGCATGAGCTATCAGGTACAATCTGCACAGAGTGCTATTTTCCACTACATCGCTCAAAAAAATACTTCGGATTTTGTAAACGGAAAAACCATTTTTCTACAAGGAAGCCCCGAACTGGAAGATATAAGCGGAATAAAAGTAGGGCGACTATCGGGTATTGTAGCTCACCATATTCCTGATTATATCCAAAAAAACAGACTGCCCAGCTGGGAAACCAACATTATAGAAGACTGGGAAGCCAAGGTAGATGCTGTAGTAAAAGAAACGGAAAACCAAAATATGACCCTTATTTCCGGTATTCCGCCATGGCTCATTATGTATTTCGAAAAACTAATCGAAAGAAACGGAAAGAAAATAACCGAACTTTTCCCTAATCTTCAGCTCATTATTACCGGTGGCGTAAACTACGAACCCTACCACGAAAAAATGACGGAACTTTTAGGAAAAGAAGTGGATACGATACAAACGTATCCCGCATCCGAAGGTTTTTTTGCCTTTCAGGACGATTATACCCAAGAAGGTTTGTTGTTGCTTACCAATCATGGTATTTTCTATGAATTTATTCCTTTAGAGGAAGTGGGAAAACCGGAAGCATCACGTATAACACTTGCCGATATAGAGCTTCATAAAGATTATGCCTTAGTGCTCACTACCAATTCGGGACTTTGGGCATATATGATTGGAGATGTGGTTCGGTTCATCAGTAAAGAACCTCATCGGATTTTGGTAAGCGGAAGAACCAAACACTTTACTTCTGCCTTTGGAGAACACGTAATTGCCTTTGAGGTAGAAGAAGCCCTAAAAGCCTGCATTGCAAAATATCCTGCCCAGATTACTGAGTTCCACCTGGCACCACAAGTAAATCCTGCCGAAGGCTTACCTTACCATGAATGGTTCATAGAATTCGAAAAAATGCCCGAAAATATAGAAGATTTCAGTCTTTCTTTGGACCACGAGATGCGAGGGCGAAATACTTACTACAACGATTTGGTTTCGGGCAATATTCTCAGACCTTTGGTTATTACTTGTCTGCAAAAAAATGCGTTTCAGGAGTATGCCAAATCTCATGGAAAATTGGGCGGACAAAACAAAATTCCACGATTGGCAAACGACCGATCTATTGCAGATTATCTGGTAGATTTTAACCTTGAAGAATAGGGATTATTTCTGTTCCATTTGTTTCAGGAAATACTGGGCTTCTCCTTGTCCCCAATTCGGGTCGAGAGCGTTTTTGAGTTTATAAACCTTGAACTGCTCCAGTGCTTTAGAAAAAAGTTCTTTTGCTCGAGATTTACTTCCTCCGAATTGCTCTGGAGTAAAGTAAGCATCTTCCGCTTCTAAGATGGTAATTCGTGGATTTTCCGGATCCAGTTTTTTAGCTTCTGCCAATGCTTTGGCGGCAGATTGCCCATCGGTCATCCATCGTGTAGCCGGATCTACCATCATTTTCATGCCGTAATTCATTTTTCTGAGCAAAAAAAGTTCGGCATTGTTGGGACTTATAGCTTCGGCTTTTTCAATCATTTTTTCGGCTTCTTCGGCAATTTGGTCGAGTTTACCGGTATCTTTTTGCATTTCGGTTCTTCCTTTTTGAATCAATGAAAATGCGGCATAGTAGTAAGGTTGCCACTGCGTTTTTTCCTTGTCGCCAATTCGTACAAAATCGTTGGCGAGTGCAGTATACTCATCGGTTTTCTTAGGAATTTCGATTCCTTCTATTTTAGAAGTCATGGCTTTTTCGTAAGCCGTTTGTGCTTGGGTGCTAAGGCTTAGTGCAGACAACACAATGCCTAAAATTATTTTTCTGTTCATTTTTTATTGATTTTTATTTTTTTACTGAAAAACCTGAATTTGGACTAACAAAACCATAAACAATTGAAAATAAATGTTTTATCTTTTTTTATTGAAACCTTATAACTTCATAACTTTTTTGATAATTTCATAACCTTATATCTTTTTTAAAGATTATTATTAATAGCATCACTGGTTCTATCGATCCCAAAACTGATGAAAACTCCCACAAAAACAAAGGTTTGTGCCGGTGGTAATATTGGACTGCTTCTCAATCCGTCATTAGAAAAATTATAACCAAAGATATTTTTGTTACCCAAAACATTGTTGATGGACAATACCAATACCGTAAAAGCCTTTGCATCTTTTTTCCCTAAATTAGGAAGATAATTTACACTAAAGTTCAAAGCACTATAGTCTTTTATAATTCCTTGGGATTTTAACTGATAACCGCTGTTCTCGTTCACGATATTATAAAAAGGTCGCCCGTTGGTATAGGTGTAAGACATATTGAAGCCTGTTTTCCACTCTGCCACAAATTTTTTGGCAACAAGAGAGGCGGTATGTTTTGCTGCAAAATTGGGAAATAAACTCATAGGATAGTTCATAAAATCTCTTTGGCTGTCTAAATACGAATACGAAACCCAATAATCGATATTTTTGAATGTTTTCTTGTCTCTCCAGAAAAGTTCAATCCCTTTTGCGTAGCCATTTCCTTCTATATTCTTCAATACAGATTGTTGGTTGACCCATTGGGTTTTCATGAGCTTTTCATAGTCTTTGTAAAAAATTTCTAACCTTAGGTTTCTACCTTCAGAATTTCGCTGAACCTGAAGAATATAATGTGAAGCCGACTGATACCTCAACATATCTCGATTGGAAATATTCACTAAATATCTGCTTTCGGGATTTTGAAAATATTGCCCATATGCCAAAGAGGTCAACCATTCTTTAGACAATCTATAGGTTACGGCAGCTCTTGGTGCAAGGTTCCATTGGTTGAGCCACGATGAATACTCTCCCCTAATCCCCAATCTTACCGAAAGGCTGTTGCTAAACCCCAAATCTGTTTCGGCGAATAATGATGTGAGTTGATTGTTGATTTTATAAGTCAAAGGAGTTGTATAAAATGGAAAAACCTGCGTTGTCTCGTTGCTGATATTGGTTTCCATTCCACCTCGTAATGCCGAAATGATATTGATTTTTCTGTCTAACACCAATTTTGCATTGATGTAATTTGCCGTATTATCTATTACCACACTACTCTGCTTAATGTCTCCTGTATTCCTACTCAAATCCAGTATATTGTGATTATAGGCATAGGAAAAATTGGCATCTAATTTATATTTGCCCCATTTCTCTCTCCATGTTGCATTGTGAAAGGTATTTTCTGCTTTTATGGCAAAACCGTCTTTATCATATCCTAATTCTAAAGTAGGTCTTAGAACCGCTGATTGATTGGCATCAACGTTTCCGTAATATTTGAACATTCCTCCATTCTTGGTTTTGAATCTGTAGTTAAAATCGGCACTCATTCCGCTGGGTGATTTTTCAAATTCGGTTTCCCATTTGAGAAGTTTGGTCATCAAAAACAGATTAGAATAACTTGCACTTACGCCATAAGACCGGTCTTTGGCTTTATTAACCATTTGGACATTGGCACTGGCAAATAGCGGAGAAACACCGAAGCTGTACGATGAGGTTTCAGGAATATCTACACTTTCTAAAACTAAAATTGAAGACAAAGCCTGCCCATACAAAGCCGAATATCCTCCGGAAGAAAACACGTTTCCCTTGAACAAAGAAGTATTGAAACGCTCTCTACCTGCTATACCCGGCGTAGAATTGGTAAAATAGTTGTTTACCAAAGTACCATCGAAGAAGATTTTACTCTCTGTTCCGGTTCCACCACGTACAAAAAGTCCCTCGCTCTCCCCTACCTTCTGAACGCCCGGTAAGGTAATAAGTGCTGAAGTAATCTGAGCATCGGCTCCCGCAGTAGTATAAATATCCAAAGGTTTCAAAATGGCAGTTGCACGTTTTCTGTCGCTTGCCTCAATAGCTCCTGCGGTAATAACCACCGCGCTAATCTCATTAATTTTCTCTTTCATTTGGGAGTCTATCGTTAGGTTTTTTCCGTCGATATTGATTTTTTTTTCTACTTCTGCAAAATCGGGAGCACTAAAAACCAATATTTTATCGCCTGTTTCGGTGGTTTGAAATGAATAATTTCCTTTCTCGTCCGATGTAGCTCCATCATAGGTGTCTTTAAGCGTTACCGAAACATCTTTAAGTGCTTTTCCTCCTTTGGTTTTTATTTTGCCCGATATGGTTATTTGAGCAAATGAAAAGGCTGAAAACAGTGTGAAAAATAGAGCTATAGATTTCATAGGTTTCATTATTTAGTTGCCCAAAGATAAAAACAAAAGAAAAAGTAAAAGAAAACAAGTTGACCGAAAGGCATATTTTAGTTGCTGAATCGCTTAGTTGAATCTATTTTGTATAAAACGTGGGGCTCAATATATTTTTTATCTCGCATCAGTAACGTGTATGGAGATTTCTTTTCCTTAATCAAATAAGCTTATACTTATTGATTATCAATAAATTATTGTTGATTGGATTTCTTTAAATAAAACCCCAAAAGCCTTTATTTAATGACAAGAGTGATGCCCTTCCTTGGTATTTTCTATTTTGAGAGCTTCGGCTTTGGGAGAAACATAGGGAATACCCAATTCTAAAGCCCTTAGGATAAATAAACCTCCCAAAACAAGCATCATAACAGGTACAAATTTTAAAATTCGGGTTCGGGTAGCGGTATTTAACATATTGCCAAATAATACAGCGGCGAACATAAAGGGAAATGTTCCTAAGCCAAAAAGTGCCATAAAGAGAGCTCCTTGCCAGATTCCTCCTGCCGCAAGGCTCGCCGTGAGTGCCATATAAACCATTCCGCAAGGGAGAAAGCCATTGAGAACGCCTGTGAGAAATCTTGATGAATAATCGGTTTTAGATAGAAGTTTTCCTAAGTTGATTTTTACCCTCATCAATGCTTTGTTGACGAAAGGAATGCGACTCGCAAAATCTTTCCCTCCAAAAGAAAAAAGTGCCATAACAATGAGCAAAACCCCTGCTACAATGGTAAGATGCTTCTGAAATCCTGCCATTTCGAACCCTTCACCCACAAATCCCAAAATACTACCCAGCAAAGCATAGGTAAAAATTCTACCTAACTGATAGGTTATGTTTTGCAGGTGATAATTGACCTGTTGTTTTTTGGATAATCCCAAAGACAAAGCGATGGGTCCACACATTCCCAAACAATGAAAACCGGTGGTAAATCCTAAAACTAAAGCGGCAGAAATAAGTGTTATTTCCATTCTACATCATAATCTATTTGATAATTCTTTTGGTTTTTTTTCCACGAGAGTTTAAGCGTATAAGCTCCTTTTGATAAAACTTTACTCGGGATAAAAAAAGAATGATTGGTATCAAGCGTTATTTCTTTTTCAATATCGAGCGTAGCATCATTGGTTCGGTACAAGTGAAATGCTATTTTTTCGGCATCTTTAAGCTCTTGTGGAAACGAAACTCTAATACCTTCTGATGTCTGGTTATATTGAGGTTTAAGAGATAGTTGGTGTACATTATTTTTGGCATCAATTACTTGTTGGTACGCCAGTTCGTCATCATAATAGCTTTGCGAAACCAACTCCGAATTTTGTTTTCCTATAGGGAAAATAAAAATAAGATACAGGATAAATCCCATAAACAGTGCCAATGCAACAGCAATACCATGTCCCCAAGTGAATTTTCTTATCATCATTTTTTAGAATTGTAGTTTAAATGGACCTTCAAAAGTCGTTTCAAAAGTATCCAGCAATTGCCCACCTTGGTCGAACACGCCAATGGTGATATTTTGTTTCGCCAGTTTTATTTCTTTTTCGGGAAAACTCACATTTACAGTTCCTTTTACCAAATTATCTCTCTTCAAAACAATTTTATTGCTTCCGCTGAAAGTTATTTTTCCGTTTTTCGGCTCTATAATCTTAATGGTTACTGTTTTGTTCTCGTTGGATTTATTCAGGAAAGTATAGTTGTAGGTATTGGTAATTTCTCCTTCTTTCACAAAATAGGTACTTCCTGCAGGTTTTATAAATTTGGCTTCCATACTTCCTCTATTATAAATTAAAAATGCTAAAAAACACAAAAGTCCAAAAAGAACAACAGCATACGCCTTCATTCTGTTGGTAAATTTGAATTTTTCCTGTTTTTCAATTTCATCTTCTGTAGCATAACGAATCAAACCTTTGGGTAGTCCTGTTTTTAGCATTACCTCGTTGCAGGCATCAATACAGGCGGTGCAATTGATGCACTCCAGCTGTTGTCCGTTTCGGATGTCTATTCCTGTAGGGCAGACTACAACACACTGGTTGCAATCGATACAGTCGCCCTTCCCTACTGCTTTTCGGTCTTCTCCCTTACGCCATTTCCCTCTGCCTTCTCCTCTTTTGTAGTCATAAAATACATTGATGGTTTTTTTGTCTATTAAAACGCCCTGTAACCTACCATATGGGCAAACCAAGGTACAAACCTGCTCCCTGAACCATGAAAAAACGAATAAAAATGCTCCTGTAAAAATAAAGGCTACAATAAAATTGGTAGGGTGTGCTATAATACCTTCTCTCATAATCTTGAAAACCTCTTCGTAACCTACGATATACATGAACATCATATGGGTTATCAAAATAGAAATCAGTACAAAAAGAGTCCATTTTAGTCCTTTTTTTCTAATTTTCTCGGCATTCCATGGCTGTTGGGCTAATTTGATTTGTTTGTTGCGGTCTCCTTCAATCCAAAATTCTATTCTTCGGAAAACGCCTTCCATAAAAATGGTTTGCGGACAAATCCAACCACAAAAAATTCTTCCGTATACTACAGTAAACAAAATCAAAAAAACAATAGAAGTAATGGCTCCCATTGCCAAAATAAAAAAATCTTGCGGATAAAATGGCTGACCGAAAATGAAAAACTCCCGCTCCAAAATATTAATTTTGAGCAAAGGATTTCCGTTGATTTTTACAAATGGAACTCCAAAAAATACAATGAGAAGAACCGCCGTTACCAAATCTCTGTAATTGGTAAACTTTCCCTTTGGTTTTTTGGCATACACCCACTTCCTTTTGCCGGAGCTTTCCATAGTTCCTATAGAATCCCGAAAGGTTTCGGCTTGTATAACCTGTCCTGCTCCTTTGTTTGTTTTTTCTTTTTCAGACATTTTACTAAAAACTTATTGTGAAAAACATGAGTTTTTTTGTTTTTTTAAGACCTTTGATTTAAGATAAAATTCGGATTTTAATACAAAGATCTAAATAGGTAAGGGTTAAAATCGCACAAGGCATATATGTTTTCAGAAACTCTTAAAACTTTATATGCCTTGTGGATTTCGGTTAAAAAAATCAACCTGTTTTTTTATTACTTCGCCCAGTTGGCCTCAGTTCCTTGTGGAGCCGTTCCTCCTTCTGCTATGGTAATTGGTTTCACCTCTTGATTGATGTGGTATACATAAGCTGCTACTTTTTCAATCTCTCGGGAACTGATGACTCCGTTTTTACCAAAAGGCTGCATTACCGGATTTTTTTCGCTACCATTGTACACTACATGGAAAATATTCTTGTAAAGTGTTTTCTCGGGCTGGTTGATCCAGAAATTATCGGTAAGATTAGGACCCGACATTCCTTTACCTTTTGCCCCATGACAGGTTGCACAATTGGCATTGAAAATAGCCTCACCTTCGGCAATATTTTCGTTTTTGTACTGGGCTGTTTCTATGGTAATAGGAGGTGCTGTTTTTTCGTATTCTGCAATAGATGCCAGTTGGTCTTTGTGTTCCGAGATGTATTCTTTATCCATATGGGCAAAGTCAGTAAACCAAAATGCTAACATATAAATTACTGCATAAATCACTCCGAAATAGAATAGTCCCACCCACCATTTTGGAAGTGCATTATCTAATTCTTTAATTCCATCGAAGCCGTGATCAATCAAAATATCGCTTTCTTCTACCGCCGATTGCTTCTTAAAGGCACTATTGTAGAGCCTTCTTAGGTAAGGAATTTCTTTTTCCTGAAGATATGCTGTTTTTTCGGCTTCAGTAAGTTTCTTGAAATTTTCATTTTCAAGCAATTGCCCAATGGCATTTTGTATAAAGGCAAGAATAATACTTATAATTGCCGTACCCCAAAAATAGGGTGATGTAAAAAATGTTGTGTTCTGAACAAACATATAGTATATAAATACCAAGAAGAAAAGTATGGTAATTATATTGACGATAAGCGGTGTTCTTTGTTTCATCTCTGTTATATTTTATTTTGAATGAGAACTATACAAGGGTGCATCGTCTTCCAACGGTGCGTTTTCAACCTCCGAATAATATTTTTTTGGCTTGTTCATCACTTTGTATACAAGACTTATGAAGAACAAAACAAATAGTACCAATGCCAGACTTTGGTAAAAACCGGCATTTTCTATATGAGCCAAAATGTCTTTAAAGTTTTGAGGTATCATGCTAATATTTTGCTTGTTTTAGTTACTTGCCGTTTTTACTTCGGCAGTTTTAATATCAGTACCCAATCTTTGTAGATAAGCAATTAGAGCTACTACTTCACGATTTTCTAAAGGAATAAAATCTTTTCCTTTTTCTGCCTTTTGTGTTTCTATCTGCTTCTTGATGTCCGAATCTTCACTCACAATTCTATTGGCAATACCTACCGATTGATTTTTAACCCAAGCGTCTAAAGAATCTACTTGTGCCGGACTATATGGAACACCGAATACGTTTTTCATCAAGTTAATTTTATCCTTTGTTTTAGACAAGTCTAACTCATTGGCAACCAACCAAGGATAACGCGGCATGATGGACTTCTCCGAAGTCAAACGAGGGTTGTACATATGTTTGAAATGCCAAGCATCTCCTCTCTTTCCTCCTTCTCGGTGCAAATCCGGACCTGTTCGTCTGGAACCCCAAAGGAAAGGTCTATCGTAAACAAATTCCCCTGCCTTAGAATACTGTCCGTTTTTACCATTGTACCGAACAACTTCATCTCTGAATGGGCGAATCATCTGCGAATGGCAAGCATTACACCCTTCACGAATATAGATATCTCTACCCTCCAATTCCAATGGAGAGTAAGGTTTTACTGCTGTAATCGTTGGTACATTTTCTTTTACCGTTAAAGTAGGGATAATCTGTACCATACCTCCTATCGCCAAAGCTACAAATGATAATAGGGAAAGGTATAGCGGCATTCTCTCCAACCACAGGTGTCTGGACTCCCCTTCTTTTCTTGCAGTTCCTATATTGGCTAAAGCCGGTGCTTCGGCAGGAACATCTTTTTGGAAACTTCCTTGTCTCACGGTTGCAATAACATTTACAACCATCAAAATAGAACCTGTAATGTAAAGCAAACCTCCTACAAATCGCATTTGATAGTAAGGAATAATAGCCGTAACGGTTTCCAAGAATTCTTTGTATACTAAAGTACCATCTGGATTGAACTGTTTCCACATCAAACCTTGGGTAAATCCTGATAAATACATTGGAATGGCATAGAAAACAATGCCTAAAGTACCCAACCAAAAATGCCAGTTGGCTAATCTAACAGACCATAGCTTGGTTCTCCACATAATAGGCAGTAGATAATAAATCATTCCAAATGCCATGAAACCATTCCAACCCAATGCCCCAATATGAACGTGACCAATAATCCAGTCGGTATAATGTCCTATTTTATTAAGTGTTTTTGTTGCCAAAAGAGGCCCTTCAAAAGTTGCCATACCATAACAAGTAACAGCTACTACCATGAATTTCAGTACAGGGTTTTCTCTTACCTTGTCCCAAGCTCCTCTTAGTGTCAAAAGCCCGTTGAGCATACCTCCCCAAGAAGGAGCAATTAGAGCAATGGAAAATGTAGTACCCAATGCTTGTGCCCAACCCGGTAATGCCGTATAAATTAAATGGTGAGGTCCTGCCCAGATATAAATGAAGATTAAAGACCAAAAGTGAATAATTGATAATTTATACGAGAAAACAGGTCTGTCCGATGCTTTTGGCATAA
Organism: Cloacibacterium sp.; assembly: GCA_017995195.1. Taxonomy (GTDB): domain Bacteria; phylum Bacteroidota; class Bacteroidia; order Flavobacteriales; family Weeksellaceae; genus JAGOJI01. Next base: position 40,733 of record JAGOJI010000002.1, read on the forward strand.
AATAATACATTAGCCCCAGTACCGGTGTTGTAAGGAAAAATGCCACAGCATTGTGCCCATACCACCATTGTACTAATGCATCTTTTACCCCGGCATAAGCCGAATAAGATTTCCAGCCGGTAAAGGACAACGGAACCTCCAAATTATTGAATACATGCAGCATGGTAATACCTACCCATGTAGCAATATAGAACCAAATAGCAACATAAAGGTGTCTTACCCTTCTCTTGGCAATGGTTCCGAACATATTGATTCCGAAGATAATCCAAATCAAAGCAATTAAAATATCTATAGGCCACTCATGTTCTGCATATTCTTTGGAGGTATTGATTCCCATAAGGAAAGTTACCACCACAGAAACCACCATCAATTGCCATCCCCAGAAATTAATCCAAGAAAGTTTGTCGCTGAACATTCTGGTTTTCAACAACCTCTGAAGAGAATAGTACACCCCTGCAAAAATGGCATTTCCAACAAAGGCAAAAATTACTGCACTGGTATGCAACATTCTCAATCGCCCATATCCGAACGCTCCCTGAGAATTAATTAAGCCTTGGATACCTCCACTTCTTAACGTTTGAATAGTACTATCATCTGTACCGAACAAAAACTCCGGCAACTCGGGATAGAATAACATAAGAGCCACAATAAGCCCCAATAAAAAACCTACCACCCCGAAAACAACCGTGGCATAAAGGAAGGCTCTTACGATACTATTGTCGTAACTAAATTTTTGTGTTTCCATATAGATCTAAATCACTTAATTTTTATTTTCTACTTGAGTAGGAGCGGACTTTTCTTCTTTTCTGATCTCTGAATCGAAAAGAATTCTTACCGCAGGAGATTCATCGTCTTCAAACTGACCTTTTTTTGCCCCAATAATAAAAATTATCAAGAAAATAAGTGCCAGTGATACACTACAAATAATCATCAAATACAATATCTCCATCTGTTTACAAATTTAACTTTTTATTAACTTTTTATATTCACTTTTCTATATGACATTCATCAGTTTTTTGCAAAATCTCCTATATTTTGTCCTTATTTATCGGTTTCTTATATTAAAAATATCAATCACATTGTTTTTATAACAAAAAAATAATCTTCAAAACAGACCATAAAATAAAAAAAGGAATCAATATATCGAAAAAACAGGTTTTTATAGATAAGTCATTAATTTATAGATACTTACAAATAGACAGAAAAAATACGTAAAATAGATTCTATCTAAAAATACTGAGAATAAGACTGGTATCAGCTATTTTTAAAAATAGGGACACTACTACAAGCCTCTCCAAATAAAAGTGATTTTACAATAGGTTTTAGTTTTTGAACCAAATCTACGTAAGCATTTATCGGAATCTCCACATCGCTACAGCCCTTCACTAAAATTCTTTTATCTTTAAATTCCGAAAAATCAAAATCGGAAATCGTTTCCTGCATCAAGGAATTCTCCAAATCACTCAAAGATCCATATACCACTTTTTTTGCCGACTCCCCCAACTTAGATGTGAGTAAAAAGTACGCCCACAATGGTACAATAGCATCTGTGGAACAAAAAACATACACAAACGCATCTCGAAACGATTCTATATCCAAAGATTTTACGCTTTCCCTAAAATCTTTTTCTCTCAGGATTAGACCTTCGTACAAAAAGTCCTTCAAATCAATCCCTATTCTTCTTCCTTTAGGGCGAAGTTCCGACAAATCAAAACTAACCAATCCGCTCTGTGCAACTCTATTGATGATTTCTTCTTGATTCTGCATACGTAAAAGTTTTGAATAATTGATGGCAGCATGCCACATTCTGTTCTAATTAATAAACATAACAAACCTTCTTCAAATATAATACAAAAAAATCATTATAAGGTAAAGGTGTGAGGTATAAAATGTAAAGGCATTATGCGTAAAGCATTAACACAAGCATTATCTTGTAAAGTATGGAATTTATTGAACCTCTATACACGCAACACTTCACACTAAGCACCGAACATTTTTTACCACAGGATATCGGAAAATATTTATATTTGGGTAATTTTATAAAATCCGAAACGGATCATATACTTTTTATTCCTTAATTCCATGAAATATTACATTATAGCCGGCGAAGCCTCGGGCGATTTACACGCATCTAACCTCATGAAAGCCATTAAAAAGAAAGATACAGAGGCAGAATTTAGGTTTTGGGGAGGCGATTTGATGCTCGCACAGGGCGGAACTTTGGTAAAGCATTATCGGGATTTAGCATTCATGGGCTTTATAGAGGTTATCCAAAACTTGGGTACTATTCTAAAAAATATCAAACTTTGCAAGAAAGACCTTCAAGAATATCTCCCCGATACACTTATTTTGGTAGACTATCCCGGATTCAACCTAAGAATAGCCAAATTTGCTAAAGAGCTGGGAATTAGGGTAGTGTACTACATATCGCCTCAACTATGGGCGTGGAAAGAGGGAAGGGTAGAAACCATCAAAAAATATGTAGATGAAATGCTGGTCATTCTCCCTTTTGAAAAAGATTTTTATAAAAAACATCACGTAGAGGCTCACTTTGTGGGGCATCCTCTGTTAGACGCCATCTCGGATTTGCCTCCCATGGATATTTCTTCCTTTAAAAAGGAAAATAAACTGAGCGACAAGGAAATCATTGCACTACTTCCCGGTAGTCGCGAACAGGAGGTGAAAAAAATGTTGGAGGTTATGCTAAGTGTTCGGAGTTATTTTAAAGATTATCAGTTCGTAATTGCCGGAGCACCTTCTTTGCCCAAAGAATTTTACCGTGATTTTGTAGACAACGACGTGCATTTTGTCTCCAACAAAACCTATGATCTGCTGAGATGCTCCAAGGCAGCATTGGTAACTTCCGGAACAGCAACCTTAGAAACCGCTTTGCTCAAAATTCCCGAAGTAGTGTGCTACCGAGGCAGCACCATTTCCTACGAAATAGCCAAAAGACTTGTAAAACACATCAAATACATCTCTTTAGTCAATCTTATTATGGATAAAGAGGTCGTAAAGGAACTGATACAAAGAGATCTAAATACCGAAAACCTGACCACCGAACTCCAACTCATACTACAGGGCAAAAAACGAGAAACCATATTGGAAGAATACGAAGTGCTTCGTTCCAAACTGGGCGGTGTAGGAGCCAGCGATAAGGCTGCAGAGATTATAGTTTCTCCATAAGAAATAACTAAATTATTGAACACCAAAAACCATGAACCGCCAGCCTTTTTTCATCCTTCTCATTTGCTTTGGAATGGGAATTGGCGTGCAAGATTCTTTTTTGTTTGAAGAAAACATCATCTATTTGCTTTTATTTCTCTCCATTTTCTTGGTTGGTATTGTTGTTTTTTCAAAATCGGAAAAATTCTTTTCCTATAAGCCTATATTTCTTGGAACTTTCTTTTTTATTTTGGGAGTTCTCAGTTACTTTTTACATTCTAAACCACCACTATTACCTGTATTTTCGGGAAAAGAACGTCTTGTTTTCCAACTCAACAAAAAGCTCAATTCTTCCGAAAAAAACAAACGCTACGAAGTAGAAGCCTCTCTGTTTCCCATTGCTAAAGAAGAAAATTCATGGTTTAAGATGGTTTTATCTGTCCCAAAAGAAGAGAAAGAGTTGGATTTTCAGCACTACTATATTGCAGATGCCTATGTAAATACCCTAAAACTCTCTCAGGATAATTTTCGGTTTGATTATCAAAAATATTTAGCCCGAAAACAGATTTTTGCTCAAGGCATTGTTTCCGAAAAAGTTTTAACTGCAAAAAAACAACATCTGAAGCTCCCGGAAATCATCAAACAAAAACGACTATCCGTTCTACAGAAAATAGATTCGTCTTCCCTAAAACCCAAAAACAGAGAATTTCTAAAAGGTATCATCTTGGCCGACCGAACGGAAATGGATACACAAACCATACAAGATTTTTCTAAAACAGGACTAGTACATATTTTAGCCATTTCCGGCTCGCATATGGCAATTATTTTTTGGATGATTCTGTTTTTGTTAAAACCTGTATTTCCTGTAAAATGGAGAAAAATCCCTTTGCTTGTAAGCATCGCCTGTATCTGGTTATTTGCTGTTTTTATAGACTATGGGAGTTCTGTAGTTCGCTCGTGTATTATGATTACCGCTTACTACATCATGGTTTTCTTACAACGAAAACCCGATTTTCTCCACGCCATGGCATTGGCAGGTTGGGCAATTTTAGTTTTAGATACACAACAGCTCTTCGATGTGGGATTTCAGTTAAGTTTTTTAGCTGTTTTGGGCATCTATTGGCTTAACCCTGAGCTATCAAAGTATTTTTCTAAGTACAAGAAAAATCGCTTAAATCGATTCTTTATCAATATTTTTACGGTTTCGGTTTCGGCTCAAATAGCGACTTTGCCTTTGGTCATTTATTATTTTCATCAGTTTTCCGGATTATCGTTTTTTATTAATTTTTTAATTCTTCCTTTTGCAGAGTCAGTGATTATTTTTTCCTTCTTTATTACTATTTTGCTGGGATTAGGATTAGATTTTCAGTTACCTCTTCTTGTTTACGATTTTTTTGCCTCTTGTTTTCTAAATGTAGTTCATTGGTTTTCCGAAAAAGATTTTATGTTTGTCCAAGGCATTTCTCTAAGTATTTTGGAGGTTATTGTTTTATTTACTTTTATCTATTTTTTGAGGTTTTCTTTTTCTAAATTCGAATTCAAAAATAATCTTCGCCTTATGTATTTGGGATTAGTTTTTGGCTTGGTAAGCCTTATTTTGGATTTTTACCATTGGCACAAAACGGAGATTTTGACTCACGAATACTACCAAAGTAAGATTATTTCCATTAAAGAAAAAGGGAAGGTTTTATTTTTGATGAATCAAAAAATAAATAAGGAAAAGGTCGTGAAATTCATTGTTGAACCCTATATGATTTCCCGTAGAATAGAACATTTCGAAATGAAAAAACTTCCGGAGACAACAAAGGCTATTCGGTTGTATGGGAACATTTATAGAATAGATTAAGGCTGTATTTTCTTTTTCGTGCCATGGAAATCTTTTAGATAAAAAGGCTCAAAATAGGCAATGTCCTCAAAATCTTTCTGCCTAAATTTTTCAACCGACTTTTTTATGAGATATTTCGCCGAAGGATAAACGGTTGAGTCAAATTCTGTTCCTGAAATTTGTAGAATTTCTTGAGCTTTCGTCGCTCCATCACCTACGAAAATAATTTTCTTTCCTTCTAGTTCTTTGAAAGAGTGTTCGTCAAGGATTTTGGCTTCTGTTTCTGAAATCATTTGCCCCGAATTTCCATCAAAAACGGCACAATACACCTCCATTCTCCTCGCATCAATCAATGGAATGATAACATCGTAGTTCTTGCCTAAAAAAGGTTCTATCATCGTTTCTAATGAATTGATGGCAATTAAAGGAACTTTCAGACCATAGCAAAAGCCTTTTGCAGAAGCGGCACCAATTCTCAATCCTGTGTAAGAACCAGGTCCTTTTCCAAGAGAAATGGCCTCAATTTCTTTCAAAGAAATTTCTGCCCCTTCCAAAGCCCATTCTACAAAAGTGTGTAAACTTTCAGATTGCTTATAGTTTTCTGAAACTTCTTCGCACAGACACAGCAATTCTTCGCCATCAGAAATGGCTACAGAACAATTTCGGGACGAGGTTTCTATATGGAGGATTTTCATTTATAATGAGATAATTTGATAATAAGTTAATGAGATAATTTTGCAAAGATATTATCACATTATCTAATTTACCTAATTCTAAAATTATTTTCTATAAATCGTTCTTGGTTCTGCTTGTGCCGTTGGGAAAATGGCAACATCGGCTATAGAAACGTGTGCAGGAGCGTTTACAATGTAAGAAATTAAATCTGCAATATCTTCGGCTTTCAGTGCATCATATCCTGCGTAAACGGTGGCAGCACGTTCTTCGTCGCCTTTAAATCTTACTTTAGAAAAATCGGTTTCTACAGCTCCCGGCTGAATATTACTCACTTTAATCCCGAATTCTGTAAGTTCCAAGCGCATTCCTTCGGAGATAACATCTACTGCTTTTTTACTGGCACAGTACACCACACCATTGGCATAGGTTTGTCTTGCCGCCACCGAAGAAATATTCACAATATGTCCGGAATTTTGGGCTTTCATCAGTTTAATAATCGGCTGAGAAACGTAGAGTAGTCCCTTCACATTTCCGTCCATCATTGCGTCCCAATCTGCAATATTCCCTTCGGAAATAGGTTCTAAACCGTGTGCATTTCCTGCATTGTTTACCAAAACGTCTATTTTTTTCCACTCATCAGGAAGCGAAGAAATTGCATTTTCTACTTCTTGTTGATTTCGCACATCAAAAACCAAACTATAAACTTCGGTGAAGTTTCCCAACTGAATCTGTAATGCTTCTAAAACTTCTTTTCTTCGTCCACAAATAATAAGTTTGTACCCTTGTTTAGCAAAAATTTCGGCGGTTGCTTTGCCAATTCCTGATGTAGCTCCTGTAATAAATATTGTTTTCATTTTAAAATCTACCAATTTAAAAATCTAACAGTGTAACAATAATTGGTAAATTGTTAAACTGATACATTGATATATTAATTTGCATCAAATGCTTCAAAAGCGTCTTCTATATGGGTGATTTCCAGCTGTCCCAAATGGTTTGGCAAAATGGAAATTATATCAAACCTGGTTTCTAAATCTTCTTCGTATTCTTCGGAAAAATGATTGGCTGCGGAAACAATTAATCTAATTTTCTTTTTATTAATTGTTTCTTGTGGTAACATAAAAGCATCGGTTGCTCTGGCTTTTACTTCCACAACAATGATTTTGTTATCAAATCTGGCAATAATATCAATTTCTGCTTTCAGATAGCGATAGTTTTTTACCAAAATTTTATAGCCTTTTTCTGCTAAAAATTTGGTGGCGAGCTCTTCTGCGAGTTTGCCAAAATCGTTGTGGGAAGCCATAAAAAAATTTTAACAATCGTAGTTTTCGTAATTCACATTTTCCAATTTATCTTCTAATTCTTTTGATTGTTTAGGCGACAAAACTTGCTCTTTAAGCTCAACTCTTAGTTGTTTTTTTGTGTCCGGACTTATCCAAATTCCTGAGAAAGAATTTTTGTCTTTTTTCAAAATCATAACTCCCGAAAAACCATATTCAACCATAATGAAGTGGTTTTTCCCATTTGTTGTAATGTCTAACTGCAACCAATTACTTATCTTGTCGTATTTATACATTCCTATATAAGAAAGGTCGGCAGTACATTCGTTATACGAAGAAGTTACAAAAAGCGTAACCGGTCTTGAGTCCACAACACCCTTGTATAAATAGGTTTTTACATTTTGAGCATTTAAACTGAAAATGGATAAAAGGAAAATTAAAAGAAATATTTTTTTCATTTCTATGCTTTTTAAAACTCAACTTTCACTTTTTCTTCCTCAACCTCAACAATCACATTTCCTCCAATAATCAAAGGTCTGTTATCAAAAATATGTCCGTTTGGAAATCCGAAAAGAGTAGGGAAGTGGTAGTTTTTCAATCTTTGAGAAATAATTTCGTAGGCAAATTCGTCAAAAGGTTCTTCGTACATTTTGTTTTCTTTTTCATCTCCCATATTGGTCATTCCGCCTATGATTAAACCTTTAATTTTTCTGAAAACGCCTGCTAAATCTAATGAAATAAGCATTCTATCAAGAGCATAAAAATTCTCACCAATTTCTTCGATAAACAAAATTTTGTCTCTAAAATCAAAACTGTATTTGGTTCCTAAAAGTGCATAAATCAAAGATAGATTTCCTCCTACCAATTCTCCTTCTGTGGTTCCGTTTTTATTGAATTGATTTTTCTCTACCGAATATTTTAGTTTTTTATCTTCAAAAATGTTGAAAATATTCTCGTAACTTTCTTCCGAAACTCCGAAACTTGCGGTTTTGATGGTTTGTCCGTGAATAGAAGCAAAACCGTTTTTCAGCAAATAAGAATTAATCACTGTATTGTCTGAATAACCAATGTACCACTTCGGGTTTTTACGAAATTTTGATAATTTAAGATGTCTCAAAAGATGCTGACAACCATAACCTCCTCTTGTTGCCCAAATTGCTGCAACTTCGTCGTTATTTAGTGCCCAATTTAAATCCTGAATTCTTTCTTTTTCGGTTCCCGAATAATTGTATCCATTACTGAATTTCCCTAAAGTATACTTACCTAAAATAGGCTCGTAACCTTTTGATTTAATAAGATTAATAGTGTTTTGTAACGGTGGTTCTTCTACAAAACCTGCAGGAGAAATAATGGCTATTTTGTCGCCTTTTTTTAAAGATTTTGGTAAAATGATTGGGTTCACGTGATGATGGAATTATGGGTTGATTTCTTCGTTGATTTTTTCTTTATTGATACCGTTTTGTTCCAATTTTCTATCCAATTGATTGAATTTTTTGAAACTTTGAAGAAATATAAAAATACTGAAAATGAGTAAAATAATACCTACTCCTTTTCTTATCTGGTTGGCTAACCGCTGGTTGAGTTTGTCGTGGAATTGTTTTGCCAAATAAATCTTAACCAAATCTATAAACAAATAAGTACCAATAACAAGTGAGATATAAAGAAGAAATTTTCCTGTTTCCGGATAATTTTTCCGGATAGAGATGACGGTTACCAACCAAAAAATGACTACTCCAATGTTGAGGATATTGAGTAAAAAACCATTCAAAAAAGTTTTCCAATAGTTCTGGCTGATAATCCGCTGCTCCCCCGGAAGGTGCATTTTGGTTTTAGAAATCATCATAAATATTCCGTAAAGAAAAACAATAAATGCTGTTATTCTGTAAAAACTCGGATATTCATCTATAATATGAATGATATCTTGACTGCTAAAATATGCTGCCAAAATACATAAAACATCTGCCGTAATTACCCCAAAATCTAATGCTAAGGCGTGCCTTGGCCCTCTGGAAAGGCTGGTTTCTACCAACAGGAAAAAAACCGGCCCTATGAAAACCAAACTCAGCATAAGCCCTAATCCTATGGCTGAAAATATCAATTCAAGCATTTTTTTGTTTTAAAAAATTTTAGATTCTAAAAGTCCAAATTTATATAAATTTATATAAAATTTTAGATTGAAACTATTGCCTGCTTATAATAATGGCGATACCAAGCGAATTACTTTTTCAACCAATTGCGTGTGCTTTGGTCTTTTCAACCATTCTTTATGATCAATTTTTTCTGATACTGTAATATCTTTATCAAAATTTTCAGCAAGTTGTTGGGAGGTATTTTCGTCGTAAACTACTGCATTTACTTCAAAATTCAAATCAAAACTTCTATAATCCATATTGGCAGTTCCTACGATACAAAGCAATCGGTCGGCAACCAAAGTTTTGGCGTGTACAAAGCCTTTATTATAGAGATAGATTTCAACACCGGCTTTCAATAAATCATTATAGTAAGATTTTGCGGCTGCATTTACAAAAAACGAATCGGAAATACCGGGAACAAGCAATTTTACCTTTATACCCGAAAGCGAAGCCATTATCAACGCATCCATAATGGTTTCCCCTGGAATAAAGTAAGGTGAAGTAAGCAACACCTCTTCTTTTGCCGATAAAATGGTTTGAATAATTGAGTAATAAATGGAAGGTCTATCCGAATCCGGACCGCTCGAAACTATTTGAACAAATTTATTCTCGTTGGTATTATTTTGATGTTTAGGAAAATACTCCTCTTTAATGGAAATTTTTTCTCCGGAACAAAAATTCCAATCACCAATGAAAATTTGTTGTAAAAATGCAGTGGCTGTTCCCGAAATTTTCAGGTGAGTGTCCCGCCAATAATAGGTGTTTTCTTTAAAATTATTGCTGTATTTGTTGCTGATATTAATTCCGCCCACAAAAGAAACTTTACCATCAATTACGATAATTTTTCTGTGGTTTCTGTAATTGAGTCGGTTTGCTAACGCCAACAATTTAATTTTGTAGAAAGGATAAGCTTTTACCCCGTTTTCTTTGAGGCGTTTTACCAATCGTTTTCTGATAGATGCACTACCAAAATCATCGTAAATGAACCGAACTTCCACACCTGACTTGGCTTTTTCAATCAAAATTTTTTCGATTTCCCTGCCTGTATCATCATCTTCGTAAATGTAATATTCGATGTGAATATGGTGTTGTGCTTTTTTCAGGGCTTCAAAAACTTCTGGAAACTTTTGTTCCCCGTTAATGAGTAGTTTTACATCATTTCCCTTCGTTAAAGGACTTATATCGCTTCTATAAATCATCCTTGAAACCCGCTCGAAATCGTTTCCTGAACCTAATTCCTTCAAGGTTTCAGAATTGTAGGTCTCAATGCGTTGTAGAATTAATTTTTCCTGTAGATGATCATCAATAATCTTTTTACTATAAAGTTTATTTTTTCTGTAATTGATTCCAAATGAAAAGTAGATGAATACACCTATAATTGGTAAAAAAATTACCAATAAAAGATAGCCCAAGGTTTTGGTAACACTGTTGGTATCATAAATAATCCGCAGACAGACCGCAATAATGAAAATTATATAGATAATCTCGGTAATTAAAATCCAGTCCATTAGAATTATTTTTTATTAAACTTTATTCCATAATCTTAAAATCCAACTGTTTGGCTATCAAATTGGCTTTCACTACTTTAATGGTAATTTCGTCTCCCAATTGATAAATTTTTCCTTTTCTCTGCCCTACAATAGCATGGATTTTAGGGTCGTGGCGATAGGAATCGTCCATTAAATCCCGAAGTTTAATCATTCCTTCGGCACCATTTTCAGGCAGTTGTACCCAAAAACCGTATTCTGCAACGCCGGAAACTACGCCTTTGAACTCTTGCCCCACTTTATCCTCCATAAACTTTACCTGCATATACTTGATGCTGTCCCTTTCTGCATCGGCAGAAAGGCGTTCCATCTCACTGCAATGTTTGGCTTTTTCTTCGATTTCTTCCTGATGAACAGATTTTCCACCGTCTAAATAATGCTGCAACAAGCGGTGTGCAATGACATCGGGATATCTTCGAATCGGAGAGGTAAAATGCGAATAATGCTCAAACGCCAAACCGTAATGTCCAATATTCTTGGTAGAATACACCGCTTTGCTCATGCTTCGCATGGCAAGGGTTTCTATCATGTTTTCCTCGCCTCTTCCTTTTACTTCTTTGAGGAGTTTGTTCAAACTTTCCGAAACTTTTTTGGAATTGGCTAAATTCATTTTGTAGCCGAAAGTTCCTACAAAATCCTTTAATGCAACCAATTTCGCAGGATCGGGATCATCATGAACACGATAAATAAAGGTATTTCCTGAAGGTGTTCTACCTTTTTTCAAGGATACAAATTCGGAAACCTTCTTGTTCGCTAAGAGCATAAATTCTTCAATCAAATGATTGGAATCTTTGCTGATTTTAAAATAAACCCCAATCGGTTGGTTGTTTTCATCTAAATTAAAACGAACTTCGCTTCTGTCGAAGGCAATGGCTCCTTCTTTCAAGCGGTCTTTTCTTAAAATTTTTGCCAATCGGTCGAGCGTAAGAATTTCTTCCACCAAATCTCCCTTTCCGGTTTCTATACGTTCTTGTGCATCTTCATAGGAAAATCTCCTATCGGAATGGATGACCGTTCTTCCAAACCATTGATTCACCACTTCTGCATCGTCATTCATTTCAAAAACAGCAGAAAAAGTATATTTATCTTCATTCGGACGAAGCGAGCAAACATCGTTGCTCAGCACTTCCGGTAACATAGGAATCACTCTGTCTACCAAATAGATAGAAGTGGCTCTGTTGTAGGCTTCCTCATCTAACTTCGTTCCGGGACGCACATAGTGCGAAACATCTGCAATATGCACCCCGATTTCCCAGTTTCCGTTGTCCAATTTTTGGATAGAAAGGGCATCATCAAAATCCTTAGCATCTTTCGGGTCGATGGTGAAAGTGCAAATTTTTCGCATATCTCGGCGTTTTTTTACCTCAATAGGGCGGATTTTTCTATCTAATTTTTCGGCTTCTTCCTCTACTTCCTTCGGAAATTCATAAGGCAAGCCATATTCTGCCAAAATGGAATGGATTTCCGTTTCGTGTTCGCCCGGTGCTCCTAAAACTTGGGTAATTTCTCCGTCGGGGTTTTTAGAATTTTCTTCCCAGCCCAGCATTTTTACCACCACTTTATCGCCGTGTTTCGCTCCGTTGAATTTCTGTTTCGGCACGAAAATATCGGTATTCAATACTTTTTTATCGCAGATAACGAATCCGAAATCTTTATATTCAATATAGTCGAAAGTTCCCACGAAAGTATCTTTGTTTCGTTCCACTACATCCAATACAGAACCTTCTAATTTTTTTCCTTTGAAATGATAAGTGACAATCAATACTTTATCGCCTTGTAGGGCATCTTTCACATTTTTTTGGTGAACGAAAATGTCTTCTTCCATGCCTTCTACATTCACATAGGCGTTTCCGTTTTGGGCAAAATCAATAATTCCGGTAAGGGTATCCGAAATTTGTAGATTTACTCTATATTTTCCCGCTTCTGTTTCTTTAATTTTATCTTCTGCACGAAGCAGGTGTAGTGCCTGAATCACCAATTCTCTTTGGCGAGGATTTTTGTATTCTATTCCATCTGAAATCTGCTTATAGTTATAGATTTTAGAGGATTTTTTGTTCATAAAACGAAGAATCAACTTCCCAATATCTTTGAGCTTCTGCTCTTGTTTTACACTTTTATTTTTGAATTTTTTCATTTTTTTCTTTGTAATAATATTATTTTGCTTGATGCTACCTGTATGAGTACTATTAACAAAAATACTGATTTTAAAATAAAAAAAATTCCTTCTACCGTAGTAAAAGGAATTCTTAACTTATTATTAATACAGTGCAATAACTATTTCACTGCAATCATATCCACTCTTTTTTGGTGTCTTCCTCCTTCAAATTCAGCTTTTAGGAAGGCTTGTGCAATTTCCAAGGCTTCTTCTTTGGTTACATATCTTGCCGGAATCGCAATCATATTGGCATTGTTGTGTTGTTTTGCCAGTTCTGCCACTTCCTTGTTCCAAGCCAATCCTGCTCGGATTCCTTCGTGTTTGTTGGCAGTCATCTGCATTCCGTTTCCGCTTCCGCACAGTAAAATTCCCAAAACACAATCTCCTTTTTCAATAGAAGCTGCGGCAGGGTGTGCAAATTCAGGATAATCTACACTTTCTTTAAAAAAGCAACCAAAATCTACCATATTGTAATCTGCTTTTAACTTTCTTTTCAAGAATTCTTTTGTCTCGTGTCCGGCGTGGTCAGACGCTATTGCTATGTTTACCATTCGTTTGTTATTTTTTACAAAAATAATATTTAAAAGGAATAAAAAAAGAGAAATGACAAATATCACTTCAATATTTAATTCGCCTATAATTAGGCCTTAGTTTTATTAAAATTATGCACCATAACAGCTAAATTTAATTCAAAAAAACGTTATAAAACGTGAGGTATTCTTTGTATTCAAAACCGGCGTGGTCGCAGGCGATGGCTATTTTTTTCGTTTTTTTACTTTTGATTTCTTACAAATTTACTTCAAAATACTTAACTTCAAATTGCGTGTTTCAAACACAAGGCAAAACAAAGATTTCTTTATAATGCGTGAAAATATTTTCAAGACAGACAAAGGTGCTTTACTTATGAAACAAAAAATTTGAATTACTTTGATAAATATTATGCCTTTGTTTGGTTTAAAAGCATAATAATTTTAAAAAATATTTGTCTAACCTTGTGTTAAAAAAACATTTTTGACTTGTTTTTAATTTTATCCACAATACATTTTAAAAACATCTTTTCATAACCCCCTGATTTATAATCTTCTATAAGGACGAAAGAATTCGTAATCAGTTGAAAATACATCAATTAACATTATAGAAATTTTGGTGTGAAGAACATTGACAAACCTTGTGGAAAAGTTGGAGTAAGATTCTCTTTTTTTATTAAAATTAAATTCATATTGCAGAAATATTTTTGGATTTCCGGAATCTTTTTTAAGAAAGTTGAAGTACAGATATGATGAAGTTTTCAAGAATGGATTTTCTAACAAATGCTTTGCACAACAGTTATTGACAATTGTTGGTAACCCCTAAAAACCATTAAAAATCAATTAATTATAATGTTAATTAATTATGAACTAAGTTTGAACCAAATGTGATGAAATAAATTCTTTTATTTCTCCACAAAAACCCGAGCTACAACAACATCTACATTTCTCTTTTTTTATAATAAAGAAAAAAATGTTGAATAATGTAGTTCGAAATTTTGTGGAATTTTGGCAGCTAATTTTTTAATTAACTTGAAAAGAAATCCTAAATTTGTGGAAGTAAATTTTCAGGTAAAAAATAAGGTTTTACTTTATACATTTTAATAATAAAAATATCCAATGAAAACTGTAAACGATTTCAATTTTTCAGGCAAAAAAGCCCTTATTCGTGTAGATTTTAATGTCCCTCAAGATGCCCAATTCAAAGTAACCGATAATTCAAGAATTGTAGCCGCAAAACCTACTATCGATAAAATACTGAATGATGGAGGAGCTGTGATACTCATGTCACACTTAGGAAGACCAAAAGGAAAAGTAAATCCGGATTTTTCGCTGAAAAATATTGTAGAAGAAGTATCCAAAGTTCTTGGAAAAGAAGTAAAGTTTTGCAATGATTGTATAGGAAATGATGCCGAAGAAATGGCAAAAAAATTACAACCGGGCGATATTTTACTATTAGAGAATTTACGTTTTTATAATGAAGAGGAGAGTGGCGACAAAAATTTTGCAGAGAAGCTGGCAAAATTGGCAGATATTTATGTGAATGATGCTTTTGGAACAGCACACAGAGAACACGCTTCTACTGCAGTAATTGCTCAGTTTTTTTCTTCAACGAAATGTTTCGGTTTACTGATGGCAAAAGAATTAGAGGCTATAGATAAAGTATTACATAGCGGAGAAAGACCTATAACTGCTATTTTGGGAGGTTCTAAAGTTTCCACGAAGATTACCATTATCGAAAATATTTTACCGGCTATAGACAACCTTATTATCGGCGGAGGTATGGCATTTACTTTCATCAAGGCAAAAGGAGGAAAAACAGGAACTTCTTTGGTAGAAGAAGATAAAATGGATTTGGCTTTGGAAATTTTGAAGAAAGCAGAAGAAAACAATGTAAAAGTATATATCCCTGTAGATATGGTAGTGGCAGATGCATTTTCCAATGATGCAGAAAGAAAGGAAGTAGATGCGTATGATATTCCGGAAGGTTGGATGGGATTAGATGTAGGTGCGAAGAGTATAGCCATCAATCATGATGTGTTGATGAACTCTAAAACCATTCTTTGGAACGGGCCTTTAGGTGTTTTTGAGATGCCGAATTTCGCCAATGGAACAGTAGAATTAGGCAATAGCATTGCAGAAGCCACAAAATTAGGAGCATTTTCGCTTGTTGGAGGCGGAGATTCTGTAGCTTTTGTGAAACAATTTAAATATGATGACAAGGTATCTTATGTTTCCACAGGTGGTGGAGCCATGTTGGAATCTTTGGAAGGTTTGGAACTTCCGGGGGTTGCTGCGATTAATAAGTAATTGACTATCAAGTATAAAAAAGCATTCAAAGAAAATAACTTTGAATGCTTTTTTTGTTTATAGCAGGTCTTTTAGAAAGAATATCCCAAATTAATACCGTATCGGAAAGCAGGGAGACCGAAACTAACCGTGGAAGTATTGTCGCCGTTGTGTTTAAACTCCTTATCGCCGATCTGACCAAGAAAATCGTACTTGTTTTTAAGCCCTTTTATAGCGTCTTTGTAAAATTCTAAAGGTAAAGGCTGGTTTTTGGTAATCGTAAGACTGTTGGAAGAATAACCGGGTCCCATAATTACAAAATCAATAAAAAAATGCTTTTTAATAGGCAGTTTATAACCTGCTTCCAAGCCAAAAGCATTGCTCACGAGTTTCGCTTTTACATCAATCGGACTGGTTTCGCCGGAAGTAGAGTAGTAGGTACCTTTAACATCGTCGGTATAACTTTGGAATTTGTAGTAAGCACCCACATAAAATCCGGTATAAGATTTATCGGTGTTTTGCAGATACCATCGGTATTCTGGGATTAATTTAATTCCGGTATAACTAAAATCATTGGTTTTTATATCGTTGGAATCAAACCCCGAAATCTTGAAAATTCCCGAAGAAAACTTGGTTCCCAAAGAAAGACCTACCGTCATATCTTTATTGATGCCTCTTTCGTATTGCACTTGAAGCGTTCCGAAAGCAAGATTGGCAGGATTGAAACTGATGTGGTTTTTCTGGGATTCCTGTGCATTTATTCCCAATGCCGAACCCAATAATAGAGTGAGGATCAATACTGTCCTAAATAAAAATTATTAAAAATAGAAACAGCCTAAATACCTATTTTACATTTAGCTTTACATTTAATTTCAAAAAAGAACCCCTTGATAATAGTTTTTGGGGGTTTCAGGCGGT
>JAGOJI010000098.1 GCA_017995195.1 Cloacibacterium sp.
AACCGCCTGAAACCCCCAAAAACTATTATCAAGGGGTTCTTTTTTGAAATTAAATGTAAAGCTAAATGTAAAATAGGTATTTAGGCTGTTTCTATTTTTAATAATTTTTATTTAGGACAGTATTGGATTTGTATAAAAAATTAATCTTAAAATTTTTATATATGGCAAATGAATTTTCTAAAGAAGAAGTATTAAAAAAATTAGGCAAGAGAATTAAGGAAATAAGGATAGCCAAAGGATATACTAGCTATGAGTATTTTGCATATGAACACAATATATCACGTGCTCAGTTTGGACGATATGGAAGAGGTGAGGATTTAAGATTTAGCACTCTTGTAAAAATAATACAGGCTTTTAATATGAGTTTGGAAGAATTTTTCTCTGAAGGGTTTGATTAAAAAGCTGAAGCATTTAAAGGGGCATCTTAGATTAAAATTGATTTCTAAGCTTACCGAAAAATAAATCAGGGCGAATTTTATGTTTTAAAAGTATATTTTAAAAAATAGGAGTTGTGCAACAGCTACCCGTGTCATATGCCGTTTTTCTATTCAAGTTTGTATGTGTCAATCTCTGTATCGTAACTTGCTTTACCTTGTACAATTAATCTATTCCAAACTTTGTAAGCAGGAAGTGTTCTATATTCTTCGTCAAATGACTTATAAAGAGGATTGTTACTGCTTGAAATAATTACCTTATCAGATAAGTTTCGTAACTCTTGTATTATTTTCTCTGGAATTCCTTTCGCTGAATATTCAATTTGATTATGATTGTTAATCATTGTAACCTTTATATAATTGTCTGCCGTCTCTTTTGCTGAAAAAAAAAGAAATCTTTGTAGATTTCACCCTCGGGTATAATCGTAAATTTCCATACATCTTTTCCTTCGTCATTTTCAACTTCGTAGGAATATTTAAAATTATGAGGTATCCTTCTTTATCTAAGCAAGTAATTGTCGTCATATTTTAAAGTTTAATATATGAATTGATTAGCTCTTTGTGTTATACTTTGATTTCGATAGTTTACTTGTCCCGCAGTTGCAATTTGTGTCAAATACGTCATTAAAAATGTTCTTTGTGGTTCTTGCCCTAAGTTCAACTTCATCATCAGTTCAATACTTTCAATTGGAATATGCCTGCGAATAATAATATTTTGAAATGGCTGTGTCCATTCAACACAAGCTTGATTGTCGGGTCTTATTTCATCTACCGTAAAATTGTTTTGAGATTGAGGTAATTTTAAGAAAACGATTTCTACTGTCTTATAAATTTCGGGTAGTTGTTCAAGTGCAATTGCTAAAAGAACAGGAAGTTCACCAACTCTTGAAACGAATAGTGGTCCATTTAATCCATTGGCTTGAATTGTTGTCCAATTTTCAATTGTCGTTACGTGATAAAAAGTAGCTTCTGGTTGGTTAAAAAAAGTTTGCATTCTCGTATTTTTAAATGGCATATAACGACAGACTGTGAAAAAACATCACAATCTAGTAAACAAATATAGGATATTATTTGAGCTATAGTGATAAAAAATGTATTTTTATGTATGCGATATATTCAAAGAATTTTCCGCCATCAACTACAGTTGAGTAATTTAGAAGATAAGATAACAGCCGATAATCCTGTTCGGTTTATTGATGTCTTTGTAAAAGATATTAATATTGATTTTGAAAAAAAATAAGACCCACTAAAACTAGCACCTATATTAGCACCTTTAAAAATAAAGCCTTGCAAATCAATGATTTACAAGGCTTTTAGCGGAGAGAGAGGGATTCGAACCCCCGGACCTGTTACAGTCAATAGTTTTCAAGACTACCGCAATCGACCACTCTGCCATCTCTCCAAAAAAACGAAGTTTCTCGTTTTTCAGTGGTGCAAATATAGCACTCTTTTGAATTTTGACAAAATTATTTTTTAAGGTTTTTGTGGTATTTTTCTAATTGTTTAGTTTTCAGTAGAAAAAACTGTTATCTCCCCACTAAAAAACCTAAGAATACAGCTGAAATACCCAAAAATAAACTTAAAAATATATTGAAGAAGAGCACTGAATAATGCTGGCTTATCCACAAATTATAATTTTCGATAGAAAATGTAGAAAATGTGGTAAATCCACCACAAAAACCTACCATTAAAAGAAACTTTAAGGGATGGTTGGGTTCATCTGTAAGTTTTGCCATTAAAAAACCAATGAGGAAACTTCCTAAGATATTAGCAATAAAGGTACTTAGGGGAAACTTACCCAACTCTATAATTTGAGCGGTATAGCGTGATACCAAGAAACGGCATACGCTTCCTATTCCTCCTCCGAAAAATACTAATAGTAAAGCCTGAAAAAAGTTTACCTGATTTTGCATCACTTTTGTTCAGACAAATATCTTTCTGCGTCCATGGCTGCCATACACCCGCTTCCGGCTGCCGTAATGGCTTGTCGGTACTGATGGTCTTGTACGTCTCCTGCCGCAAAAACACCCGGTACATTGGTTTTTGTTGACTTTCCTTCGGTGATGATGTATCCGTTTTCATCGAGATGAATCTGACCTTGGAAAATCTCTGTATTGGGCTGATGTCCAATGGCAATGAAAATACCGTGTACGTCTATTGTAGAAGTTTCTTTCGTTTTGTTATTAATGACTACCGCACGTTCTACCAAGTTGTTTTCACCTTCTATGGCAATGAGTTCGTGGTTGTACTTTACTTCAATATTGGGTGTATTCTGAACTCTGTGTACCATAGCTTTTGAGGCACGAAATTCGTCTCTACGTACCAGCATGGTTACTTTGTTGCATATTTTGGCTAAATAGGTTGCTTCTTCTGCTGCAGTATCTCCTGCTCCCACTACCACTACATCTTTTCCTTTGTAGAAAAATCCGTCGCAGGTAGCACATGCCGAAACACCACCGCCATTGTATTTTTTTTCGTCATCGAGACCTAAATATTTTGCAGTAGCACCGGTAGAGATAATCACAGTCTTTGAGAGTATTTCTTTGCTTCCTGCCCAAATTTTGTGTACACCACCTACTTCTTTTGAAAATTCTACTTTCGTAATCATTTCATAATGTACTTTGGTGTCGAAACGCTCAGCTTGTTTTTGCAAGTCGGTCATCATTTCAGGGCCTGTAATTCCGTTGGGATATCCGGGGAAATTGTCTACTTCGGTAGTCGTGGTAAGCTGTCCGCCGGGTTGCATTCCGGTATACAATTCGGGTTTCATGTCTGCTCTTGCAGCATAAATAGCCGCCGTAAATCCTGAAGGTCCGGAACCAATAATCACACAATCTAATATATTTTCCATAAAAAATGATTTAATTATTTTAAGAAGGCAAATTTCGGAATAAAAAATGATTTATTGAAATCTTCCTTATTGCTTGATGGCAGAAAGGGCATAAACCATAGGAACCTTGTTATCGAGATGTTTTATTCTGAATTTATTGGGTTCTACTTCTACCATATGTTTGAAACAACGATAAGGAGAGTAGTCCAATTCCTCAAAACTTTCTAAACGAAGACCATTATTTAGTAAGCTTGATAGTACTTCGGAAAGGCTGTGATTCCAGCTGATGGTTTGGGTTTCTATGGTAGAATTTCTGTCGGCATAAGTTCCTGTAAAATTTTCTATGATGGGTTTTTCATTGAAATAATGATATTTTATTTCGGTAAAATCGTCATCAAACATCCAAATTGTAGGGTGAAATTCTATAAGAATAAATTGACCTTTGGGCTTTAAAAAATGGGAGATTACTTTTGCCCAACGGTCTAAATCCGGTAACCAACCGATGGTTCCGTAGGAAGTATATACTATATCAAATTTTTGGTGGAGTTTTTCGGGTAGTTCGTAGATGTCGGAGCAAATAAATTCTGTGTTGTTATTGGTTTTCCTTGCCAAATCCCAAGCGGCTTCAATGGCTTTGTCCGACAGATCTACTCCAATAACTTTTCCGCCCAACCGAGACAAAGAGATGCTGTCTTGTCCAAAATGACATTGTAGATGAAGGATATTTTTGCCCTGTATATTTCCTAAAATACTTAGTTCAATAGGGTTTAAGGAGTTTTTTCCTTTTATAAATTCATCAACAAAATAAAAATCGGATTTCAAATGAACCTCTACCTTTTTGTTCCAAGTTTCTTTGTTTATTTTGAGGTAATTGTCCATAGTATTTTTTGATTTTTTACCGATTAAAACTTTCTTTCAATTACGTAGTTAAGCATCAATTGAAGTGAGTGTTTTGCTTGGGAATCGGGGAATTCATCGAGAATATCCAATGCTTTCTGTTGGAAATCTTTCATCACGCCAATGGCATAGTCCAATCCTCCGGATTTTTTTACAAATTCAATGAGTTCTTTTACTCTTTTGGTGTCGTTATTATAGCGTTTGATGGTATCGAAATAATATTTTCGATCTTTTTCGTTGGCGATTTTTAGGATATGAATCAAAGGCAAGGTCATTTTTTGTTCTTTGATGTCTATTCCTACCGGTTTTCCTATGATGTTCTTACTTTGGTAATCAAACAAATCGTCTTTAATCTGAAAAGCCATTCCGGTAAATGTCCCAAATTCTTGCATTTTTCGGGCTAATTTTTCGTCGGCATTGTTTGATAAAACTCCTATTTCGCAACAAGCAGCAATGAGTGTAGCGGTTTTTTGGCGAATGATTTCGTAGTATACCTCTTCGGTAATATCGAGTTTTCGGGCTTTTTCGAGTTGTAACAGTTCGCCTTCAGACATCTCTCTAATGGTTCTGGCGATTACGGATAGCAAGTCGAAATCCCGATAATCGGTAGAAAGCAAAACCGATTTGGAGAGGAGATAATCTCCCACCAAAACAGCAATTTTGTTCTTCCACAAAGCATTAATCGAGAAAAAGTTACGGCGTTTAAAACTCTCGTCTACCACGTCGTCGTGTACCAATGTGGCGGTGTGAATCAGTTCAATCATCGATGCTCCACGAAAGGTTTTTTCGTTGACATTGCCCACGAGTTTGGCACAGAGAAATACAAACATGGGACGCATTTGTTTGCCTTTGGTGGTTACAATAAATCTGGTAACCTTATCCAGCAAAGGAACTTTGCTCTGCATAGATTCATAAAACTTTTGCTCGAAAAGTTTCATTTCTTCGCTAATGGGTTTTTTGATTTCTTCTACAATATTTGACACAGATGATGTGAGGTTTAATGATTGATACGTGAGGCAAATATAGTTATTTAAGACCTAATGCAAGAAAAATATTGAGTTCAAAATACGATACTTACTATTTTTGGAATCAATAGCTGTTTACTTGTTTTTTTTAGGATTGATTAAGAATGTTTAAGTTAAACCCTTTCCAGCTCATTGGCATTAATCTGCGTTTTGAATGCTCCATAGTTAAGGGTTACTTTGTTGTTTTTATCTATTTTTTCTATAGTTCCTATGCTTGTGCTTCCCACTATTCTTACCCGTTGCCCAACTTTTAACCAAAGGTTTCGTTCTGTTTTTTTCTGTTCTTCTATTTTCTCTACGGTTTCGCTAATGCTTTGCTGAATGTTCTCTTTTTTCAGCTCCTGAGTAATCTTTCGTTTGGTTACTTTTAGTTTTTCAACATCTGTTTTATTGGTGTCTTGTGTTTTTCGGAATTTCTCTTGTTCCAGAATTTTCACAAAATCTTTTACGACCTCTTTTCGGGATTTCCCTTTTACATAACTGTCTATAAAGCTTTCTACTTTGTTCCCAAACTGCAATTTGCGGTGTTCTTCTTCGTAGAGTTTTTGGAAATTAAAAAGTTTTTGTTGGAGTTGCTCGTTGAGTTTTTTAAGATTATCTCGCTTGGTTTCTGTAGAATCTCTTTTTTCTGCTAAATCCGATTTTAGTTTTTCGACCTCAAATTTTTCTTGTTGAAGTTTTACAATGGTTTTATCCAGATTCACTACATCTTTTTCTACTTTTTTCTTCGCCGAATGAAGGATAAAACGAGGAATTTTGTTTTTTTCGGCTACTTCGAAGGTAAAAGAACTTCCTGCCTGTCCTATTTCCAGTTTATACATAGGCTCAAGAGTTTCTTCATCAAAGAGCATGGCAGCGTTTTGAGCATGAGGAAGTTGCTCTATCACTAATTTTATGTTGGTATAATGGGTGGTAATAATGGCAAAACTTTGCTTTTCGTAAAAAAACTCCAAAAATGCTTCTGCCAAAGCTCCTCCCAGTTCAGGGTCAGAACCTGTCCCAAATTCGTCAATCAACAAAAGGGTGTTTTCATCGGTTTCTCGGATAATGGCAGACATTTTCTTGAGCCGAGAAGAATAAGTGGAAAGGTGGTTCTCAATAGATTGATTGTCACCAATATCGGTCCTTATTTTATCAAAGAAAAACATTTCACTTCTCGGGTGTACAGGAACCAATATTCCCGACTGAATCATGAGTTGAAGCAGTCCTACGGTCTTGAGTGTGATGGATTTTCCTCCGGCATTGGGTCCGGAAATGCAGATAATTCTGTTTTTCTCCGAAAGTTCTAATGTTTGAGGATAAATCTCCTTATTTTCAGCCTGATTCCGAAGCCAAAGCAGCGGATGAAACGCCTGAATGAGTTTCAAAGACTTGTGCCTGTTAATTTTAGGTAAAACACCGTTGATTTTTTCTGCAAATTTGGCTTTTGCCCGAGTAATGTCAAGACTGAATATATACTGCTGATAATCTGTAAGCTGAGGTTGAAACTCTGAAATTTCTGCTGTAAGTTTTCGTAGAATTTTATCGATTTCCTTTTTTTCTTCTTCTTCGTTTTCTCGAAGTTTGAAGTAGTGTTTTACCACCGATTCGGGCTGAATATAAGTAATAGAGCCTGTTTTGGAAACGCCTAAAATTCTACCCGGAACTCTTTTTTTGAATCCTGATTTTACCGCCAAAACTCTTTGGTCGTCAATAATACTTTCTCTAATTTCGTCTAAGAAATCTCCTTT
>JAGOJI010000099.1 GCA_017995195.1 Cloacibacterium sp.
ATGTAAAGCTGCCGCTAATCAACGCCTGAGAAGCAATGATAGAAGCTAATGTAGCGATAATGATTCCGGGAATTAAAAACCAGTCCGGAATGATTTCTAAGAATGGATTTCTGCCGTTCAGGTATTTATCGCCTTGGTTCATCAACCAACCTGCTTGTCCTAAATAACAGGCTACCAAACTGATTTTCACATAAATCCAACTGATTCGGATATTTTTAATTCCACAATGTCCCAAATCCGAATATAAGGCTTCTGCCCCTGTGGTACAAAGGAAAATGGAACCTAATAGCCAAAAACCACTTGGATATTGTGAAAGCAATTCATACGCATAATAAGGATTTAGTGCCATAATAATATTTGGGTGATACACTACTTGTGCAATCCCCATTACCAAAAGCAGGCTAAACCAAACGAACATGACCGGTCCGAAGGCTTTTCCAATTTTTTGAGTCCCGAATCTTTGCATAAAAAATAAAATAGAAAGAATGGCGATTACCATATAAATTACCGTTTTGTTACCGGGAACAATGATTTCCTCCAGTCCATTTACCATTCCTAAACCTTCAATAGCAGATGATACGGTAATTGGCGGTGTGATGATGCCGTCTGCCAAAAGAGTGGTAGCTCCAATCATGGCGGGAACGGTCATTTTTTTTTGGTAGCGTCTTACCAAAGCGTATAGTGAGAAAATACCGCCTTCTCCTTGATTATCCGCTTTCAAAGTCAGCCAAATATACTTAATCGTGGTCTGAAATACCAAAGTCCAAAATATAGCGGAAACCCCTCCGTAGACCAAAATTTCTTCTATGGGGCGATTGCCAATCGTAGCTCGAAGAGCGTACAAAGGACTCGTCCCCAAATCTCCATAAATAATTCCTAATGCAACCAATAGTGAGCCTGCCGTTACTTTGCTCGTTGTTCCATGTTTATCCATTTTTTTGTTTTTTATATCAACAAAGTTGGGGGATAAACTAAAAATTTTTTATAAAGAAGAAATAAGGAAGTATAAAGATTTTATAAAGATTTTTCCGAAAAACGATAACCAACACCACTTTCGGTAAGGATGTATTCGGGTTCATGATAATTTTTCTCTATTTTTTTGCGAAGAGTACCTACAAACACCCTTAAATACTGCGTTTCTGTTTGTGAACCTACACCCCAAATTTCTTTAAGAATATATTGGTGGGTCAGCACTCTTCCCGAATTTTTAATAAAAAGTGCCAAGAGATTAAACTCTGTAGAAGTTAATTTGATGATTTCATTGTTCTTCTTTACCGTTCGGGCGGTGAAATCAATTTCGAGGTCTTTATTCTGGTACAAAGTATCTAAATTTTCAGCCTGATTTCTGCGAATGGCAGAGCGGATTCTTGCCAACAATTCAGCCGTACGAAAAGGTTTGGTAAGGTAGTCCGTAGCACCGTTGTCCAAGGCTTTTACAATGTCTTCTTCATGGTCGATTACCGATAGAATAATGATAGGCTTTTGAAACCAAATTCGCAGTTCTTTTAGAATTTCATGACCGCTTTTGTCCGGCAAACCAATATCCAATAATACCAAATCCGGCGAATGATTGGCACAAAGTTGCAGCCCCATCTTGCCGTTTTCTGCCTGAATAACTTTATAATCGTTGCTTTCCAATGAAATTTCCAATAATTTTTGGATTTGCGGCTCATCGTCTATTACTAAAATTTTTGTGCTATTCATTTCTGAGATGATTGATATAGGAAGTTTTTACCGGAATTTTTTGGGTAATTTTCAGTCCGTGCGGTTTTATATTTTCTGCAAAGATAGTTCCTCCGTGTGCTTCTACAAAACCCTTTACAATGGATAAACCCAATCCTGTTCCTCCGGTTTTGGTATTGGGAAGCCTATAAAATTTATTAAAAATATCATCGATATTTTCTTTAGGAATCCCTGTTCCATTATCCTGAATTTCGATAATTAAAAAATGGTCTTTAAAATACGCATTGATTTTAATCATCACATTTTCAATATTATAATGAATGCTGTTGGCAATAATATTGATAAGACATTGTTCCATCAATCCGGAATCTATACTGCAAATCGGTAAATCTTCATTCGGCTTAAAATGAATATTTGCTTTTTTGTATTTGGAAACCACCATTTGGATTAGTTCGTTCACATCACACCATTGTAAATTCAATTTAAGCAGTCCTGTTTCCAATCTACTCATACTCAATAAGTTTTCCACTTGTTTATTGAGCCGAATGGTGGCAATATCAATTTGATTCAGCAGTTCATTTTTATTTTTAACAGAAAGCCTGTCCTTGTCTTCTTTTAAGGTATCCACCGCACCGATAATGGTAGAAATAGGTGTCCTCAGCTCGTGTGAAAGTGAGTTCAGTAAGGCATTATAGAGTTTTATGGATTTTTCTTTGTCTTCTCTGTCTCTTGCTTTTTGTTCAAATTTTCTTATTTGAAAATTGAGAACTGCATTCAGCAAAGCAATGATAAAATAAAGACTGAACATTAAAATATCTTCCGTAGTTCCAATGTGGAAAGTCATCAACGGTGGAATGAAAAAGAAATTCCAAATCAACGCACTTAGAATGGCAGAAACCAAAACGGGGATAATGTCCAGCAACATGGCAAGGCTGGAAACCACCATCAACAAAATCAAGGCAATATCCCGATACCCAATGATATTTCGGCTGAAAAACGCCATAGCTGCTACAAAAAGAACTGAGGTTATAGCAAAGAAAACCTGAGTTTTGAGAGAAGATTTTCGTGAGATAATCATAGGATAAAGTTAGTAAATTTCATTTAATCATGTGAACCAGTCCGCTATAGATTTCAAATTTAAACAGCTTCTAAGTAATTCTTGGAAACCGTAATTTTCATTAAAACTGCCAAAAATCATTGGATTTTATTCTAAAAATTGGTCTTTTTTGATTAAATTTATGGTATTCTTCAACCTAAATTAAACCAATTACTATGGCAGAATTGCAAGACTTTTTAAAAATTAATACCAGAGGAGAACTCCTTAATTTCCTGCGTGAACATAAAGATGATGCACCTCATCACCAAGAAGTACTTACTAAGTTTGAATACGAAGAAGAACTCCAACTCCTACAAGCAGAACTGGTAAATCTTCAGAACTGGATTCAGAAAAACAACAAGAAAGTTGCCATTATCTTCGAAGGGCGAGATGCCTCGGGAAAAGGAGGTACTATCCGAAGATTTGCAGAACACCTGAACCCCAGAGCTATGAGAATTGTTGCCCTCAACAAACCTACCGATGTAGAAAGAGGACAGTGGTATTTCCGACGCTACATCAAAGAACTACCCAACCAAGGAGAAATTGTATTTTTCGACAGAAGTTGGTACAACAGGGCTGTAGTAGAACCCGTAATGGGTTTTTGTTCTCCGGAGCAATACGAATCTTTTATGGTACAAGTCCCCGAATTTGAGCACATGCTCTACGAAAGTGGTACCCACATTATTAAATTCTGGTTTTCGGTAAGCAAAGAGCAACAACTCTACCGCTTCAACCGAAGACTCAAAAATCCATTGAAAAAATGGAAATACAGTCCTGTAGACGCAAAAGGACAGGAACTTTGGGATACTTTTACTTATTATAAAGACCAAATGTTTACCCGAACGCACAACTCTTTCAGTCCGTGGATTATTGTAAAGTCCGACAACAAGCAAAGAGCAAGATTGGAGGCTATAAAATACGTCTTGTCATTATTCAATTACGATGAAAAAGACCAATCCAAAGCCAATCTTATGGTAGACCCCAACGTGGTACAACGCTATTTCAGAATGGTAAAACAAATCGATTTATAAAAAAACTGGAAATTAAAAATCACAAATCAATTATAAAAAATGGAAATTACACAAGAAGAATACAACTTATTAAATTCTAAAAAAGGAATGTATGCCTTGCTTCAGCAAGAGACTTTAGACACCGAAAAAGCTCTGAAATTCGTAAAATACGAATCTCGTTTGGCCAAACTTCAGGAAGAGCTTATTAAAATGCAAAATTGGGTGGTGGAAAACCAGAAAAAAGTGGTAGTTATTTTTGAAGGGCGAGATGCCGCAGGTAAAGGCGGTGCGATCAGAAGAATTACGGAGCACCTCAATCCCCGAGAACACCGAGTAGTTGCCTTACCCAAACCCGATGAGGTAGAACGTGGGCAATGGTATTTTCAGCGATACATCAATCAGTTACCCAAAGCGGGAGAAATTGTATTTTTCGACAGAAGTTGGTACAACAGAGCTGTGGTAGAGCCGGTAAACAATTTTTGTACAGAAGAAGAATATTCTCTCTTTATGGAGCAAGTAAATGAGTTTGAAAAAATGTTGATAAAGTCCGGAGTACACCTGCTCAAACTCTATTTCTCCATTTCCAAAGATGAGCAAGAGAAAAGGTTTGAAGAAATTAAAATAAATCCTCTGAAAAAATGGAAATATAGTCCTGTAGACCAAAAAGCATTGGAACTTTGGGACCAATACACCAATTACAAAGAAAAAATGTTTAGCATAACCAGTACCGACATTGCCCCTTGGAAGGTCTTCAAAGCCAACCGAAAAACCAAAGCCAGAATAGAAGTATTGGAATATATTTTAGAAAAAATACCTTATTATGTAAAAGATCAAGAAATCTTAAAACATCAGGAAATTGAATAAAAATGATTGAAGAAGGAAATCCATGACAGGTTAAAATACAAAGCCTATATATTCACTACTTGTTCAATAGTAGGAGCATATTGTTTTATGGTGTTTTCTACGCCTAATTTCATAGTAGAAAAGCTAATAGGACAACTGGAGCAATTGCCCAAAAGTTTTACATACACCGTATTATCTTTGATATCTACGAGTTCTATATCTCCTCCATCATTGTTCAGAAACGGGCGTATAACTTCTAACGCATCGAGCACCTTGGTTGCTAAGTCTTCTTGTATTTTATCTTCATTCATTGTATTGTCCTTATTTTTTAGGAGAACATCCTGCCATAGTGGTTATTTTCACAGCCTCTGTAGGTGGTATATTTTTATTTCTTTCTACCAAACTTTCAATCATTTTTTTCGCCGTTTCTTTATAAATTTCTGCGATGGGAGAATTTTCTATCAAGGCTGCTGGTCTTCCTACATCTCCTGCTTCACGGATACTCTGTACCAAAGGAATTTCTCCTAAAATAGGAATTCCTAAATCTTCTGCCATAAACTGAGCTCCTTGTTTGCCAAAAATATAATATTTATTTTCCGGAAGCTCTTCCGGAGTAAAATATGCCATATTTTCAATTAAGCCCAAAACAGGAATATTGATACTTTCCATTTGGAACATGGCAATTCCTTTTTTCACATCGGCTAAAGCTACATGTTGTGGGGTACTTACAATAACAGCACCTGTTACAGGAACTTCCTGAATAATAGATAAATGAATATCACCTGTTCCCGGTGGCAAATCGATAAGAAGAAAATCCAGTTCTCCCCATGCTGCATCGCGAAGCATTTGATTCAAGGCTTTACTCGCCATGGGACCACGCCAAACCACCGCCTGATTGGCTCCCGAAAAATACCCAATAGAAAGTAGCTGAACCCCATAACTCTCGATAGGTTTCATTAGGTTCTTCCCGTTTTGTTCTACTGATATAGGCTTAGCTCCTTCGGTATCGAACATGGTAGGTACAGATGGACCATAAATGTCTGCATCTAACAAACCTACCTTAAAGTTCATTTGAGCCAAAGTAACAGCAAGGTTGGCTGCTACAGTAGATTTACCGACTCCGCCTTTCCCCGATGCAATAGCGATAATATTTTTGATTCCGGGGATTTCTTTTCCTTTTATCTCAGGTTGAGCAGGGAGTTCGGGGGAAGAAATCTTGAGTTTAAGATTAATATTTTCTCCGAACTCGTTAGCAAAGGCTTGTTTCATAGCTACCTCCAACTTTTTTTTCTCGTGCATGGCAGGAGAATGGGCTATCATATCAATGTATACATCTTCTCCCATAATTTGGAGATTGGTCACCAAATCATCTACCTCTATTTCCTTTAAAAACGCCTGAATTTTACCTTTAGTCAACATAGTACCTTAAAATATTAAGGCAAATTTAAGGATTTTTTAATTGATTTAGAATGAATAAAAATAATGATTGAGAAAATGAATTGAAATTATTGAGCAATATTATTA
The DNA here is from genome assembly GCA_017995195.1 of Cloacibacterium sp. Lineage (GTDB taxonomy): Bacteria > Bacteroidota > Bacteroidia > Flavobacteriales > Weeksellaceae > JAGOJI01. Next base: position 6,157 of record JAGOJI010000099.1, read on the forward strand.
TAAACTGTTTAATTTCAGTAAATAACAGACTTCTGCTCTTTGACTCCTTAAAACAAGATAACTATCATTAGAAAACAAAGGTCAAAACACCTTTACTTTAAGCTAATTATCCGTTATTTAAACTATTTTTTCAGTCCCAACTTTTCAGCTTCTTGCAATACAAACTGCGTTGCAGCTTCTTTATCATTTGTAATTTCTCCTTCCAAAATAGCTTCTTTTACCTTTTCTTTCAAGATACCTATTTCTCTGCCCGGCTGTAGATTAAACATTGTCATAATTTGTTCGCCCGTAATAGGAGGCTGAAAATTTCGGACATGGTCTTTTTCTTCTACTTCTTTTATTTTTTGTGCAACGTACTCAAAGTTTTTCTTGAATTTAGCTTGTTTTTGACTATTTTTGGTAGTAATGTCGGCTTTGCAAAGTGTAAATAAATCTTCGAGTTCTTCTCCGGCATCGAAAAGCATTCTTCGCAAGGCACTGTCTGAAGCATCATCGGAAACCAATGCAATAGGGCGAGAAGAGAGCATTACCATTTT
>JAGOJI010000031.1 GCA_017995195.1 Cloacibacterium sp.
AATGGGGTAAAATCCATTTCTCTATTTTATCTTTGCTGATGAGTTCCAGATTATTAGTCTTTTAAATTGCAATCCAAAATTGCTAATTTTCTCGGAACTTTTTTTCTAAATAAGTTTAAACAACTTCCTACTTATAACTAAAAGGGCAAACAAAACTTATGTGAGGCAATACCGATATAAGTGGTTTGAACAACCCTAAAAACAATCCGAAAGTGATTTATTTAGACAAAAACACATGGAATCTAATACAAAAAGGCGTAGTGAAAGTTCATTAAGCCTTTTGGGGAATTATTTTTTTTCTTTTTTTAATAGAAATCTGAAAGTAGTTCCTTCCAAATAAGTACTTTGTGCTTCAATATTTTCTCCATGTGCGTGGAGAATATGCTTTACAATAGCCAAGCCAAGCCCTGAGCCGCCATCTTTTCGGTTTCTGCTACTTTCTGCACGAAAAAATCGCTCGAATATTCTGGGCAAAACTTCGGGTTTTATTCCCATGCCATTGTCGTGAACTTCAATTAAAATTTTATCGCCAATAGGTTTTGTTGAAACAACTACCTGTGCTTTTTCTCTATTGGAATAGTGGATAGCATTGGAAACCAAATTAATGAGAACCTGGGAAATCCTCTGTTTGTCGGCATTTACCAATAATAATGAAGATGAGGTTTGCAAAATTAGTTTAGCGTCCATTTTTTGTGCTTCCAAATCGAGAAGTTCAAAAATTTCTTTAATTAAACTATTGATGTCAAAATTTTCTAATTTAAGGTTGATTTCTCCTGCCTCATATTTATTAATCATATCCAAATCTGTAACAATATTGATAAGCCTTTCCACAGACTTATCAATCCTTTCCAAATATTTATCTCTTATATTCAGATTTTCTACACCTCCATCTATAAGGGTTTCTACATAGCCTTGTATGGAGAAAAGTGGTGTTTTGAGTTCGTGAGAAACATTTCCTATATATTCTCGTCGGTAGATTTCCATATCCTTCATGGTATCTATTTCGGAAATATTTTTTTGGTTGAGTCCGGATATTCTTTCACTCAATTCTTTGAAGCCAATGCTTTCTTCTTCACTCTTTACAATCTCCGAGGGCAAAGAATGAGAGAACTTTTTTATTTGATTTTTTCCGTAGGTTCTAAAAAGAAATTCGATGACAAGATAATTGAACAATAAGCCGATAAATAATGCTACTAAAAGTGTGGGGTAAAAATTGTGCTGTGTAGCATTGAAATCGGATTGGTAGAGATGAAATATATAAACAATAAGACTCATGACCACTGTAAGAAGTCCTGCTGATATAAGAGAGAGTTTGTGTATTTGCATGATGAATAAATTCAAAAAATATTTTTTGAATTATAAAGTTAGGATTAATTTTCGAGAAAAATACTTATACTACCAATTTGTAACCAATTCCTTTGAGTGTTTGGATACAATTGATTCCCAGTTTTTCGCGGAGCCTGCGAATGTGTACATCAATGGTTCTTTCGCCTACAATCACATCGTTTCCCCATACTTTCTCGAGGATTTCTTCTCTTTTGAAAACTTTTTGGGTGTTGGAAGCCAAGAGATAAAGCAAGTCGAACTCTTTTTTGGGTAATAGAAAACTCTCCTTGCCTTTGGTTACTTTAAAATTATCTTTATCAATCACTAAGTCACCAATTTCAATGGTTTTGGAACTTTCGGAAACTTGAGAGGTAAGTTGTAAGAGTGCATTGACTTTTGAAATTAAAACCTTGGGCTTAATGAGTTTTACGATATAATCGTTGGCTCCCGCATTGAATCCTGCCAATTGAGAGAATTCCTCGCTGCGGGCAGATAAAAAAACGATGAGTGTTTTCTGTAGTGCTTTTATTTTGCGAAGCTCTTGGCAAGTTTCGATGCCGTCTTTCTCAGGCATCATAACATCTAAAAGGATAAGATCGGGTTTTATTTCGGTGGCTTTTTTAATACCATCGGTACCGTTGTTAGCGGTAAAAACCTGATACCCTTCTTTTTCCAAATTAAAAGAAATAATATCAAGAATATCCTGTTCGTCGTCAATCAGTAGAATTTTCTTGTCAGCCATTTCAAAGTTTAAATCGTTCAAAATTACCAAAATTTAATATGAAAAAAATTGAATGCCCTAAAGTTAATAATTATTTAATATTCAAAGATTTTGTTAATGATTATTTAAATATTAGTTAAGATTTTCTAAACCACTTACCTTAAAAGATAGCAAGACATTTGCCACAGAAAAGTTTGAGTTAAAATTATAACGTAAAAATTCATGAATACAAGAAAGATTACATTAGGGGCATTATTCTTTTTGGGGACAAGTACAACTTTGCTTTTTGCACAAGAAAAAAAGAAAGAAACCGAAAAAGACATTGAGGAAGTAAGCATTAAAGCTACTTCCAACAAAAAAACGGAAACCGCTATTCTACAAGATCAGAAAAAAGCCATTATCCAAAAACAATCGATAGGTGCAGAGGAAATATCAAGAAAAGGAATTTCTAACATTGAGCAGGGATTAACGAAAATGACGGGAATAACTACTGTAGCTTCCCGAGGAATATTCGTAAGAGGTTTGGAAGAAAGATACAACACCTTATTGGTAAACGGCTTGGCAACACCATCTAACAATCCTTTTCAAAAAATTATTGCCCTAAAACAATTTCCGACAGATATTGTAGGGAAATTAGATGTTTACAAAACATTTAATGCAGATTTATACGGAGATTTTGCAGGAGCCACTTTTAATGTAGAAACTTTGGTTCCGGAAACTCAGTTTACCAAGATAGAGTTCAGTATTGGGGTAAATACTCAAAATACTTTCCGAGACCATTTTAAAATGAACAAAAACGCCAATACTATAGAAGGCTATGTAGGCGAAAACTACAAGGACAGGCTTATGCCCGATGTAGCAAGGAACAATAAACCCAATTATACGTATTCAAAATCCGAAAGTTTGAGCTTGTTTAATGATTCTTGGAGTGTAGACAATGTAAAAAGTTTACCCAATACAGGAATTGGATTAACGCATTCCGGAAGGAAAAAGTTTGATACCGCAGGTACATTGGGTTATTTACTTTCATTAAACCAAAGCAACGAGTACAGCTACAAAAGCGGAGCAGATAATTATATTGATGGTTCCGGACAGTATCAAAATAAATTAGCCAAAACCGAGTACAACTACAATATTCAGTCCTCGGCATTGGTAGGAATGAATTATAAAATCAACAATACCAAATTAGATTTAGGAGCTTTCTATTTGCAGAATGCCGATAATTTCATCACAGATTTGAGAGGTTTCCGAAATGGGGAAAGAACCATCAACGAGTTTATACGAACCAACCAGATGGATATTTCCAGATTTATTGATGTACAAGGGATTCTAACACAGAAATTTGGAGAAAGACACTCGGTAAAAGTAGGAGGAAGCTGGGTGTATAATTCCTATATGCAACCCGATAGAAAAATTATGCTGGGTACTTATGACAAGAACACGCCCAACAGCATTGTGATGTCTTATGGAGGTAATAATTTAATCCGACAATACTTAGAACTCAGTGGGAAAGACTATTGGTCTGGTTTGGCAGAATATCAACTTAATTTAGGCGAAAGAGAAGGCGGAAACTATCCTGTGGTAGTTACCTTGGGAGCCAACGGATATAAAGATTTCAGAGACTCTTCTTATCGATTTATTTTCGGAAGACTCAACAACAATGCGGTAAACGGACAGGAAACCATAACGGATATTGATGGTATTCAGAATAATTTCAACAGAAATATCCAAAATGATATTTTTCATTTTCAAGAAGGATCTACCGGAAATTACAGAGCATTTTTGTATCAATTGGTACAAGCAGGTTATGCTACGGTAAACTACAAACCTACCAAACAGTGGGACATCTTGTTAGGATTAAGAACAGAAAATTCTCAGTCTTTAATTAAGTACAGAGAAGTAGGTGATGTTTTTACCGCACCTTACAGAAGAATTTCTAAAAACCAAACTTTCTTTTTACCATCAATATCTATAAAAAGAGGGATTGGCGAAAGATCCAATCTGAGATTTGCAGCGAGCAAAACCATTACCAGACCTATTTTGATAGAGACTTTTCCTATTTCCTACATCAATCCGGATAACGAGACCATACAAGGTAATCCTAACATTAAAAATAGTGAAAACTACAATATCGACTTGAAGTTTGAAAGTTTCCCTACCAAAAAAGAATTTTTTGCTGTCAATATTTTTGCCAAAAGAATCGTAAATGCTATTGAAAGAACCAATACCGCCGCAGGAAACTCCAATGGTAGGTTAACCACATTCTACAATGCTAAACATGCCGATATTTTAGGAATAGAACTCGAAGGCGTGATTGATTTAGAAAGAGTTGCTGAAAGCCTTAACGGATTTACCTTTGGAGCCAATACAACCATTATGTACAGCAATGTAGAAAGAAGCCAACAACAAGAGCAAGAGACCGATTACCAAGCAGGAAGAAAAAGAGCCCTGCAAGGAGCTGCTCCATGGACTGTAAATGCCGATTTAAAATACGAAATGAAAAGCAGAAATAATTTAAAACACACCGCATCGTTGGTATACAATGTTTCCGGTAAGAAAATCTACAGTGTGGGAAGTTTTAGATTAGATAATTTCTATGAAATGCCTTTCAGTCAATTAGATTTTGTTTGGAATAGTGAACTGAGCAAAAACTGGAATGTAAAATTAGGCATCAACAATATTTTGAACCAACAATACCGATTAGAATTAGGAGACAGAAGTATTGTAAAAATTCTGGAAAGCTCTCTAAGAATGGAGGATTACAGAAAGGGAACTTCTTTTAACCTAAGTGTAGGCTATAAATTTTAATCAATAAAAAAAATCAGAAAAACAGTTATAAAATCGCCGTGATTGGTAAAACACCGGTGCACCTTAACTGAAAACCAGAGGCGATTGAAAACAACAAATTAAAAACAATAAAAATATACTTATGAAAAAAAGAGTTTTAACGATTTTAGGAGTTTCCATGCTTGTTTCTTTAACAGCGGTTTCATGTACATTGGATACCAGTAGAGACGAAGGAGGTGTAGTTATCAACAACCCTACCAACAATACTCCGGTACTTAGCGGAACGGTAATCAACGGAACTTTTACCAGTGATATTCTCATTAAAAAAGGAAACTACACCCTTGAAGGGATTGCCAAAGTAAATCCAGGTGTTACTGTAACTTTTGAGCCGGGAACTACTATTACAGCTAATTCCAATGTGGTAAGTGCTTTTATAGTTTTAAAGGGAGGAAAAGTAAAAATGGAAGGTACAGCATCTGAGCCTATCGTTTGGACTTCAGACAACAAAAAGCCCGGCGATTGGGGTGGAATTACCCTATACGGAGATGCTCCTATCAAAGCAAACGGAGGTGGAACTACCGCTACATCTGAAGATGGCTTGTCACAAATCTATGGAGGGAATAATCCTACAGATAATTCAGGTTCATTGAAGTTTGTACGAGTAGAATATGCAGGTAGAAAAATTGGAGAAGGTTCATCAGAATACAATAGCTTTACCATGTATTCGGTAGGTTCGGGTACAGTATTGGAGAATTTGGTTGCATACAAAGGTACAGATGACGGTATCGAATTTTTTGGAGGAACTGTAAGTGCCTCTAATATCATAATATACGGGAATACTGATGATTCTTTCGACTGGCAAGATGGTTGGTCCGGACAAGCCAACTACAATTGGTACGCCTATCAAACAGGAGTTGCTAATTTCGGTATGGAAATAGAAGCGTCTAACAATGCAGAAACCACTCCTCCTAAAGTGAACGGAATTACCCTTATCAGAGCTGCAGGAACAGTTCCTGAAAAAGCGGGATCCAACGAAATATCTGCCATTCAGTTTAAAAAACATGGAAACGGAATTTTCAATAATGTGTATGCAGAAGGTTACAAAAACACAGGCAATCAGCAGGCTTACGGAATCCTTATTCAAGATTCGGTAACAGAGTCCGAGCAATTGGCTAAAGGAAAAATTAAAGTAACGCCAATTAATTATTTGAATTCCGATAACTTAGGTAAATACGGCTATGCTGTTGCAAGCCCAAATCCTTTAACCTTCACTTCAGATGCAAAAGTGGGTAAACTATCTTTCACATCGGGAGCTTGGGCAACGGTAGACGGAATCGATTTATTAGCACCACTAAAATAAAAAATCCCCTAATTTTTTTAATTTAAACGGGATCGGCTGTTATCACTCCCCAAGTGATGCAGCCGATTTTTTTTGGAACTGAGGTTAATTATCATTATTATTAATTAACAATTCATTCGTATTGTTCTAAATAATAGGCAAAAGAAAAATCTTCTGTATGGTCTTCGGCGTCTTCCAAAGTTGTAAGCAAGTCTTCAAAAATTTCTAATTGATCTACGCTCATGTTCACAAATTCAATGTGGAGAGGCATATCCAGTTCTCCCGTAATGCTGTCGTAAAGTGCATCGAGATTATCTCCAAAATAATCGGGAAGTTCTATTTTCTCTTTCAGTTGAGTATAAAAATCTTCGTAATCGCCAATTTCTGCAAAGTCTATATAGATATTCATTTGGTTGATGGTTTACTTAATGTCATGATTAATAATCATGGTACATTACATTATACATAAGTACATTCTATTTTTCCTGAAAAGTTTTGTAGTGGTCGTATGTTACAAAAACGAGTCCGTCGTTACTAAAAACAACACGATTGGCGTTTCGGTTTCCACAATGGTAATTAAGGTCTGCTTCAAAATACTTCCTTCCCGATTTTACAGGTAGAGATTTTTGTCTGTTGCTCCAAATATCTCCTCCAATGGCTCTTCCGGGCAAAACCTCACAAAGATTCCCTTTAGAAGGGATCCAGCCATAACTTTTTGCCTCAGATTTTGTGATGTAGTATTCGGGTAATACCCCATTTTTTTTGAGGTATGGGATTACAGCTTCTTCTTTGGTAAGTTCATCTATCTCTTCTTCAGAGGTATTATCTCTTTTGTATTCATTGTTTTTTTGTGAATATTGTTTTCTCGAATAATCCGTTTGTTTGGGATTTTCATGATTTTTATTCTCAAAAATTGTAGAATTTTCTGTTGGATTTTTTTTCTCAATTCTATAATTATTGAAAAGATACATTGCCAAAATTCCCACAAATGCCCCGATGATGAAATAGATAAATATTTTTACTTTATCACTCATAAAACTTGTTTTCCTTTTTTATTGTTTTTTTTAATTCTTTTTACTCAGCTTGGGAGAGGATATTTACTTAATGACAAACCGGAGTCCTATGTTTTTTTTAAGCTCTCCATTCTTCAGGAATATCGCATATTGGGATAGGATTTATTTTGTGTTGGGCTGCTTTGTTCATTCGTTGAAAGATTTTAAAGACTTCCAAATCACGTCCCGAATAATCTTTTTCTGTCTTTTTGCCCCACTCTTTTTGGATTTTTTCTAGTTCGGGATAGGTTGCACCAATTTGTTGTTCATCGGTTCTATCAACATCCCAAAGTCCATCTGTAGGAATTGCATTTTGAATAGATTCTACTAAATTCAGTGCACGAGCCAATTCATACACTTCTGTTTTGTACAAATCTGCAATGGGAGAAACATCTACACCGCCATCACCATATTTGGTATAAAAACCAATACCAAAATCTTCTACTTTGTTTCCCGTTCCACATACCAGAAGCCCGTTGATTTGCCCATAATAATAGAGTGTTAGCATTCGTAGCCTGCTTCTGGTATTGGCAAAAGCTAATTTTTCTGCCGGGAATTTTTCGTCTTGTACATCAAAGGTTTTATACAGCTCCTCAAAAGCCGGCGTTAAATTTACCGACATAGCTTCCACGTTTTCAAAGCGGTTTTTGAGGTCGTTCATGTGTTCCCAAGCTCGGTTGACTTGGTCTTCTTTTTGTCGAATGGGCATTTCCAGAAGCAGCGTTTTCAGCCCTGTCATTGCACAAAGTGTAGAGACCACTCCCGAGTCTACTCCGCCGGAAACTCCTACTACGTAGCCTTTTACTTGAGCTTTTTCGGCATAATCTTTCAGCCAAGACACTATTTTTTCTATTATTTTTTTCGATTGCATGGGCAATTGTTTTTGTTTGCTGTTTTAGAAGTGATTATTGAAATTTAGTTTACCCCATTGCCGCTCGCTTCGCTCGCGTCTTTTCTCAATCAGCGTTTTTCGCGTCCAAATTTTCATTCATCTAAAAAATAGAGTATAGGATATTCTCAAAATATTTCTATGAATATTTTTGCCATTAATTTTCCTTACTTTTGTTTCGTATAATTATGATGTAAAAATAATGAAGTTTTTTAGATTGTTATTTATTTTTTTTGTGGCAGTTTTTTCCTTACAATCTTGTAAAAAAGAATACTCGGAGCTTTGGAAAGAAGAAGTAAAAACCACAGAATCTGTAAAGATTACAGATATTTCGGGGGATTATTTTAATTCGGCTATTTCTTTGCAAGAATTTAAGGTTAAATATCCTTGGTTTCAAGGAACAGTGCCCGATGAAGACTATTCCCAGAGAAGGAAAGACACAGCCGAGATAAGAATTTATAAAGAAGCGGTACAAAAAATAGATAAAGCGAAACTGCAACAAGACTTATCGGTATTGTTTTCGAGAGTTAGACATTATTTTCCAAAATTCAAAACGCCGCAGGTATATTTGTATTCATCGAGTCTACAGAGTGTATTGGATCCTGTTTTCTTTAGACCCGAGGAACGTATGTTGTTTGTAGATATGTCGGCTTTTATGGGCGAAAAAAACCGAAATTATACCGGTATGGAAGAGTATTTTAAAAAATCGATGAATCCTGAGAATATGCTCCCAAAAATTTCGGAAATGGTAGCAGAAACTTTGGTGCATCATACCCCCAATCAAAATAAATTTATAGATAAAATGATTTCCCAAGGGAAAATAATGACTTTGCAAGATGTATTTTTACCCAACACACCCGATGAGCTGAAAATAGGCTATACCAAGCAGCAACAAGAGTGGGCAGCAGCAAACGAAGGAAATATTTGGAACTATTTCATAGAAAACAATTTGGTTTTTAGCGATGATGCTAAGTTATCGGAAAGATTTCTTGCACCGGGACCTTTTTCAAAATTTTATACCGAGGTAGACATCAAATCTTCTCCTCGTGTAGGTGTTTTTACGGGGTGGCAAATCTGTAGGGCTTTTTTTGTTCAAAACCCTAAAGCTTCTTTGCAGGACTTTTTAAAGATGAATGCCACGGATATATTCAACCAAAGCAAATACAAGCCTTTGAATTAAAAAGAATACAAATCAAAAAATTAACATATTATGCTTAATTCAGAAATAAAATTCAATATTACTTTAGATGATCACCGAATTCCGGAAAGAATTTCTTTTGATGCTCCCGATGGTGGAGTGGAAGACCAAGAAACCAAGGCTATTATGTTGGCACTTTGGGACGATGTAAATCAGGAAGCTCTAAAGATAGACCTTTGGACAAAAGAAATGGAGATAGATGGAATGAAAAAATTTTGTCATCAGGTTTTAGTCTCTATGAGCAAAACCTACAAAAGAGCAACTAATGACGACGAAACTGCCAATAAACTCGTAACTTTTGCAGAAGAATTTGCAATAAGTTCCGGCATAAAATCAGAATAAAAATTTTGGAAAAAATTATTGAAATCCTACAATCAGGAGGCACTATCCTTTATCCAACCGATACCATTTGGGGGATAGGTTGTGATGCTACTCAGGTACAAGCCATTAACAAAATATTCGAAATAAAAAAAAGAGATAAAGCTCAGTCCTTCATTATCTTAGTAGAAAACGAAAAAAGATTGCAGGATTTGGTAGAGGTACCCGAAGCGGCTTGGCAAATTATAGACCTGAGCGAAAAACCTGTGACAATGGTATACGACAATCCCAAGGGGCTACCCAAAGAATTGCTGGCAGAAGATGGAAGCATAGGAATTCGCATAGTAAAAGATGATTTTTGCAAAAAACTAATCACTAAACTCAACCGCCCATTAGTTTCTACTTCGGCAAACTTTAGTGGAGACAAAAGTCCTCTAAAATTTGATGATATTTCGCAAGGTATTATAGAAGCAGTAGATTATGTAGTTGAAGAAAACCACGATAAAGTTTCCAAATATTCCGGATCTTCCGTTATTAGAATATGGAGCGATAATAGAATTAAAATAATAAGAGAGTAATGAGTAAGTATTTGTTTTGGTCGTGGATTTTTATGCTCGCTTTTGTTTCGTGTGCCAATGAAGACGATGTATGCACCAGTGGTGAAGGAACCGCTCGCATGAAGGTAAAATTTAAAGATACCAACAATAAAATTGTAAGACCGGATACCTTATACATTGATGTAGACTATGGTAGTGGGAAAGTAAACATATTGAGTAAAGCCGTAGCTCCCGATTCTGCCCTAATTCCTTTGAGAGTAGATGAAAGTAGCTTTACCGAAATTTATGTACGAAAGAGAAAAGCAGGACCTACAGCCAAAGTGAAAATCAATTATGGGATTAAGTCGCAGTACGTTTCGCCGGCATGTGGCATAAAACGTTTATACGAAGGACTTACCACAGAGCTAAGCACATCTAATCCTGTCGTAGGGGCTCAAGTTAATTTAACCGAAATCAGCGATGAGAATAAAACACACTTGTATCTTATTTTTTAGTCTACTTTCAATTTTTTGTTTTGGGCAAAAAAAAGACAGTCTGTCTTTAAAAACAAAATGGAAATACCAACCAAATTTTATGGTTGGTTTTGATGTTCTGAATGCAGGTTTAGCTCCTTTTAGCGATAAAAAAATGTTTCAGGGCTTTGTTTCCACACGTTTGAACAAAAATGTACATGCCGTTGCCGATATTGGTTTTGAGAAAAATACGTACCAAAAAAACGCCTACGATGCTTTTGCAAGTGGTATTTTCGCAAAATTGGGCAGTTTTTATATGTTGTCTACAGATGGTGAAAACGATTTCAACGGATTTTATGCAGGAGGGAAATTGGGAGCCTCATTTTATCGTCAGGAATATCAAAAGATACCCGTGCGAGGCTATGCCGGGAACAATGCTTCTGTGGCATTCCCTGCTTCAACACAGTCTTCCTATTGGTTAGAAGGTAATATAGGAGGACGTGTTCGGTTGTTTAAGAGTAATTTCTATATCGATGTCAACGCCCAGCCACGGTATTTGTTATTCTCTACTAAACAAGAAGACATTCAACCCATGATTGTACCCGGATTTGGGAAAAGTTCCAATAAATTTAATTTAGGTTTCAGTTGGAATTTGGCTTATAAATTTTAATTAAAAAAATTGATATAGATTCAGGAGTCAGTTTTCAGATACATTGATAATCAACTGAATACAAACTACTATTTTTCAGTATTTTTTCATCCATCAAAATATGATTATGACAAGATTTTTTATACTTCTACTAAGTTTTTGTTCTGCGATAACGTCTTTTGCCCAGTGGAAACCGGTTTCCCATCAGTTGGCGAAACACCATCACGAACATTCAAATAAAAACCAATTCTATACGCTGGATATTCAACAATTAAAATCCATATTATCTCACACTCAAGAACAAAGTAGAAATTCGGCAGCACAAGTTTTAGAAATCCCAACATTGGAAGGGAAATTAGAAAAATTTGTCATATATAGTTTTCCGGTAATGGATAAAAATTTGGCAGATCAATATCAGTTGGGTTCTTACAGTGGCGTAGGGATAGATGATCCCCATAAGCGAATAAGATTCAGCCTGGCTCCTAATGATTTTCAATGTATGATGATGGGTGAAAAAGGTTTCGAATTTATAGAGCCTTACGATAAAACAAAAAACATATATGTAGTAAAGCCCAAAACGAAAGAAACAGAAACTTCAATAGGTTTTAAATGCAGTACCAACGAGCATGAGGCATCTAAAGAACAATTAAAAAAACTCCTTGAAACAGGTAAAAGCTATGCCCAAAACAGAGTAGTTGCCGGCAGTTCTTCCGACAGAAGGTTCAGAACCTTAAGATTAGCATTATCGGTAACGGGAGAGTATACGCAGTATTTTGGCGGTGTTGCAGGAGCTTTGGCTGCTATGAATGCAACCCTTACAAGGGTAAATGGAGTTATGGAGAAAGATTTGGCATTACACCTTCATATGATTGATAGTCCACAAATTATTTATACCGATGCTAATACCGACCCGTATTCTCCTGCTTCTACCGGAGCGAATGGTGCATGGAATATGGAGCTACAAAAAACCCTTACCGCTGTAGTAGGTGAGGCAAATTATGATATAGGGCATCTCTTCGGAGCTTCCGGAGGAGGAGGAAACGCAGGCTGTATAGGCTGTATTTGTGTGAGTCCTACGTTAGATGCAAGCGGAGTAGCTACTTCTAAAGCAAAAGGCTCCGGATTTACTTCTCCTTCAAATGGTAGACCATTTGGAGATACGTTTGATATAGACTATGTTGCCCATGAATTAGGACATCAGCTGGGTGCAACTCACACTTTTTCTCATGAATTGGAAAATGCTGGTACTAATGTAGAACCGGCTTCAGGATCTACCATCATGGGGTATGCAGGAATTACAAATGCCAATGTACAACGCCATTCCGATCCGTATTTTCATTATATGAGTATTACCCAGATTCAAAATAATTTAATTACCAAAACCTGTGATGTAGAAACAGCTATTGCTAACAATCCGCCTGTTATCACACCTATGACGGATATTACCATTCCTAAAGGAACAGCTTTTGTGCTCTCTGCTACCGCCACGGATACAGAGGGCAATCCTATGACTTATACTTGGGAACAGATAGATAATGCCACGTCTCCTATTCTTACGGTAACGGGTAATAATACGTCGGGAGCCTTGTTCAGATCCATGCTGCCAAGTACAACACCCACTCGATATTTCCCAAGAGAAAGTGATGTAATGAACGGACAACTTACCAGCTCTGCTAATTGGGAAACAGTGTCCAAGGTAGCAAGAGAAACCAATTTTGTGGTTACGGTAAGAGATAATCACCCTATTACGAACCAACAACAAACCTCTTCTTCCGGTAGAAAAATTATTGTGGGAGCAGAAGGGCCGTTTCAGGTTACCTCTACACAGGTATATACCAATGCAACTTACCCGATAACATGGAACGTAGCCAATACCAATGCTGCTCCGTACTATGTATCTGATGTTAAAATTGACTATACTACAGACAACGGAACATCTTGGGTAACACTATTCGCCTCCACACCTAACGATGGGACAGAAAACCCAACAATCCCGACAAGTCTTTTAGGACAAACCATTAAGATTAGAGTTTCTGCTATTAATCATATATTCTATGCCGTAAGTGCACCGGTATCTGTAAAAGCAGCAACAAATTGTGATGGAACGGCACCTCAGAATATTGTAGTTTCCAATATTACTTTATCCGGAGCAAGAATAGAATGGGATCTCTTGGGAAATGCTACCTATAAAATAAGATACAGAGCCGTAGGAACAACAGTATGGACGGAAATATCCACAGACAATAACTATATAAACCTTATCGATCTCGAAGAGCAAACTCCATACGAAGCACAGGTGGCTGTAGTATGTTCAGGAGCGTTGGGAAGCTATTCTTCGTCTGTTAACTTTACAACTTTAGCAATAAGTTATTGTGCGGCTACTTCTTCTAATGCCGATGAAGAATATATCTCAAACATCACAGTAGTCTCAACTGAAGGTACTGTAAACAGCAATTCGGGAAAATCTACGTATACAAACTATACAGCAGATGCGTCAAGATTGATTACTCTGAAGAGAGGTACTACTGGCAATACCATATCATTGACTTGCACATGGCCGGATATTCCCTACAAAGAAACGGGTACTGTTTGGATAGATTACAATAGAAACGGACAATTTGAAGAAAACGAGAAAATAACGATTACCATTACCAAACCTGCCTCAACCACGATTGGGCAAAGTGCGACCGGAACAGCTACTTTTAGTGTTCCTAATGATGCCTATGTAGGAGATAAAGCAACCCGAATGAGGGTTGTACTCTCCAACAATCCCGCGGAAAGTGCGTGTAATAATGTTGAATATGGCGAAATAGAGGATTATTCGGTAAGGATATTAGATAATGCTAATGTGGTAGTAGCTATTGATGAGGTTAAAATTTACCCGAATCCTACTTCTGATATTTTGAACATTACCAGAACTTCCAACAACTCATTGTTTTCCATTTACGATATGTCGGGCAGATTGATTACAAAAGGAAATGTTAATGACCAAAAAGTAGATGTTTCTTATTTACCTAAAGGAGTATATATCATCTCCATTGTAATTGCTGATAACGACAGTAAAGAATTTAAATTTATTAAGAAATAAAGGAAATTCCCCTTCCTTTGGAAGAGGTGCCCGAAGGGCGGAGTAGGAACATCATAAATAATTACCAATAATTTTTAAAAACTGAGCCTTGGCAAAAATCATGAATACAAAATTTTTGTATAAATGACGGAATTTTACCACACATTATAGACATCTTAAAATTATACCACAAATACTCTTGTCACTTGTAAATTTGTGACTTCACCCCTTACGGCTTTACAACTTTACATTTCCTACGTCCGTCAACCTCATGCTTTACTGCCCAAATCCATCAGGTTCTAAGTAACATAGGTTACAATTTTAACAAAATTAAGGTTGCATATTTGGGTTTTTCTTATCTTTGCAGGAATATGGAATTCACAGCTTCACAGATTGCGGGTTTTATCAATGGGAAAATCATTGGCGATGAAAATGCCAAAGTTTCAGGATTTTCTCCCATTGAGAATGGGCAAAAGGGTCATCTTTCTTTTGTTGCCCAAGAAAAATTCGCACATTATTTACAAAGCTCCGAGTGCTCGGTTCTCATTGCTTCGGAGAGACTTATAAAAGAGGAAAAATATCCTTCAACCATTATTAGTGTTGAAGATGCCTACCTTTCTTTTCAAATATTACTCAACCTTTACCAACAAATGCAATCCAAAAAATCAGGAATAGAGCAGCCTGTTTCTATTCACGAGAGTGTAGTATTGGGTGAAGAGGTTTTTGTAGGGGCATTTGCGTATATTTCGGAGAAAACCACAATAGGAAAAGGCACCCAGATTTTCCCTCAGGTATACATTGGGAAGAATGTAAAAATTGGCGAAAATTGTAAGATAGACAGTGGAGCAAGGATTTATGATGATTGTGTAATTGGCAACAATTGCATTATACATTCCAATACGGTTATTGGCGGAGATGGATTTGGATTCCAACCTACAGAAAAAGGATATGCTAAAATTCCACAATTAGGCAATGTAGTAATCGAGGACGATGTAGAAATAGGATCCAATAGCAGTATCGATAGAGCAACCATAGGCTCTACCATTATTGGTAAAGGCACCAAAGTAGACAATCTTATTCAGATTGCTCATAATGTGAAAATAGGGCAACACAACGTTATTGCAGCACAAGCCGGTATCGCAGGTTCTACCACTATAGGCAACTGGAACATGATTGGCGGTCAAGCCGGCATAGTAGGACATATTACTATAGGAAATCAGGTTCGTATTCAGGCTCAAAGCGGTGTGAATGCCAATGTGAACGACAAAGAGACGCTGTATGGCTCTCCGGCAATTTCAGCAGGAGATTACCGCAGAAACTATGTGCATTTCAGAAACTTTACTGAAATTGTAAAAAGATTGAACGAGTTAGAAAAAAATAAATGATTGTAAAAAGTATCATGTAAAATGTAGGACATTCAGAAATACATTTTACATTGTACATCAATACTTTTGTACAAAATGGTAGAAAAACAAAAAACTTTAAAAGAAGAAGTAAGCCTATCGGGAATAGGACTTCATACAGGGAAAGAAGTAACACTTACCATGAAGCCTGCCAAAGAAAACACGGGCTTTGTGTTTGTAAGAACCGACTTAGAAGGGAATCCTCAGGTAGAAGCCGATGTCAACTACGTTACCACCACCGAGAGAGGTACAACTTTGGAGAAATTAGGCGTTAAAATTCACACCTGCGAACATATCTTAGCAGCATTGGTAGGAATGGATGTAGACAATGTGATACTTGAGATGGATAGTGCCGAACCTCCTATTATGGACGGATCTTCCAAATTCTTTGTAGAAGCCATAGAAAAGGCAGGAGTAGTAGAGCAAGAACTTCCCAGAGAGTATTTGGTGATAAAAGATGTGCTTAATTTTGTAGATCCCAACACAGGATCCGAACTTACCATTATCCCTTCCGATAGTTACGAAGTAACAACCATGGTGGACTTTGGTACAAAAGTTCTGGGAACACAAAATGCTACCCTAAAAAATATTTCAGATTTTAAAGAAGAAATCTCTTCAGCAAGAACATTCAGTTTTCTTCATGAATTGGAAATGCTCTTGGATCATGGTTTAATAAAAGGAGGAGACATTAGCAATGCTATTGTTTATGTTGATAAAGAACTAACCCCGGAAACTGCCGAGAAACTGAAAAAAGCTTTTGGTAAGGATCAAATTTCTATGCGTCCGAACGGAATTTTGGACAATCTTACCCTAAATTATCCCAACGAAGCTGCAAGGCACAAATTACTTGATGTAATTGGAGATTTAGCTTTGGTGGGGGTAAGAATAAAGGGAAAAGTAATCGCCAACAAGCCGGGACACTACGTAAATACACAGTTTGCAAAAAAACTGAACAGACAGTATAAACTTCAAAAGAAAAAAAATGTTCCTGATTTTGACCTAAAGGCAGAACCGGTATATGATATTAATGGCATCATGAAATTGTTGCCGCATCGCCCGCCATTTTTACTAATCGACAAAATTTTGGAACTATCCGAAAGCCATGTAGTTGGTCTGAAAAACATCTCCATGAACGAGCCTTATTTCGTAGGACACTTCCCTAAAGAACCTGTAATGCCTGGTGTTCTTCAGATTGAAGCCATGGCACAAACGGGAGGTATTTTGGTACTGGCAAATGTTCCGGATCCTGAGAACTATTCTACTTATTTCGTAAAGATCGATAATGTAAAGTTCAAGAAAAAAGTAGTACCCGGAGATCAATTAATTTTCAAAATAGAACTTATTGAGCCCATCAGAAGAGGCATCGTACATATGCAAGGATACGGCTATGTAGGAGATAGCGTAGTAGTAGAAGCAGAACTCATGGCACAAGTGGCTAAAACAAAAATAGAAGCATGATTCACCAACTTACCGCAGTAGATCCCAGAGCCAAAATAGGTAATAATGTAAGTATACAACCATTTACCACGGTAGCCGCTGATGTAGAAATAGGAGATGGCACTTGGATTGGTCCGAATGTAACTATTATGAATGGTGCGAGAATAGGTAAAAATTGTAGAATATTTCCGGGCACAGTAATTTCAGCAATTCCGCAAGACCTGAAGTTTGATGGAGAAGATTCTCAAGTTATTATAGGGGACAACACCACCATTAGAGAGTGTGTCACCGTCAATAGAGGGACTAAAGCATTAGGATATACCAAAATCGGGAACGATTGCCTCATTATGGCAACCTCTCATATTGCTCACGACTGTGTTATAGGAAACAATGTAGTAATTGTTAACGGATGCGGTATCGCAGGACATGTAGAAATTGGCGATTATGTAGTAATGGGAGGTCTAAGTGCTGTTCACCAGTTCGGAAAAATAGGAAAACACGTGATGATTTCCGGAGGAACACTGGTGAGAAAAGATATTCCACCCTATATAAAAGTGGCAAGAGAGCCCATGTCTTATGCGGGAATCAATTCAGTAGGTTTAAGACGCAGAGGCTTTAGCAACGAGAAAATATTTGAAATTCAAAAAATTTATCGTGCTATTTTCCAAATGAAAATGAATGTTTCTCAAGCATTAGCATATATCGAAAAAGAAATGCTTTCCACAGCAGAGCGAGACGAAATCATTACCTTTATTCAAAATGCTCCACGGGGAATCGTACGAGGATACGGCTCATCGGGAAAAGACTAGATATAATCATACAAAAACGCACAACGAAAAAACAAATATAATTCAATGGCAACAACTGCTGATATCAGAAAAGGTCTTTGCATAGAGTACAGCAACGACATTTATAAAGTAATTGAGTTTCTTCATGTAAAACCCGGAAAAGGTCCGGCTTTCGTAAGAACAAAATTGAAAAGTGTAACCAACGGAAAGGTTTTAGATAACACCTTCTCGGCAGGACACAAAATAGATGAGGTAAAAGTAATTACCCGTAAATTCCAATATTTGTATGAAGACGACAATGGTTTTCATTTCATGAATAATGATGATTACACTCAAATCTATTTAGATAAAGAAATGATTGAAAACTCACAATTCATGAAAGAAGGAGAAGAAGTTACCATCATTTTGAAAGAAGCCGATGAGGTTCCACTTTCAGCAGAAATTCCACCAACCGTTTATCTGGAAGTTACCGAAGCAGATCCGGGTGTAAAAGGAAATACAGCTACAAATGCGTTGAAAAATGCCATTGTAGAAACAGGAGCAAGAGTATTGGTTCCTTTGTTTATAGAACCGGGTGACAAAATAAAAGTAAATACCGAAGACGGAAGTTATTTAGAAAGAGTAAAATAGTTACAGTAATATTGGGTAGCTGGTATTTGGTAATTAGTATTGAATTATTATAATATGATTATCTGCTTTTAGTAATAATTACGGACATTCATAATTATTAATTTCCTACTACCAACTACCAGATATCCATTACAGTTACCCATTACCAGTTACCAACCACCATTATTCATGAAATTCAAATCTCCTCAAACTCTTAAAGCCATTGCCGAACTTATTGAAGCAAAATTTATTGGTGACGAAAATTTCCAAGTCTTCGGGACTAATGAAATTCACCGGGTAAAAGCAGGCGAAATAGTTTTTGTTAACCATCCTAAATATTACGACAAAGCTCTCAATTCGGAAGCTACTATTATTCTGATTGATAAAGAAGTAGATTGCCCCGAAGGGAAAGCATTATTGGTTTCCGACGACCCTTTTAGAGATTTCAATAAAATCAACGAGTATTTTGTGCCGATTCAGACCTTTGAGATTTGTAATCAAAATGTACAAATAGGTGAAAACACAAAAATCCATCCTTCTGTAATCATCGGAAACGATGTGAAAATAGGCAACCATTGCATTATCATGCCCAATGTAGTTCTTGGTGACAGAACTGTTATTGGTAACAACTGCATTATACAATCCGGAACTGTATTAGGCGGAGATGCCTTTTATTACAACAAAAACACCGAAGGTTACCGAAAAATGCTTTCGGTAGGACATGTAGTATTGGAAGACCATGTTGAGATTGGTTGCAATTGTACCATAGATAGAGGCGTTACAGACATTACACGTATCGGAAGAGGTTCTAAATTGGACAACCAAATCCAAATAGGTCACGATACTTTGATTGGGAGAGGTGTTTTAATTGCTTCTCAAGTAGGTATTGCCGGTTGCTGCATCATAGAAGACGATGTTACTATTTGGGGGCAAGTAGGTATGGCATCAGGAAAAAAAGTAGGAAAAGGGGCCGTATTACTCGGGAAAACAGGAGTCAACAAAGATCTGGAAGGAGGAAAAACTTATTTCGGAAGTTTGGCAGAAGAATTTAGAGAATATCTAAAGAGAGAAGTAAAGTTGAAGAATCTTTGAAGCAAATATAAATCAGACTTATTGATAATATTACTCAACCAACATGCATTAATTCTTAATAATTGAGTATTTTTGTGCTGATAAGTTTTCACAATAAGTTTTAAACAAGAAACATCATTTAAAATAACTTGCCAAAAGCCAAAAGCCGGAAGCATAAAGCAAAAATAACATGTCAGTATTAGTAAACAAAGATTCAAGAGTAATTGTACAAGGTTTTACGGGAAACGAAGGAACGTTCCATGCAGGACAAATGATTGAATACGGAACCAACGTAGTGGGTGGAGTTACACCGGGTAAAGGAGGTTCTGAGCATTTGGGTAAACCTGTTTTTAACACAGTGGAGGAAGCCGTAAAAAAAGCAGCCGCCAATGTGAGTATTATTTTCGTACCACCGGCATTTGCCGCAGATGCCATTATGGAAGCTGCAGAAGCAGGAGTTAAAGTAATTGTTTGTATTACGGAAGGAATCCCTGTTGAAGACATGGTAAAAGTAAAAGAATATATTGCCGACAAAGATTGCCGACTTATAGGTCCTAACTGTCCCGGCGTTATTACCTCCGATGAGGCCAAAATAGGAATTATGCCGGGCTTTGTTTTCAAAAAAGGAAAAGTCGGTATTGTTTCTAAATCAGGAACACTAACTTATGAAGCCGCAGACCAAGTAGTAAAAGCCGGATATGGCGTTTCTACAGCCATAGGAATCGGCGGAGACCCTATTATTGGGACAACAACCAAGCAAGCATTGGAATTATTCATCAACGATCCCGAAACAGAAGCAGTAGTAATGATTGGTGAAATTGGTGGACAATTGGAGGCTGAAGCAGCAAAATGGTACCAAGAGAGTGGCTCCAAAAAACCGGTAGTAGGATTTATCGCAGGACAAACCGCTCCTAAAGGAAGAACCATGGGGCACGCAGGTGCCATTGTAGGAGGAGCAGACGATACGGCACAAGCCAAAATGAAAATTATGAGAGAGTGCGGTATCCACGTGGTAGATTCTCCGGCAGATATAGGAAAAACAGTAGCCGAAGTTTTGGCATAACTTAAAATATAAACCAAATGAAACGCTCATGCCAAAATTTCATTTTGACATACTAAGCGTTTCATTTGGTCATTAAAAACAATAAATACCCACTGATGAAAAAAATAATACTTGCAGTTCTACTTCTACTTTCAGGCTTTTCGTTTGCTCAATTTAGTATACAACTGGAAAATACAAGGTTTGGGATTATTGCAGGGCCTAACTACTCCAGAGTACAAAATGCTCACAATCCATCTGCGGCAAGAGTTGCTTATTATGGAGGTGTATTGGCATTGATTCCTATAGACAACGACAATCAATTTTACATTCAACCGCAGGTAGAATACCTGAGTGCTGGCGAAAAAGGACTTGGCTCTACAGTATATGCCAATAACTATATTAGTGTTCCCGTATACTTTAAAGGCTATTTCTCAGAAGCCGAAAGTGAGTTTTTTGGATTTTTTGGTCCTAGATTTGGGTTTTTAATTGGTCAAAATGTAAAAAATAATTCAAATACATTCTATAATACAGACCAAGGCGGAAAGGCCAATTCTTTTGACTTTGCTTTATCAGGAGGCTTAGGCTTTAGTTACAAAAGAAAAATAGAGCTCAATGCCAGATTCGATTACGGGATTTCCAATACATTCCCCGATATGATAGAATCTAAATCAGGAGATCCTAATACCTACAGCAGAAAAAAACAACATGTTCTAAGTGTAGGTTTGAGTTATATATTTGATTAATTTTTTTCTATTAAATATTTAAAACCGACCATATTGTGGTCGGTTTTTTTGATTTCGTATACTACGGAAAAAGAGAGAAAATTTTAGGATCAGTATCAAAACTTGGGGACTATGCAAAAATTTGGGATAACCTGAAGAGGAAAAAAGCCTTGTCTTTTACACCTCTGAGTTGAAGTCTGAAATTTTTTATTTTAGCATTAAAAGATTCAGCGG
>JAGOJI010000100.1 GCA_017995195.1 Cloacibacterium sp.
CCGCCTGAAACCCCCAAAAACTATTATCAAGGGGTTCTTTTTTGAAATTAAATGTAAAGCTAAATGTAAAATAGG
Organism: Cloacibacterium sp.; assembly: GCA_017995195.1. Lineage (GTDB taxonomy): Bacteria > Bacteroidota > Bacteroidia > Flavobacteriales > Weeksellaceae > JAGOJI01. Next base: position 76 of record JAGOJI010000100.1, read on the forward strand.
TATTTAGGCTGTTTCTATTTTTAATAATTTTTATTTAGGACAGTATTGACATCAATTCATTTATTTTTCAGTAAAGACCCCAATTTTTCGCCAAAGATCACTAATAACCTGAACTCGGGTTTATCAACAAAAGGCAATATTCATTATGAAATCGAAAGTATAAAGTCATATTTTTCATTTTTTTCACATTATAATTTGCACAGTTATATTATTTACATATATTTGTACCATTAAAATTAATGCAAAACGCAACTTTAAATATTATTAACGTGTTAGTCATTCAACTCAGCAGTTGAATCGAGGAAGCGTTTGTTATAAATATTAAAAGTAAATTAAACCATTATACCAACCTTTCTTGATTTCCCAAGAAAGGTTTTTTTATGCTCATTAAAAATTTAAAAAATTCGATAAATCATGTATTACAACAATGAAACATTTATTTTTAAAGACGGAGAATTTATAAAAGTTCATGATGCCAAAACTTCTATATACGGACAAACATTGCATTATGGCAATGGTGTATTCGAAGGCATTCGCTCCTACGAAACTCCCGAAGGAACAAAGATTTTTAAAGCCAAAGAGCATTTTGACCGATTAAAATTTTCTGCAGAAAGTATGTATCTCACATTAGATTATTCCTCCGAGGATTTAGAGAAAATTACCTATAAAATTTTAGAACAAAACAGACTTGGAGACGCCTATATTCGTCCATTGGTATATTCCGGAGAGAGTATGTCTTTGCTCCCTTCCGAAGAATCTCACATCGTAATTATGGCTTGGAATTGGGGTAAATTTCTGGGAGACAAAACCATTCGCCTAAAACTATCCTCTTTCCAAAGACCCAATCCTAAATCTTGCGTTGTAGAAGCCAAAGTCTGCGGGCACTACATCAATAGTATTTTAGCAACCACAGAAGCCAAAAAAGAAGGTTATGATGAGGCATTGCTTACCGATATGCACGGTTTTGTAGCAGAAGGACCGGGAGCCAATTTATTTTATGAAAAAGACGGCAAACTCTACACGCCCTCTTTGGGAAATATTTTGAATGGTATTACCCGAAAAACGATTATTGATTTAGCAAGAAAAACAGGCTACGAAGTCATAGAAAAACAAACCCCACGCCGGAAGAGCTTAAAACTGCCGATAATGCATTCTACTGTGGAACAGCCGTAGAAGTAGTAGGCATTCAATCATTAGATGAACACGAATTCCCAATGAAGTGGGAGGACAGCATTGGTGCAATTATGCAAAAGGAATACATGAAAATGGTAACACAATAAACCTCAGCTCGGGATAAGAAGACTAAAGGGGTTAGAATTTAGATGGTTATAGAACAATTTATTTCAACTTTCTTAAACCCAATTAAGTTTAATTCTTTTTTCTCTTAACCTAAGAATAAATTGAAAAAAACACAAGCATGAATCTGAACAAATACAGCAAAACTCTTACTCAAGATGTTACCCAACCTGCTACCCAAGCCATGTTGTACGGCATTGGACTAACGGACGAAGATATGCAAAAAGCACAAGTAGGCATTGCCAGCACAGGTTACGATGGGAATACCTGCAATATGCATCTCAACGCATTGGCGGAAGAAGTAAAAAAAGGCATGAAAGGTGCCGATTTAGTGGGGCTAATGTTCCATACCATTGGCATCAGCGATGGGATTACCAATGGTACTGACGGAATGCGTTACTCTTTGGTTTCCAGAGATTTAATTGCAGATTCTATGGAATCGGTAACAGCAGCTCACTATTATGATGCTATGGTGGCTGTAGTAGGTTGCGATAAAAATATGCCCGGTTCCATCATGGCAATGGGCAGACTGAATCGACCGTCGATTATGCTGTACGGAGGAAGCATCCAATCCGGAAAATGGAAGGGAGAAGATTTGAACATTGTTTCTGCCTATGAAGCATTGGGTAAAAAATTCAATAACCAAATTTCTGATGAAGATTTTTGCGGAATCGTGAAAAACTCTTGCCCCGGACCGGGTGCCTGTGGCGGAATGTACACCGCTAATACCATGGCTTCTGCTATAGAAACTTTAGGCATGAGCTTGCCTTACAGCTCATCTTACCCTGCACGAAGTACCGAAAAAATCCAAGAATGCAGAGATATGGGGAAAGCCATCCGAGTTTTGTTGGAAAAAAATATTTGTCCCAAGGACATTATGACCCGCAAAGCCTTTGAAAATGCCATAACGATGGTAATGGTAATGGGAGGCTCTACCAATGCCGTGATTCATTTAATCGCTATGGCGAAAAGTGTAGGCATTGAGCTAACTCTTGAAGATTTTCAGAAAATAAGTGATAAAACGCCTGTTTTAGGTGATATGAAACCGAGTGGAAAATATTTGATGGAAAATCTTCATCAGGTGGGAGGTGTTCCGGCAGTAATAAAATACCTGCTTTCTAAAGGATTTTTACATGGCGATTGCCTAACAGTTACCGGAAAAACTTTAGCCGAAAATGTCGCCGATGTTCCGAATTTGTTGGAAGGACAAAAAGTAATGAAACCCATTGAAGAACCCATCAAACCTACCGGAAACATTCAAATCCTAAAGGGGAATTTAGCCCCATTGGGAGCAGTTGCCAAAATTAGCGGTAAAGAAGGAGAATATTTCAGCGGTAAAGCTATTGTGTATGATGATGAATATCAATTTATTAACGGTCTTCAGAATGATGAAGTAAAAGAAGGTCATGTAGTGGTCATTCGCTATTGTGGTCCTAAAGGCGGTCCGGGAATGCCTGAAATGCTAAAACCGACTTCTGCCATTATGGGAAAAGGTTTAGGAAGCAAAGTGGCATTGATTACCGATGGACGATTTTCAGGAGGCACTCATGGTTTTGTGGTGGGGCATATCTGTCCCGAAGCCTATGAAGGCGGTACGATTGCTTTTGTAAACAATGGTGATGAAATCACAATAGATGCTGTAAAAAATACCATTCATCTTCATGTGTCGGACGAAGAACTCAGCCAAAGAAAATCTACATTTCAAAAACCTGAACTCAAAGTAAAAAATGGCGTTCTCTATAAATATACTCAACTCGTGAAAGATGCCTCACAAGGCTGTGTAACCGATGAGTAGATAGGCTATAAATTATAAATTTTAGATTTTTCAATATTTAAATCTTTCAATCCTTCAATTTTTTTCAAAAAAAATAAAAAACTATAACCATGGAAGAATTAACAGAATTAAAGCCTAAAAATGGGTCGAAAATTACCCATCAATGCACTGGCAGTTTAGCCATTATCGACACCCTTTTATCCGAAGGAGTAGATACTATTTTCGGGTATCCCGGTGGTGCGATTATGCCGATTTATGATGCCTTATACGATTTTAATGACAGACTTCGGCACATCTTGGTACGACATGAACAAGGAGCAATCCATGCAGCACAAGGCTATGCCCGTGCAAGCGGAAGAACCGGAGTGGTTTTTGCAACCAGCGGTCCGGGAGCAACCAATCTGGTAACCGGTTTAGCCGATGCCATGATTGATTCTACACCGGTGGTTTGCATTACGGGACAAGTTTTTGCTCATCTCTTGGGTACAGACGCATTTCAGGAAACCGATGTGGTAAATATTACTTCGCCCGTGACAAAATGGAATTATCAAATTACCGATGCCAAAGAAATTCCGGAAATTTTAGCGAAAGCATTTTACATCGCAAAAAGCGGGAGACCCGGACCGGTTTTGATTGACATTACCAAAAATGCTCAACTCCAAATATTTGATTACGAAGGTTATAAACCTTGCATCCATATCCGTAGCTACAAAGAGAAGCCTCGTGTCCGTATGGAATATATCGACCAAGCGGTGGAGCTCATCAACAATGCCAAAAAACCATTTATTGTTTTTGGTCAGGGTGTTATTTTGGGGGAAGCAGAAAAAGAATTTTTGCAATTTATTGAAAAAACAGGCATTCCTACTGCTTGGACGATAATGGGAATGAGTGCAATTCCCACCAATCATCCTTTAGGCGTTGGTATGGTAGGCATGCACGGGAATTATGGTCCGAATATTTTGACTAATGAATGTGATGTGCTAATCGCCATTGGAATGCGGTTTGATGACCGTGTAACGGGAAGGCTGGATAAATACGCCAAACAAGCCAAAATCATTCATTTAGACATCGATCCTGCTGAAATTGGAAAAAATGTGGAAACCCACGTGCCGATTTGGGGAGATTGCAAAGAAACTTTGGCATTACTTACTGAAAGAGTTCAGCAAAAAACTCATGACAATTGGCTCAAAGAGTTTCACATTAGAAACCAAAAAGAACACGAAGTACTGATTCAGAAAGAACTAAACCCTACGGAAGGCAAAATCACCATGGGCGAGGTACTGAATGTAATTAATGAATTAACAAAAGGCGAAGCCGTTTTTGTGAGTGATGTGGGACAGCACCAAATGGTGGTCTGTAGATACGCCAAACAAATCCATGCCAGAAGTAATATTACCAGTGGTGGAATCGGAACTATGGGATTTGCCTTGCCTGCCGCAATTGGAGCTAAATATGGCATACCGGACAAAACGGTAATTGCCCTTATGGGAGACGGAGGTGCACAAATGAATATTCAGGAATTGGGAACCATTATGCAGTTTAAACCCAATGTGAAAATCATTATTCTCAACAACAGTTTTCTCGGAATGGTAAGGCAATGGCAAGAACTTTTCCATGCTAAAAGATATTCCTTTACCGATATACAAAGTCCGGATTTTGTAAGGTTAGCCTCCGCTTATGGTATTGATGGACAAAAAGTTATAGAAAGAGAAAATCTAAAATCTGCTTTAGAAAACATGCTCTCCAACCCGGAATCTTATTTACTGGAAATAGAAGTGGAGCAGGAGGAGAACGTTTTCCCAATGGTACCACAAGGAAAAGGAATCGCCGAAATTGTCTTGAGTAAAGAGGAGATATAATTATAATGTAACAATGTAATAGTGTAGCAGTGTAACAATGCAGTAATTTAACGATTTTATAGCTTTACAACTCTCTACGACTTCACTTCACAATTAAATTAATAGCTAAATGAAAAAAGAATATACGCTAAGCGTTTTTGCCGAAAACCAAGTGGGGATTTTGAATAAAATTGCCATCATGTTTTCGCGTCGTAAGATTAATTTAGAAAGTTTAAACACATCTCCCACAGAAGTAGATAACATATTCAGATTTACCATTGTAGTTATCGAAACGGAGAGTGTAGTAAGAAATTTAGTGCTTCAGATTAGCAAAATTGTAGATGTACTAAAAGTGTTTTACAATACCGATGATGAAATTGTATGGCAACAGTTGGCTCTTTACAAAGTCCCTACGCAAACCATTATGAAAGAGGTAAAGGTAGAGAGATTGCTCCGTAGCTATGGTGCCAATACGGTAGTAATTCGGGAAGATTATACGGTTTTTGAGGTAACAGGAAAAGATGAGGAAATCAACAAACTACTGAAAGAACTGGAACAATATCGACTGATTGAATTTGTACGAAGCGGTAGAATTGCCATCATTAAATCCAGCGAAAGTATCCACAAAGAAATCATGGAAATTGAGAAAAATGATCCTACCAAAGACCCTATCAACAATGAATTTCTCAACTCAAAAAGTATGATATTTCAGATGTAGACATGAAGGCGTTGAGTCGTAAAGTTGCAAACTAAAAAATTAATAAAAATTAAAACAATCATTAAAAAAATAAAAATTAATAAAAATGGCAAAAATTAAATTTGGAACAGAAGAAGAAAATGTAGTGTTAAGAGAAGAGTTTCCATTAGAAAAAGCGAGAGAAGTTTTAAAAGACGAAACCATTGCAGTTATAGGATATGGCGTACAAGGTCCGGGGCAATCCTTGAACCTTAGAGACAATGGTTTCAATGTAATTGTAGGACAAAGAAAAGGAGGTAAATCTTGGGACAAAGCCATCAAAGATGGTTGGGTAGAAGGAGAAAACCTTTTTGAAATCGAGGAAGCATTAGACAGAGGAACCATCATTCAATATTTATTGTCCGATGCGGGGCAAATTCAACTTTGGCCGACAGTAAAAAAATATCTAACCCCAGGAAAAGCCTTGTATTTCTCACATGGTTTCGGAATTACTTACAAAGAAAAAACAGGCATTATTCCGCCCGCAGATGTCGATGTAATTTTGGTAGCACCGAAAGGATCTGGAACTTCATTAAGAAGATTATTCTTGGCAGGACAAGGTCTCAATTCTTCCTACGCTATTGAGCAAGATGCTACAGGAAGAGCTTACGATAGGGTAATTGCATTAGGAATTGGAGTGGGTTCGGGTTATTTGTTCGAGACCAATTTTTACAGAGAAGTAACCTCGGATTTAACAGGGGAAAGAGGAACTCTAATGGGGGCAATTCAAGGGATTTTTGCAGCACA
>JAGOJI010000101.1 GCA_017995195.1 Cloacibacterium sp.
CCGCCTGAAACCCCCAAAAACTATTATCAAGGGGTTCTTTTTTGAAATTAAATGTAAAGCTAAATGTAAAATAGGTATTTAGGCTGTTTCTATTTTTAATAATTTTTATTTAGGACAGTATTGAATAGAGTAGAATTTATGCAGACTGGCGGAGTGCCGCTAACGAATGACTTAATGAATCATATCCAAACCGCCTATGAAGTATTCAACGGATTGGGGGGTATTGCAGGAAATCTTACGATTTTGGACGGATGCACTGATAATGGAGGTCAAATATCCTCCGGTGTGGTTTTTATTAACGGCGAGGTACTTCGATTTGAAGGTGGATATGTTTCGGAGAAGGTTTTCATCTACGAAAATCAAATCAAAAAGCAATTTAAATCCGGAGAGAGTAAAATTCTAATAAAAGAAAGAAGCGTAAGGTTTGGCAATGCCGCGTCAGATGTTTACAATTGGGCAGATTTTGTTCGAATTGAAAAATTAAAGGATTTACAGACGAAAATAAATGCTAAAGCGGAGCAATCAACAGTACGAACATTATTAGAGCGAGTAAACGTGCTGGAGAGAAAGGCGGGGGTCTTCCAAGCTGGCGGCGGAATGGTTTTTTGGAACAAACCGGCTAATCTTATTCCGGTTGGTTGGCAAGAAGTCGTTGATTGGCGTTCTCGTATGCCTGTAGGTTGGAATCCTGACGACTTAGATTTTGATACTGTTGGTAAAATGGACGGCGAGAAAACGCATACGTTAAAACCGAACGAATTGCCAATAATAGATGGTGCATTCGATACTATTGCATTTTGGTCGCAAACCGCAACGGGTGTATTCGAGTATACCTATTCAGTTCATGCTATAGTAGGCGGATCCCCGTCCGATGCAAGGCATAAGGGAGTAAAATTCAAATTAGGTGGTGATCAACCTCATAATAATATGCCTCCTTATCGAGTAGTAATGTTTATTGAATATATAGGTTAAAAATATTATAATGGCAACAAAACAAGAAATATACGGCTGGTTTCAAACGGGCGACTTTCCAACGGAAGCACAATTTCGAGCTACTTGGGATTCTTTTTGGCACAGAGACGAGAGTATCAGCATGTCGAGCATTTTAGGGCTCAACGCAGCCCTCAATAACACTGTAAGCACGCAGATGTTTAACAGCTACACTGCTAAAGTAGCGTTGTATATGGAAACATTTGCAAAGTCAAATGCTGAAAATATTGACGTTCCTATGTGGAGGTTGAAACTCGGGATTACAGAGCAAGAAAGTAACGTAATAATAGATCTTACGCAATCGCTACCTCAAGGGATAGAAGTTATTCAAATCAATTAATCAATAATTAAAAAATTAAAAAAAATGAGCACTACACCAAACAGAGTGTACATATCGTCAAGAAAGCCTTCTCAACACGAGATAATGTCGAAAAGCATTGCCATTGATGGAAAAGTTACAAATTTCGCTCTCCCAGCTATATTTAGGGTCGTTGAAGCCGGTAAAGCGGTAGATTACACGTATAATACAAATGGGGAAGAATTTATTTCGGAATTTGGAATTGAGAACCTTTTAGATGCCTCTAATTTGAACGGCTTTGACAGAGCAGTTGTATTTAATCCAACAACAAAGCAGATAGGTCACATAGAAGCTTTTAATCTCTCACAATACATTGAAAAAAATGCGAATGCTATAAAAAACTTGTTAAATCTGTCGGCTTCGAAGGATTTACAGGTACAAAACGAAGTTGAAAATTTGAAAATCTATTTTGGCGGCAAAAAAATAGAAAGAACTTCTCCTACTTCGTTTAATTACGCCGCACCATTAGGCACCACGATTGAATTAAAATCATCCGACTATCCGAACGACTATGTTTATGTGTACAATGGCGAAGAAAAGTCAGGATTTGTCGGTAAGGGGCTAAGCGACTTTTACGGAGCAGTGCATGAAGAAGGTGTTGCGACAAGTGCCTATACAACTACATTTATCGTCAAACCGCTGGCGACTACCAAAACATTAATTAATGAGAATATCACGATTTTGGAGTTTAAAATTAAAAAAACGCCAACGAGTACTCTTGAGAATTACGAGGCACCTGCGTTAATAGCACCTGTACCCGAAAGTATAGAAGATTTTAGCTACTTCAACGGCGTAATACAAGCAAAAGTAGCAACGGAGACGAATGTAGTAATCGCTTCCGATAATTCATTTGTTGTCGGTGCGTACGTGCCAAGATATGGCAAATTAATCGTAACCACAGAAAACGGAACGGTGTTGGCTGAAAAGGCAAACACATCTTATAGTCACAATCACGTATATATTAACATTAATACTACTGAGAGACGATTGAAATTTCTGATAGAAATTTCAGAGCCTCAGGCGTAACTGCAGAAATTTCTACGGAGGCAGGAAATAAAAAACGTCCTCCAACAATAAAAAACCTCTCACAGTAATTTATTATGACAACAAAGCCACAGCGTTGGAGGACAAAAGTCTTCTCGCTGTGGCTTCATTATGTCTAATTACTGTGAGAGTTGCAAATATAAACTAATAACGACTTAAACTCAAATTTTTTATGAAAAATTATACGCAGGCACCTCTACCTTTTCAGGGGCAAAAACGAAGATTTTTAAAACCATTTAAAGAAGCTTTAAAAGAGTTTTCAAGCACGGCAACGTATGTAGATTTATTTGGTGGAAGCGGATTTTTGAGCCACACAATTAAGCAGATATATCCCGATGCAATTGTTATCTATAATGATTATGACAACTACGCTCAAAGGCTTGGAAATATCGAAAATACAAACAAAATATTAAAAGACCTTAATTTAATATTAAGGGATTGCGAAGAGGATAAAAAAATTGACGAGCCATATAAAACACAAGTCATAGAGCGTTTGTCACAGGAAAAAGGCTTTATTGATTTTAATACGATTTCAGCTAACATACTTTTTAGTATGAAGTATTTTAATTCTGTTAAAAATTTAGAGAAATCAACACTTTACAAGTGTCTAAAACAAAGTGAATATAACGCAGATGACTATCTACAAGGTGTAGAAGTCGTTTCTAAAGATTACCGAAAACTTTGGGAAGAGTACAACAATATTGATAATGTTGTGTATATCATAGATCCACCCTATTTGTCAACGGATACTACTTCTTATAACAAAGAATCCTATTGGGAACTAAAAGATTATTTAAACGTTTTGAAATGCGTAGAAGACAAAAGCTATTTCTACTTTACCTCCAACAAAAGCCAAATCATTGAGCTTTGCGAATGGCTGGAAAGCAATTCCTACTTTCTAAATCCTTTTGCAGGAGCAACCACCATAAGTATAACAGGAACACCACGTGGAAGTATTAAGTACGAAGACATAATGATTTATAGAAATGCGAGTAATTAAATCAAGAAAGGCACAAAAGCCTTTTATTAACAAAGAAATATCTATCAATAAAATAAAACAAGATTATGATAAATATAGGATACGATTGGAGCTTAAAAGAGGCCTATCCTAAACCTACTTCTCTGAAAGCGTTTGGAGCTTTTGTGTGTGGAGGTGGTTCTACAATGGGGTATAAACTTGCAGGTTTCAATCACTTAGGCGGCATTGAAATAGATAAAAAAAATGGCTAATATATATCAAATTAATCATCAACCTCAATATTTTTATTTGGAAGATATTAGAGATTTTAATCGTAGAAATGACTTGCCTGATGAACTCTACAATTTAGATTTATTAGACGGAAGTCCACCATGTTCTACTTTTTCTATGGTGGGAAATAGAGAGTTGGATTGGGGCGTTGAAAAGGTTTTTAAAGAAGGTCAGAAAAAGCAAACACTTGACGATTTAGTGTTTGTATACTGCGAAACAATTGCAAAATTACGACCAAAAATAGCAATATTAGAAAATGTTCCCGGATTAATTTCAGGAGGTGCCAAAAAATATGTAATTGAAGTTTTTGAGAGGCTAAAAAAATGTGGATATGATGCTCAGTTATTTCTCTTAAATTCCGCAACAATGGGAGTTCCACAAGCAAGAGAAAGAGTGTTTGTTATAGCTCGACGAAAAGATTTAAATCTTCCAAAACTTGAATTAAATTTTAATCACAAACCTATTACGTTTAGTGAAATTGTAGATAGAGGCTCTACCACTCACAAGCCTCTTTGGCCGTCTATCATTAAACGCCTTCCATATGTAGAAAAAGGCGATCAGTGCCTAAAATTTGCTGATGCAAAATATAGAGGATTGAAGACTTTTAACGCCTTTTTTTCGACATCAATAATTTATAATGATTTTGTAGCACCAACACTAACAAGTAGCGGGGCGTGGGTGTATTGGGAGGAAAAGCGAGGTCTAAATGATAATGAGTATGTCAAAATAAGTTCATTTCCTCATGACTTTAACTTTTGTAGTGCAGATGTCAGATATGTCTGTGGCATGAGCGTACCTCCCCTGATGACTTATCATATTGCAAAGAAAATACGAGAGCAGTGGTTTGAATTACCGTAACGAATTTATGTGTAGGTTTCGTTTTAAAATAGTGTATGTTTCGTTTTGCCGATTATACAAGAATAGCTCTCCTATAGATGATTCGTTTTACTTTAAATATTACATTGATATCGAAAATCTGAGGTCTCATGAAGTAAAACTGCTTAAAAGAAAATGGGTGGTATACGACACCGGTTTTGGTTTTACCGAAGTATCGGGAGACGGTGTCATTGGTTTGACTCCCAAAATAAAACCGGGAGAAGTTTTTACTTATTTTTCTCACGTCAACATCCATTCTGGTATTGGCAATATGCAGGGAAAATATCTTTTTATAGATGTAGAAACTGAGGATACTTTTGAGGTTGAAATTCCTAAATTTAGCTTGCTTGCTACTGTTTTAAGTAACTAATACTGCTTCTTGTTAGCCGAAATTTTCTTTATTCCCTATCATTACTTTATCTTTGTATTAAATTGGAAGTCTTATGACCTATTTAGTACTCAAAGCACTTCACATCATCTTTATGGTCAGTTATTTTGCGGGGATTTTCTATCTCGTGCGAATTTTTGTGTACTATAAAGATACCGATGAGTTTGCTTCGCCCAAAAAAGAAATCCTACGAGAACAATACGTTTTTATGGCGAGAAGATTGTGGAACATCATTACTGTTCCTGCATTTGTTTTGATGAGTATTTTGGGGTTGGTACTTGTTTTTATAAACCCTATACTCTTGAAAATGCCGTGGTTTCACCTCAAACTTACCTTTTTACTCGGGCTTTTTGTCTACCATTATTGGTGTTGGAAAAAGGTTTTAGAAATCAAAAATCTGCAAAATGGCAAACTAAAAACAGCGAATATCAAACTAAGGCAAGCCAATGAAATTGCTACTTTTCTTTTGTTTTTAATTGTTTTCACTGTAATTTTGAAAACTTTAACCATAGAAAATGCGTGGCAATTAATTACCGGATTTCTCGTTATTGTTTTGGTAATTATGATGACTGTGAAATTGGTTAACAAAAGTAAAAAATAAGGAATTGGAAAGCGGAAAAACGGAAAACAAAACACAAACTTCCCGTTTCCGGCAAATAAATTATGATAGCAATAGTAAAAAAAGAACTTTGGAGTTATTTTGGAAATTGGAGTGCATGGATTATCATCGGTGCATTTAGTTTTATTGGGGCGTTGTTCCTATTTTTCTTTGAAAATAATTTTAATATTTTCGATATTGGAACAGCGAGTTTACAGAGTTATTTCACGCTTGCACCGTGGTTGCTCATGTTCATTATTCCGGCACTTTCCATGAAATCTTTTGCCGAAGAACAGCAAAACGGAACCTTGAGTTGGCTCTTTTCTCAGCCGCTAAAAATTTCTGAAATTGTTTTCGGAAAGTTTTTCTCGGTAGTATTGGTAGGCATTTTGTGTCTACTGCCATCGCTTGTTTATCTTTATTCGGTGTATGTTTTGGGAGTTCCACAAGGGAATATCGATATGGGAATGACACTGGGCAGTTACTTCGGTTTGGTGATTTTAATTGCTGCTTTTTCTGCTGTTGGGGTTTTGGCAAGTACACTTTCTGCCAACCAGATTATGGCGTATTTGTTAGGTGTTTTCATGTGTTTTATTCTCTATTTTGGTATAGAGCAGTTGGCGAGTTATAAATTATTGGGAGGTGCGGATTACATCTTGCAAAATATAGGGTTTTATCATCATTTTATAGCCTTTACACGTGGGTTAATAGATACTCGAGATGTTTTCTACTTTCTTTTTGTTATTGGAATCTGTCTCTATTGGGCTCAGTTTTTTGTAGAGAAGAAAAAATAAAACCCAATACTTTTTGTTTGAAAGATGATTTTAAAATCGTTCAATTAAGCCCAATTTCTTGTGATTCATAAAAAAAATATTTTTGTTAAAGTTTAAAAATGAACAAAAAAAATAGTACTTACATCATTGTTGCAATTATTTTATTAT
>JAGOJI010000102.1 GCA_017995195.1 Cloacibacterium sp.
ACCGCCTGAAACCCCCAAAAACTATTATCAAGGGGTTCTTTTTTGAAATTAAATGTAAAGCTAAATGTAAAATAGGTATTTAGGCTGTTTCTATTTTTAATAATTTTTATTTAGGACAGTATTGATCTCTTTTAATACATTATCCATTTTCTTTTAGATTTTAAAGATTATTTTTATTACTCTTCCACATTTTTTAGCCCCATCAACAGGTGATAAGCTCCCTTGGTTACCCATTTTCTATTGAAATCTGCGGGATGATAGTTGAGAATTTCGGTAAAGCCATTTTCAGAATTTCCTATGGTAATGGGCTTCATTACAAATGTTTTGCTATTTTTTGCTTCGAAAATATATTGTTTTCCTTCCCATGTTACAATCGCATCATCGGGAATTACGAAGCCCTCTTCGGAATCGGTTTCCAGTTCAGCATTCATGTATAGACCTCTAATTAATGATTTTTCGTAATTATCGAAATGGCAATGCACCAAAACGCTTCTGTCTGCCGAGAAATCTTTGTTGATTAAAATAACCCTCGCACTATATTTTTTATCCGGATTATCGTTGGTATAGGCATAAACCCGTTGACCAACGGAAATCTTACCAAGGTCTTTTTCAAAAACCTTCAATGCTAAGTGGAAATCGCCGGTATTTACAATTTCTACAAGTTTTTCGGTAGGGGAAACATATTGCCCCATACTTACATTTACCATAGAAATATAGCCACTCACAGGAGCAGATACGGTAACACTTCTGCGGATATTTCCTGCATTCAACTGGTTAGGGTTAATGCCCATGGTACGCAATTTTTCTGCCATACCTCGCATCATAATGTTTTGATTTTGAGACTCGGTTTGTGCCTGTTGCATTACTTTGTCGCTACTGGCTTTGCTCTGGTTGAGATCTTTTTGGCGGGAATAATCTTTTTGAGCATAGTTCAAATTAGATTTTGCCAAAAGATAATCCTGCTGCAATTGAACAATTTGAGGGTCTTCCAGTACAGCAATGGTTTGCCCTTTGCTTACATACATTCCGGGCATCAGCCTTATGGAACGAATATAGCCACCGGAAGGAGCACTTACACTTGCCATAGATTGGGGCGGAACATCGATACTTCCGTTGAGAATAATTTTGTTGGAAATATTTTGGCTATTAAGCGAAGAAATCTCAATTCCTGCAGATTTCAGTTGAGCATCGTTGAGTGTAATTTCGTTTTGATTGGCAGAGATTTCAAACTTCTCTTCGGTTTTTACTTCTTCTTTCCCGCAAGAAAATAAGAGTAGGGAAGCGGTGATATATAAGGATATTCTTTTCATGGGTCTGTATTTACTTTATTTTATATTTATCTCAACTCTCCTGAAGATAAGGCGTTGAGTTCTATAACTTGATCGTTTAGGCGTTTGAGGGCATCAATATTTTTATTTTGAATATCCAGTGCTTGGTTGATGAGCATTGTCCATTCCAAATAATTAATTTCTCCTTCGTAGAATTGCCTGTTGGCAGTACTTATGATGAGTTCGCTGTTTTGCAAGCCTTTGGTTTTGTAATAGTCTACTTCGTTCATTAGTTTTTGGTACTCTCCATAGAATTTGGCATACTCATTTTTTAAGCTATAAACTCCCATTTGGTAGTTATTTTCGGCAATAAGTTGGTTGATTTTTTGGTTTTCAATTATCGCCTTTTGTGCGGTATTAAAAATCGGAATTCCTACGCCAATACTTCCACTTTGGAATCGTTTGGAACGTTCGTAGAAATTGTTGTCAGCACCATTACCATACATACTCATATTGTTGTAACCAATACTGAAATAAGGAGCAATTTTTGCCTTTTCGGCTTCTAATCTGGCAATTTGAATAATTTTTTCTTGTTCCAACTGCTTCAGTACAATAGGGTTGCCTTTGTATTCGCTATGGTTTCCCTCCAATTGCATTATGTTGTATTTGCTTTTTTCATTGGTATAGACAAAACCTTCATTAATCAAAAAATTAAACTGATAGAGAGCTATTTGTTTGTCTCTTTCCAAGGCTTTTAACTGTAGTTCTGCTTGCGAACGCAGGTTCTCTGCGGTAGCTTTTTCCAAAATATTGCTTTCTCCTTTTTTCAGTCTCAGATCCGCCCTTTTAAAATATTGGGCGTAGATACTGTCTGCCTTTTGGAGCAGTTGCTTTTTCTCATCAATATATTTTAATTGATTGTATACCAATCCCAATTGCTTTTTGAGCTGCCATTTTTGAACATCTAACATCAGCAGTTGGTTTTTCCATTCTTCCAAAAGCACCGTTTTCTGGGTATTATAGAATTTAGGCAACCGAATAACCTGAGATGCTGAAACCCTATTATCCGAATACACAGAGTTCATTTGTCCGTATTCTGCAGAAATATTCAGCGGATCTATTACCAAATGAGATTTCTTGAGCTTCTCTTGTGCCGAAACTCTGAGTTCACCGTTTTTTAGAGTCAGGTTGTTTTTCAAAGCTCTATCATAAGCCTCTTCCAATGAAATAGGAGTCTGTGCAATTCCTAATATGCTAAAGATGACGGCAAAAAAGCCACTTATTTTTTTTATTATTTTAATCATAGGTATGGGTCTAATTAATTAACCGTAACATTGTTTATCACAAGTTTTTTAGGGTTAAATGTTTTCTACTACAGTATTTTCATCATGAAAACCTTTTACTGTTTTCGATTTCCTTTTGTTTCCAAAATTTTCAAACCAAATATATAGGGTAGGAAGAAGGTAAAGGGTAAGGAAAGTCGCCAACAGCAAACCTCCTATAACCACAGTAGCCAAAGGTCTTTGTACTTCGGCACCTTCACCGTTGCTTAGAGCCATGGGCAGAAAACCTAATGAGGCTACAAAAGCCGTCATCAAAACAGGTCTCAAGCGGTTTTTTCCTCCTTTTTTTACCACTTCTTCTAAATTGCTTTCGGTTTCTTTTTGTCGGTTAAATTCAGCAACGAGGACAATTCCGTTCAATACCGCAACGCCAAAAAGTGCAATAAAACCTACTCCGGCAGAAATACTGAAAGGCATTCCTCTCAACCAAAGAGATAAAATACCACCAATTGCCGATAAAGGAATGGCTGTGAAAATTAACAAACCATATTTCACCGAACGAAACGCAAAATACAGCATCAGCAAAATCATTAATAAACTTACCGGAACGGCAATACCCAATCGGGCTTTGGCATGCTGGAGGTTCTCAAAAGTTCCTCCGTATTTAATAGAGTATCCTGCGGGAAGTTTAAGTTCTTGGTTTACTTTTGCTTGCAAATCGGCAACGGTGGATTCCACATCACGATTTCTCACATTAAAACCTACGATAATTCTTCTTTGGGCATTTTCTCGTTGGATTTGGTTTACGCTCTCCTTTAGTTCTACTTTGGCAACGCTGCTCAAAGGGACTTCGTAGCCATTTGGTGTATTGATGAGTAAGTTCTGAACATCTTCTATGTTTTGTCTTTTGCTTCCATCCATTCTTACCACCAAATCGAATTTTTTCTCTCCTTCGTATACCGAGCCGGTGGCTTGCCCTGCAAATGCCGTGTTTACAATATTGTTTATATCACTTACTGTTAAACCATACTGCGATATAGCCGAACGATTGTAGGTAATTACAATCTGTGGCATTCCCGAAATAGGCTCTACATAGATGTTTTGCGAACCCTCAACTTTTTTACTGATTTCCCCTAATCGGTCGGCATATACTTTGAGCGTATCCAAATTTTCTCCGAAAATTTTACAAACTACATCTTGCCTTGCTCCTGTCATCAGCTCATTGAAACGCATGGCTACAGGATATTGGAACGAGTAGGTAACTCCCGTGATATTTTTTTTGAGCTCATCGCTCATTAGTTTTGCCAAATCGTTGTAATTATTTGCCGAAGTCCATTCGCTGCGGTCTTTTAAGATAATCATCATGTCACTGGCGTCAATAGGCATAGGGTCTGTAGGGATTTCGCTACTACCTGTTTTTCCTACAATTTTTTTGATTTCAGGAAATTTTTTCAACAAAACTCTTTGGCTTTCCAAAACGGCATCGGTAGAAGTTTTAAGATTGGTTCCCGGTAAAACCCGAGTATCTACGGCAAAATCTCCTTCCGGTAATGCCGGAATAAATTCTCCTCCCAAAGTAGTTAAAACAAAAGCTGCAATTGCAAATAAAGCAAAAACTCCTGCTACAATTACTTTTGACTTTTTCAAGACTCTGTTGAGCGTTGTCATGTAGATGGATTCTAATTTTTCCATCATTCTGTCCGAAAAATTCTTTTTAAATTCTATATTCTTAGATAGGAACAGAGAGCTCATCATAGGAATATACGTAAGCGAAAGAATAAATGCTCCCAAAAGTGCAAACGCAACGGTTTGTGCCATAGGCTTGAACATTTTTCCTTCTATGCCTTGCAATGATAAAATCGGGAGATAAACAATGAGGATTACAATTTGCCCAAAGACTGCAGAATTCATCATTTTACCCGCAGAATCTTGTACTTCAGCATCCATAAACTCTTGTGAGATTCTCTTTTGGTTTAGGTTTTTCAGGCTGTGCAATCGGTGCAGAACGGCTTCTACAATGATAACCGCCCCATCTACAATCAGTCCGAAATCCAAAGCTCCAAGACTCATGAGGTTGCCACTTACCCCAAAAATATTCATCATAATAATGGCAAAAGCATTGCCAAAGGAATTACGGAGGCTACCAAAAATCCTGCACGAAGATTTCCCAAAAACAAGACCAATACAAAAATGACAATTAAGGCTCCTTCCAATAGGTTTTTGGAAACGGTAGAAATGGAATTGTTCACCATTTTGGTTCTGTCCAAAAAGGCATCTATTTTTACGCCTTCGGGAAGTGTTTTTTGAATCTCATCGATTCTGGTTTTTACTTTATCGATTACTACATTAGAGTTAGCACCTTTCAGCATCATTACTACGGCACCTGCAACTTCACCTTCGCCGTTATAAGTCATGGCACCATAGCGGATGGCTTTTCCGTATTGTACTTTTCCGATGTTTTTTATAAGAATAGGGCTGCCGTCGGGCGTATTTTTCACGACTGTATTTTCAATATCTTCAATTTTACCCACCAAACCTTCGGTACGGATGAATAAAACAGTAGGACCTTTTTCAATATAGGCTCCACCTGTATTTTGGTTGTTTTTTTGAAGTGCCGAAAAAACTTCTTGCATGGTAACGCCCATGGCTTTGAGCTGAGCGGGATTTACAGCTACTTCATATTGTTTGAGGTTTCCTCCGAAACTTGCTACATCGGCAACGCCCTGAACGCCCAATAATTGGCGACGAACAATCCAGTCTTGTATTGTTCGGAGCTCTGTAGGGGTATACCGGTGTTCAAAGCCTTTTTTGGGACGAAGAACATATTGGTAAATCTCTCCCAAACCAGTGGTAATAGGAGCCATAGAAGGTACACCCAATTCTGCGGGAATATCTTTGGATACCTGCTGAAGTCTCTCGGCTACTTGCTGGCGGGCAAGATAAATATCTACTCCTTCCTCAAAAACAATGGTAATTACAGATAAACCAAACCGCGAGAAACTTCGGATTTGTTTGATTCCCTGAATGTTATTATTGGCTTGTTCAATAGGAAAAGTGATGAATCTCTCGATATCCGGAGCTCCTAAAGATGGTGATGAGGTAATAATCTGAACTTGGTTGTCCGTAATATCCGGAACTGCATCTATAGGGAGTTTTTTGAGTTCTAAAAGCCCGTAGATAAGCAATGCCAAGGTAAATAAACCTACAATAAGTTTATTTTTAATAGAAAAATCTATGATTTTGTTAAGCATAATGGATTTAAATTTTTTATAAATACTATAATACTCATCAACAAAAAAGTTGAGAGGCAGTTTTATCTAAAATTTAAATAAATTCCGGTGGTTGCCAGATGGAATGAATGCTTAAAGGAGAAAAATGATTGGAATAGCAAAAGTTTTGCTTTATTTCTTCGAATGTCTTGATTAAAGAAATATTAATCTTAAAATTTCTGGGAATATCTTGTAGAAATACACCCGATACGCTATGGTCATAAGATTTGAAAGGCAACTTCATATCCTCGGCAAAATCTCCATCTTCATGCTGCTCTTTGAGATAGTGCATGACCAAAAATTCACCTATAGAAATAGAGGTGTCTTTTGCTTTGTGTTCTTGATAGTGAACAATGAGTAATGGAAACTTCGCTATCTGCCCAAGCTCTGTAGCAGAGGATAGATAGGTAAACAGAAGCAAATAAATCCATATTTTTTTCAAGACAAGCGAAATTTATTGGTCTCAAATATAGTTAAAACTATGCACTTTAGTGCATTTCGCTTTAGCTTCTAAAAAAGTTTTACCTTTGAATTATGGATTTTCAAAGGACAAATGGTCATAGCATATCAAGATTAACTG
>JAGOJI010000032.1 GCA_017995195.1 Cloacibacterium sp.
TTGGATACAGACAGAACTATTCTGAAAAACAGAGAGGTGGGTTTTTATACTCATAAAAATAGCATTGATTAACAGTGTGTTATAGCTGAACACTGCTCGTTTAGGAGTTTATCCGTTTGATAGTGATATATTTTAATAATTGTTTTACTATCAATTGCAATTTTATATTTCCTAATAAGGTTTCCTGATAAAATCATTGACTTGTTTAAACTTGACAAAGGTTTTGAGAATGATAAAATATCAATTCAAAATTTTAATTCAGTAAATGTTTTAATCCTTGGACTTTTCGTTATAGGTGGATTTTTAATTCTTGAAAATATAACAAGTTTAATATCTTCCTTATATTATGCTTTCAAAAAAAGTAACAATCCCATGTTTCCTATAAGTGAAAATAACAGTTTAACACTTGCATTTTCAACTATGAATATTATTTTGGGTTGTATTTTAATTATTTACAGGAAAAATATTGCGAAATACTTTGAAAATTAAGAAAAACTGCAGATAACATGGGTTTATCTCATTGATTTTCATATTTTTATTTGTTTCCATAATTGCTTCGCAATTTGCAAGATGCGGGGTTAAAGGAAATCTTAGAAAAGTTATAGAAAATACCCGCAAAAAACATTTCAGTTTCCAATTTTTTAGTAATTTAGTGAGTAGAAAAAAATTTGCTCAACATAGTGATTATAGAAAGATTGGTAATTTAGCCCCACGTACAAAAATATTTTTCCCATTGTGTGACATACTCCAAGCTCTTCAAGTAATAAAATGACTTGTTATAAGCTACAAAAATAATTAACCTAACAAGTACAATGACAAGAAATACAACGATTGCGAACCGACTAAGAGAAGTTTTACTAAATGGACATTGGATTGTGAACACAAATTACAGAGACCAAATACAAAGTATAAACTGGCAACAAGCAACACAGAAAGTTAGCAATTTAAACACTATTGCAGCTCTGACTTATCATATAAATTATTACTTGGCAGGACTATTAAACGCTTTTGAAAATAGAACACTTGAAATTAGCGACAAATATAGTTTTGACCTTCCGCCAATTAATTCTGAAATTGAGTGGAGCAATTTAGTTGCTGAATTTATAAGTAATTCTGAAAAGTTTGCAGATAAAGTTGAACAAATGCACGACAAAATATTTGACCAACCTTTCATTGACGAAAAATATGGAACTATTCTACGGAATATCGAAGGAGTTATAGAGCATAGTTATTACCATTTAGGACAAATTTCCCTGATAAAAAAAATGATAACTCAAAATAAATCCTAAAAATTCAATGAAAAATTCACAATGGAGACTATTCTCAAAATGATTTAGCGAGAGTTATCGGATTAAAAGCATGCACTTTTCAAGTTTTTTTTGAATTGATAATCAACATTTTATAAAATTTCAGTTAATTAAACATTTCATCTGCACCCGAAGTTTGGCATTAAACAAACCCTCTTTCCGTTCAATATTCTAAAAAAACTCTATACAATGGAAAAATCTTTCGTTAACCCTTATTATTCTCGAACCGATACTGTAAGTCTCCACATTTCAAACGAAGAGTGGAAAAAGATTTTACCTCCCGACTTATATGCTATTGCACGAGAAGCCTCTACCGAAAGACCTTTCACTGGAAAATACAATGATTTTGATGTGTCGGGAATGTATTACTGTGCCGTTTGTGGAAACCCATTGTTTCGCTCCTCTTCCAAATTTGCCAGCAGTTGCGGATGGCCTAGTTTTTTTCAGGCAGAAGAGAACAGTGTTGTATACAAAAGAGATTCTTCCTATGGCATGGAAAGAGTAGAAGTAAGCTGCAAACGCTGTGACTCTCATTTGGGGCATATATTCAATGACGGCCCAGAACCTACCGGCAACCGATATTGTATGAATTCGGTGAGTTTGGATTTTGAGGCAGATAAATCCAGCCCTGAATGATTGATTAGAGATAAATTTCAAGATTCACCACAATACACAAATGCACGAAATAATTCGTGCATTTGTGGTTACTTTATACGCCAAGCGATTTATACTCAGCACCGTTTATTTAACCTGAATCTGGTTAACAAAAATTATAAACAATTGAAAATAAAGTCTTTATTTTTTTATCGCAAAGCCAAACAAAGAAATAAATCTTTGTCGGATTTTTTTAAGATAGACCAAGCCACTTCGTTTAAGAAAGAAATACAAAAATTGGTATTACTTCAATAAGTTTTACGCCTTTGTCTATCTTAAATGTATGAAAATCAATTTAATAAAAATCCTTGTTTACCGTTGCGATTAAATATCTTATCCCGAACTCAGGTTAATTTTATTTTCAAATTCTTAATCATATCTTCTGTCATTTCCTTGATGCCGAATTCATAATGCAATCCCCAATCTTTTTTAGAGATACTGTCATCAATACTAGAAGGCCAACCTTCAGCAATTTCCTGTCGGAAATCGGGCTCATAGGAAATTTCAAACTCAGGAATTACTTTTTTAATTTCTTCTGCCAACTGTTTTGGGGTAAAAGACATTCCTCCGAGGTTATAGGAAGTTCTTATTTTAACCGACTCTACAGGAGCTTGCATAAGCTGCACAGTTGCATTGATGGCATCATCCATATACAGCATTGGCATAGCGGTATTTTCTTCAATAAAACTTACATACTTGCCTTTTTCTACGGCATCATAAAAAATCTCCACGGCATAGTCGGTAGTTCCTCCGCCTGCGGGAGCTTTCCAGGAAATTAAGCCCGGATAGCGGATACTTCTGATATCTACTCCAAATTTATCGTGATAGTATTCGCATAATTTTTCTCCTGCCAGTTTAGAAATTCCATAAATGGTAGTGGGATGAAGCACCACGTCTTGCCCTACATTTTCCTTTGGTAAACCTTTTCCAAAGATGGCAATGGAGCTGGGCCAAAATATTTTTTGGATAAGACCATTTTTTGCAAGTTCACACAGGTTGAGCAAAGGTTCTATATTTACTTTCCAAGCAAAAAGAGGCTGTTTTTCGGAGGTTCCCGAAAGTAGGGAAGCCAAATGATAAACGGTAGTAATCTTGTTTTCTTTAATAACATCTGTAACCGCCTGAAAGTTGGAAACATCTAACCTGATGTGTTTTCCGGCAATCTCTTTTCCGTCTTTCCGTACATACAAATCCGATGCAATTACATTGTTTTTACCATAGATTTCTACCAATTTTGCGGCAAGCTCTGTACCTATTTGCCCGTTTGCTCCGGTGATTAAAATTCGTTCTGTAAATGATTCCATTAATTTTTTAATTTGTAAGACAAAAGTACATAAAATAAAAAATTGCCGAAAATCACTTTCCGGCAAAGTTTGTTTATTTAAAGTTTGTTTAAAAAATTCACATTCTATTAAATCATGGTTTCCAAAAAGTCCACACAGTACCATTGAAAACACACAACATATTTTTAACCGTATCATAAACTACCATTCCGGGAGATGGATTAATGATATTGAGATGTGGAGATGCTACTTTGGGCAAAATCATGGCTTTATTGGTATCCGAAAGCACTAAAATTCCCGGTGCTGTTTCGGCTGAAGGATTTGAACCTATAATAACTTTGGCATTTGTTTTTTCTTCAATTCCTATTTGTGCAGATAAATCTACACTACCTGTAGTATCAAGTGTAACTCCGTTATAGGTATGGCTAACATTGAAGGTAAGCTCTTGCCATAGATTAAGGTTTTTCTTATATTTTATCTTTTTATCTGTTGTATCAAAAACCAATGTCCCCGGTTCCGCATTAGTCATAGTAGAGGCATCGAAAACCCATGGTAAAATTAGCCCTCTATTTCCTGAACCGAATTCTAAAGAAACCGAAGTATTTGTTACAGACGACTTTCCAATAGCAATTTGAGAAAAAAGCACTCCCGTAAGAAATAAGGCAAATATTGAAAAAATATGTTTCATTGTATCATGTGTTTTTATTATTCCGGACAAGTTTGTGTAGTAAAGCAACTCCAAATGGTTCCATTGTATATTTTTAAACAATCATTTGTGGTATCGTATACCGCCATTCCGGCTACAAAATTAGCGGGCGAAATGCCAATAGGAAGATTATTGGTATCGAAGGCTACTCTATTTACTACAAAACCTTTGGTATTGGCTTCCAGTGCAGCCCAAGCTCCGGCTCTTATATTTGGCCAATTATTTTTATGGGGTCTTGTAGCGTATTGTCTACTACTCCGGCTCTACCAAGAGCGGTAATTCCAAAGTTAACAGGCAATGTGGCTCCACCTGTTGTTGCCGGTAATTTATAACATACCTTTACTAAAACAATCCTTACGGTAGAGGTAGAAGTATTGGAACCACAAAGGGCATTTACTGTATATTTAAAGTCATAAGTCCCCGATGGGGCAAAATTGGCATAAAAGGTATTTCCTGTGAGGAGATTACTCGGCAAAGTACTTGTTTCTGTCCATGTTCCTCCTCCTTCATAATTGCCGGTAAGATAATCGAACAAGTTAAGAGAAGTTGGAGTACTGTATAATGTTATTGTTTGCCCTGTTCCCGCAGACGGATTGGTAAAAGTATCAACGGTTATATTAAGCTCTAATACCGAATTAATACAAGAAGTAGTATTGCCTGCATTAGTCAATTGCACCTTGTAGACCCCTGCTTTTGACGCATCAAAAACGCCTAAATCCAATACATTGGTGGTAGATAAAGCAGTAGTGGGATCTGTAGACTTGTACCACTTGAAGTTGAGATAATCTAATCCATCAACAACTAATTTGATAGTTCCTGCGGCACAATCTACTACTTTCCTTATGGAAGGTTGGCCAAGTGTAGCAATATCAAGTTTCTTGGTAATGAAATTTCCACAATTATCATATACCCTAAAATAGTAAGTACCTGCCGGAAGTCCCGTAAAAACAGGGCTAGTCCCGTTGTTGATTATCGTTGTTGCACTACTCGTATTATCTGAAACTATTGCGTAAGTAAGGGGAGCATTTCCAGTTGCCGTTAATGTAACATCATAAGTTCCATTTGCACACTGAAAGGCATTGGCACTAATAAAAGTTAAGCCTGTACCCAACTCAAATTCTTTTAATACTACCGCATCACAAAAATTGAAAGTATAAACGCCATTTTGATAATTATAATACCCTCCATAGACTGTGCTATGAGCATTTGTAACAATTCTGTATAAACCGGGACCATCAGGTGCATTGTGATAGGTTCCAAAAGTCGACCAATCATACATCCAGCCGGTATTATTATAATTGGTTCCTGTACCATCAGTATAATAATTGGGTGCTTTTCCCCATTTGCCTATTGCAGGATACCATTTCTGTACCAAATAATAGTCATTATAGGGAGTAATATTCACTTTAAATTGCCCTGAACAACTTTGCTCAACAGTTGTGGTAGGAAGCGTAGTGGCAGCATTTGCAATCAAATTAAAATTTTGAGTCCATACTGTAGCATCACAATTTGTAGTATATTCTATGGTATATGATCCGTATGGCATATGCGAAATGGAAAAACTTCGTAAATCGGTGGAAATGTTTTCTGAAGGTACAGAATATGGTAAAGCACCATATGTTGATATAAATTCGGCTGGTGCAGATGTTATCTTTATTGTATTAAATCCATAACCTAAAGGCTGTAACATCCCATGCATAGTTTTTAAATCGGTTTTACATTCATTTCTGCTAAATGTATTTATGGAGGGAGGGCTAACTGCCCCCACAACAAATGAACCATTTCGAGTCCTGCCACATTTATCAGTAATTATGTAATTATAGGTTCCGGAAGGCATAGGAGCTGTAAGAGTTCCATAAGAATGAAAAGTTTGATATGTTCCGTGATTTGGATTTACTACAGATGGGTTAAAGCCAGAAGGAAAGCTTGTAAAATCTACTTTAAAAGCTGTGACTCCCGTCTGATTAACACCAGTACTTGTTTGGAATATATGATAAGCACCTCCACAATTTGAACTAACACTTGTCGGATAAACAAAGGGTTTATACTGATAGGTAATAGGTATAGTTTTAGAATATCCACAAGCATCGGTTATAGTAACATCTAAATCTATAGTGTCTATGGTTGTAAAATTGGGAATAGTAAGTGTAGGTAAACCATTGACTGATGGTGATGTTACGGTTTCCTGCAAACCCGTGTTAGGGTTTGTATACTTTATAGACATGACTAATGGAAACTTTAATGTCCAACTAGTTGCGTAAATTGAAAGATTCACACCACTACAATCAGCTGTATAATTACCTGTAAGATTAAATGAATTAATATTAGATGGTGTATAGTTAATAGTTTGTATAACCGCTACTCCTGCACCGCACTGATCTACTACCCTTACTCTGTAAGTTCCGGCAGTAAGCCCTGTAAAAACATTTGAAGATTGAGTAGTTATTACATTCAGTGATGAATCTAATAATTGATAAGTATACGGTGGCCTCCCCGAAGATACGTTTATAGCAAACCTACCATCATTACCACACGATTCATTTACAATATTTCCAACTGTATAAGTTAAAGGCACCAAATTATTACTAATGCTAACATCACTACTCGTAGCCTGATTACTTTGTGTGCCTAAAGACTGTGTAGCAATAACCCGATAAGTTCCTGCTGCCAAACCACTAATGCCAGTAGAAGAAGTAGATACAATAGGTGTTGTAAAATTCGGGGATTTGTAAACAGAATACATCATAATAGACCCCGAAGTAGTACCCGAGGTTGTCCAAGTAAGTGTTCCGTTATTCGGGCAAGTTTCCGGTGTTGCCCCTACACTAACCGTAAAGTTAGCCAACTGTGCCCAGACAAAAAAGGATACAAAAAATAGTAATAGTGTAAGTTTAGATTTCATCAAGCAATTGGTATTTTGTTAAAAATGTATTTAGTTGCAAAAATAATTTTTTTTCTTGACATAACATATATACTTTTATACTTTGCGTCAAAATAAAATTTGTAAGAACAATTAAAATAATTAGAATTATCAAACAGGTAACTTGTAGAGTTTAGTTAAGGTTAAAACTAATCGTTATTATTGAACATCAAATTTTTACAAAAAGATAAGAAAATTCTAAGTAACACAAAATTTCCCACAATAGCCTCTAAACATTCTCTAAGAGCCTGTAATAAGTTTGTAAATATTTTTAACATTAACAAACCTTTAGGTTCGGTGTAGCCAAATTAAGGCAATTTAGCTTAATGTATTTACTTCTAAATCAATTTATTGATTTCTTAAATTTTTCCTTAATTAACAGAATCTTAATGCTAAAAAAAGTTTATTTAAATTAACCTGAGTTCGGGATAAGGAAATTTATAAACAATTGAAAATAAATACTTTATTTTTTTATTGCAAAGCCAAACAAAGAAATCAATGATTTTTCAGATTTTTTTAAGATAGACCAAGCCACTTCGTTTAAGAAAGAAATCCTAATACAATCAAAATGTTTTTACTGATATAAATCAGCAAAAAAAAATTCTAAAAAAATATTATTATTTATAATTTTGTAACGTTGCAATTCATTTGCTATAATTTTTTGAATCCAAAGGGGATTTCTACCCTTTTTCATAAAGTGAATTAGATGACTCTACTTCACTTTTTACGTAAAAATATGTAAATAAATAATCATCATGAATTTAAATAAAATTCCTGCGGACGGTCTCGCAGGACTCAAACAAAACTTTTCTAAAGATGCCCTCGCCGGCTTTTTGGTATTTCTACTCGCACTGCCTCTAAGTATGGGTGTTGCCAAAGCGGCAGATTTTCCTCCTCTGTTTGGGGTGGTTTCGGCAATTATTGGAGGTATTGTGGTGAGCTTTTTTGCAGGCTCTCGACTCTCCATAAAAGGTCCCGCTGCAGGACTTATTTCCATAGGAGCCGGTGCTGTGGCAGCATTCGGTGGTGGAGAAACCGGATGGAAAATGGCAGCCGCTTGTATTTTGGTAGCAGGTGTTATCCAAGTTGCTTTTGGATATTTAAAATTAGGGAAATATGCCGATTTATTTCCATCGGCAGCTGTTCATGGGATGTTGGCAGCCATTGGCATCATCATTATGTCAAAACAATTACACTTACTTATAGGCATTGACCCCAACACACTCGGCGGAAAAGAAGTGATGGAATTACTGGAAATGCTCCCCGGAAATTTAGCAAATGCCAACCCACAAATTACAGCTATTGGGGTTACTTGTTTGGTTATATTAGCCGGTATGAGTATGATTAAAAACAAAATCATCAAAAAAATCCCCGGTCCTTTGGTTGTGCTATTGGTAGCCATTCCAATGGGGGTTTTTATGGACATCAAAAATGAGCAAAGCGTAGGTTCGGCGGCAAAATATTCATTGGTGAAATTAGGGAGTATTTTTGATGCCTTTAGCGACGGGCTATTTAAAGTCGATTTTTCCGGATTGCAAACTCACGCCGGTACTTTCGCCCTCTATGTTACACTTTTTCTATTGATTGGCTCTATAGAATCTCTATTAACAGCAAAAGCTATTGATATTATGGATCCTTGGAGAAGAAAATCGGATTTCAACAAAGATTTGGCTGCTGTAGGCTTCGGAAATATTGTTTCGGGAGCATTGGGCGGACAACCCATGATTTCGGAAGTGGCAAGAAGTTCTGCTAATGTTTCCAATGGAGCTGTTACACGCTGGTCCAATTTTTTCCATGGCTTGTTCATGCTTTTAGCGGTAATTTTCGCTGTTCCTTTAATTGAGATGATCCCCAATACCGCACTTTCTGCCATGTTGGTTTTTGTAGGATTCAATTTGGCTCACCCAAAAGAATTTATCCATATTTTCCATGTAGGAAAAGGGCAGTTCCTTATTTTCGTTTCCACGGTTATTGTTACCTTAATAACAGATTTGTTGTTAGGCGTAGCTTTTGGTATTGCTCTCAAAATCATCATTAATATGAGAAACGGTGCTAAGTGGCACGATTTCAAACACTTGGACATGAAAGTAACCAACACCAAAGAAGATACTGTAAATGTGGAAGCTCATGGAAGTATGGTGTTTACCAACAACATTAAATTAGATGAATTTCTCTCCAATTTGGAAAAATACAAAGAAGTAAATTTTGATTTTTCAGACTTAAAACTTTTAGACCATACATCGTTGGTTACCATTATGAAATGGAAGAAAATGCACGAAGAAATAGACGGCATGAAGATTACACTTCGTGGATTAGAAAACCACATGAGCTTTGGGCACGCTCCGGATTCAGCAATGAGAAGATTAGATTAATTTTTATTTATAGTTTTTTTTAGTAAAAATGTCTGTAACTATGGTTATGGACATTTTTTATGAGCCTCTTTTTTTATTTTTTATTTTGTATTTTTGTTCAATGCAATTTCAACTACAATCCGATTACCAACCCACAGGAGATCAACCACAAGCCATAAAAAAATTGGCAGAAGGGCTCCATACAGGTGAAAAATACCAAACATTGTTGGGAGTTACCGGCTCCGGTAAAACCTTTACCATTGCCAATGTAGTAGATCAGGTACAAAAACCTACATTGGTTTTGGCACACAACAAAACTTTGGCGGCACAGTTGTTTATGGAGTTCAAAGAGTTTTTTCCTGAGAACGCTGTAGAATATTTTGTGAGTTATTACGACTATTACCAACCCGAAGCCTACATAGCTTCTACCGGAACCTATATCGAAAAGGATTTAAGCATTAATGAAGAAGTCGAAAAACTCCGACTTTCTGCTACGGCAAGCCTGCTTTCGGGGCGACGCGATGTGCTGATTGTAGCATCGGTATCCTGTATTTATGGAATTGGAAACCCTACAGAATTTCACAAATCCTTAATTACCATTGAAAAAAACGCCAAAGTTTCGAGAACTCAACTGCTTCATTCTTTGGTTAATGCTCTATATTCCAGATCTTTTAATGAATTTACAAGAGGAAATTTTCGTGTAAAAGGCGATGTTATCGATATTTTCCCTGCATACGCCGATAATGCCGTGAGGATTCAGTTTTTTGGTGATGAAATCGAGAAAATTCAAAGTTTCGATCCTACTTCGGGCAATGTAACCTCAGAATTTAGTGAAATCAACATTTATCCTGCCAACCTCTTCGTTACTTCCCCCGAAACCATGCAATCTGCTATTAGAGCCATTCAGGACGATTTGGTAAAACAAGTAGCTTTCTTTAATTCCATTGAAAAACCTTATGAAGCCAAACGCCTTCAGGAACGAACAGAACTCGATCTTGAAATGATAAAAGAACTCGGCTACTGCTCGGGCATAGAGAATTATTCGAGATATATGGACGGAAGACTGCCCGGTTCTCGGCCGTTTTGCTTGTTAGATTATTTCCCGAAAGATTTTTTGATGGTGATTGATGAAAGCCATGTTACCATTCCACAAGTACACGCTATGTACGGTGGCGACCGAAGCCGAAAAGAAGTTTTGGTGGAACACGGCTTCCGACTTCCTGCTGCTATGGACAATCGCCCGCTCAAATTCGAAGAATTTGAGGAGATGCAAAATCAAGTCATTTATGTATCTGCCACTCCTGCCGACTACGAACTGGAAAAAACAGGAGGAACTTATATCGAGCAGATTATTCGCCCGACAGGGCTTTTGGATCCTATCATCGAGGTACGCCCTTCTCTAAATCAGATAGATGATCTCATGGAGGAAATCCAAAAAAGAGCAGAAATTGATGAACGAACTCTCGTAACTACATTAACCAAAAAAATGGCTGAGGAACTCACCAAATATTTCACCAAATTTGGCATCAGAACCCGCTACATTCACTCCGATGTAGAAACCTTAGAACGTATCCAGATTATGCAAGATTTGCGTGTAGGATTGTTTGATGTGCTTATAGGGGTAAACCTATTACGTGAAGGTTTGGATTTGCCCGAGGTTTCGCTGGTCGCTATTTTAGATGCCGACAAGGAGGGTATGCTGCGTTCCCGCCGATCTATGATTCAAACCGTAGGGCGTGCCGCCCGAAACGTAAACGGAAAAGCCATTATGTACGCCGATAAAATAACCAAAAGTATGCAGGCAACCATAGATGAAACCAACTACCGACGAGAAAAACAAATACAATATAACTTAGAACACAACAAAGTTCCTACCGCTCTCAACAAAAAAATAAGTGAAGCCTTGGTAGGAAGAAGCAAAGATTTTCCTGATTCGGCTTACACACAAAAGGAAATTCTGCAAAAAGTTGCCGAAACCAAATTAGCTTATGGAGGCGAGGATTTGGAAAAATTGATTGCCCAAAAACAAAAAGAAATGGAAGAAGCCGCAAAAAAACTGGATTTTATTTTGGCAGCAAAGCTAAGAGATGAGATTTTAGCATTGAAAAATTAGGCTCATCACGGGCTCTTCTCATTTTTTTGTCTTACCTGTTCTTTTTCTAAAAGAAAAAATGTAAATTTGTTCATTGTCTAATATAAAAAATATAACAAAATGGCTATCGTTCGTTTCGGGGTATCTTTAGAAGAAGAATTGCTTACCGCTCTTGACAATTTTACTAAAGAGAACCTATTCAAAAACCGCTCCCAAGCAATAAGACATCTTATCAACAACACTCTTGTAAAGGACAAATGGCAAACCGACGACATTGTTGCCGGATCTATAACCTTGGTTTTCGACCACCACAAAAGGGAATTAGTGAACAAACTTACCGATATTCAGCACCGCTATCACGATGCTATTTTGTCATCTCTTCATTTTCATTTGGAGCATGATTTATGTATGGAACTCATCGCTGTAAAGGGTAAAGCATCTTTGCTTAGCGAGCTTGCCGACAACTTAATCTCGGTAAAAGGTATCGAACATGGTAAACTTACCATGAGTAAAGCCGATTAACTCCCGACTCCATATTTAGGACTTTTTAAATTGCTTTTTTTGAAAGAGAATTGCTAATTTTGTACAAAACGCAATTTTCTCTATCAAAACAAAGTTGTTATGTCTATTACCCAATTTTCTGAACTAAGTACAACTCCCGAACTTCTTAAGCATCTTCAAGAGCTTGGTACAGTAAAGAGCTATTCTTCGGGTGAGACGATTATGAATGAAAATTCTATTATCCGCTCTATTCCTATTGTAATCAGCGGGAGTATAAGAGTACTGAGAACCGAGGAAGACGGAAGAGAAATTTTGCTTTATTACATAAAAGCAGGGGAAAGTTGCGTAATGTCTTTTTTGGGTGGGCTCAATGGCAATACCAGTAAAGTAAAAGCAGAAGTAGAGGAAGATGTAGAAATCCTGTTTGTACCCACAGAAAAAGTTTCGCAACTTATGAAAACCCACCCCGAATGGTTGGATTATATTTTAAAACTCTACCACAAGCGGTTCGAGGAACTTTTGGAAATGGTAAACGAAGTCACTTTCAAAAAAATTGACGACCGATTGTTCAATCTGCTTCAAAAAAAATCGGAACTAAGCAATACTAAAATCATCAACTCTACCCACGAGCAACTCGCCAACGAACTCGGAACAGCAAGAGTAGTGGTCTCTCGTTTACTAAAAACTTTTGAACAAGACCACAAACTTAAACTGGGCAGAAACAAAATTGAACTTCTATAAAAAATGCCTAAAGTCTCCGTTATAGTCCCTGTATACAATGTTGAGCATTATTTGGCGAAATGCCTTGATTCATTGGTCAATCAAACCCTGAAAGACATCGAAATTCTCGTAATAAACGATGGAAGCCAAGATGATTCTCAAAGTATCATCAACAAGTTTACAAAAGAAAATCCAAAAAAAATACAATCTTTCTACAAAGAAAATGGAGGACTAAGCGAAGCCCGAAATTTTGGAATAGATAGAGCTTCGGGAGAATTTTTGGCTTTTGTGGATAGTGATGATTACATCAAGGAAAACATGTTGGAAGAAATGTACCTTATCGCCCAAGAAAATAATGCTGAAATGGTAGTGTGCAACCTGCAAAAGGTAGATGAGACAGGAAATATTATTCGCAAGTTGCCTCAAATTCCCAATATGCCTCAAAAAATAGATTTGAAAGAACATTTTTCGGTGTTTTCGGATTTGTCTTATTTTGCCTGCAACAAAATCTTCCGAAAAGAATTATTCGAAAACAAGAGATTTACCCGAGGCATACACTTCGAAGATATTGAGCTTATTCCTCAACTCTTATTGCAATGCAAAACCATAGCACACACACAAAACTACCACTACCAATACCTCGAAAGACAAGATTCTATCTCCAAAACCCACACCGAAAAAGGACTGGATATTCTTCATGCCGTACAATCGGTAGAGCGGTGTTTTTACGAAAGCTCTTTTAAAAACGAAAAGACAGTGTTGAAGGGGTTTCAGATTTTGGAAGGAGTGTATACATTTTTGGCGTATTTGGCATATGTGAGAGACGAACCTGTCTTTAACCAAATGTCTTTGAAACTAAAAACCTTTATGAAAGAAAGAGAAATTTCTCTCAACGATATTTTGAGCTACAAAAGGTTCGGGAAAAATTATTTCTTGTCTTTACCCTTCAAAAAACAAGTGTTTTACTTGTTGTACTTTTTAGGTCAGGAAAAATTAATCCGGAAATTAATTTAAAACCGTGTTTTTCAGTTTTATTTGAGAAAGGATAAAGCTCCCAAAAACTAAGGGGATAAAAAGTCGAATTTCCCACAAAATACCTACCAACAACAACATGAGAAGATAAGGCGAAGAGAAAAATAAAAATCGGGTAATTAAAGATTTATTTTCTTCTGTTTTTGAAATACGATAGGCTATTCTAATGACAATAATAGCGAAAAGTAAGCCCGAAAGGTTGTTGAACTGTGTGAGATTTTCTTTGATATAGATGCCTTCCATAATTGCCGAACCCTCGCTATCCGATGTTCTAAGAAGTAGATAAACCAAAATAAAACTCAAAAAAGGCAAAGCAATTGTTTTTGTAACTCCTTTAATCTCTATAAAACTGAATGTTCTTTTCTTTAACAAAACTGCAAGCAGAAAAGATAGACTCAAGGCTGATGTTTCCCTATTTAAGGTAGAAATTCCTATCAATACACTCAATATCAATAAGTAAGAAAATTGCCGGGTTTCTTGGTATTTTAATATAAAATAGATGGAAAGCAATAAAAAAAACAAAGCCGAATGGTCATAAAACGTTACAACGTATTGGCTTAAGGCTGATAAAGCCACTAAAACCACCAGCAGCAATAGTTTTATACTTCTATCAATACTAAAAAAACTTTTTAAAGAAAAAATCATTTCGAGTAGGAGTAAAGAAAGTACCGAAAAAAAAGTGTTGATAATAAAAAGCGTGTGGTAAAAAGGGCTTCCTTTAGACAAAATATAAGATTTTGAGGGAAATTCACCGTGAAATATTTTTTGCACCAAATCAAATACCATTTCTAAAATTTCTCTCGATAAAACCCTGTACCTGTATACCGATGAGTAGTATTGCTCGGGAATGCTTTGTACTTGAGTAAGGTTGTTGTATGCTGAAACAAACCCATAGTAAACAACAATATTGAGAACAACACTAAAAACAACGAGATAAAACAGGTCGAATTTTCTATTAAGGTTTTCCATTATAAAATAAGCAATTACAAAGATAAAACAAATGTACCCAGAAAAAACAACCTATTGCTATTTATCGCAAGAAACCACTATATTTGTAGGAAATTTGTATTGATGGAGTAGAATACACATCCACACAATTTTAAGTATTTCGAACACAGCACAATTTGATGGAATTTTTACATCCCATATTTACCTTTGTTTTCATTTTTTTGATGGTTGCGAGTTTCGCCGAGGTTTACTATTTAAACCAAAAAAAGCCTATTTTTGTATGGATAACATGGTTTTTTTTGCTGATTGCGGCAGGCTTCAGGTATTTTGTAGGAGCAGATTACCCTATTTACAACAATCTTTTCGTAGGTTTTTCTATATATACTTCATATGCAGATGTTTGGGATAAAGCTCTTTTTAGAGAAAGTGCAGAGCAAATAGAGTGGATTTTTGTTTTAATCAACAAAATTGTATTTGATCTTGGGTTGCCATTCTATATGGTAACTTTCATTATGGCACTCATTACGCTTTCTTTGAAATTTTCTACCATTTACGAAAATGTATCTTATCCTGCTTTGGCTATTCTTCTATACTTTATGCCTATTTTCTTTTTTGAGGATAGCGGGCAGATGAGGCAAGGTATTGGTATTGCCATTTCTGTATTTTCGTTTCGGTACATCAAATCCCGCAATCTTCCCATGTTTCTGCTCATGATTTATTTGGCATTGGGATTTCATAAGACCTCTGTTGTATTTTTACCTGCATATTGGATTGTAAAAATTCCTATGAATAGTGAACGGATTTTTATTGCGATTGTAGTAAGTATTTTATTGTCACCTCTTGAATTATTTAGTTTTGCAGGAGGATTGGTAGAGAGTATAACTCCACAGGATATTTCCGGAGGATTTACTGGTTATATTAATGATGAACAATTAGGCGGAAATCTAGATTTCGGGTTGAACGATATTGTTAAAGTACTCTATATTGTCCTTATGATTGTATACGATAAAGAAGCATGTAAAAAAGTATACTACTATGAGTATATGCGAAATTTGGCAGTATTTGGGCTTTGCCTTTTCTATATGATGAGAGGCAATTCCATATTTGCCATCAGATTGCCCGGGGCTTATATGTTTTTTTTAACAATGTTTGTAATACCCAGTATTGTTTTTGCCGTAAGGGATTCCGTGAAAAAAATCATACATTTAGGACTTATGACTTATCTGGTTTTAATGTATTTTTACTTTGCAAAAACCAGTGGTAGCAGAGGAGGATTTGGCTATAACCGATACAATAACTTTTTGTGGATGAAATAAAAGATGAACAAATTAGATGTACTTATTTATGATCTTGGCATTCCGATTTTTTACATCAAAATCGGGTTAGGATTTTTATTCTCTTTTTTGATTTCTTTTTACTCCATACCAACCATCATTAAAATATCGAGAAGAAAAAACCTAATGGATGAGCCCGGCGTACGAAGCTCACATGAAAGAAAAGTTCCTAACTTGGGAGGCATTGCTTTATTTTTCTCTATAGGAGTATGTGCCCCTATATTTGCTTACGAATTATTCGATTTGTATAAGTTTTTGTTTGCTTCCTTGGTTATTCTGCTCTACATTGGGGTAATGGACGATATCGTTATTGTAAGAGCATACAAAAAGCTCATTGTTCAGGTTCTCGTATCAGTTTTGATCGTAGTAGGATCTGATGTGAGAATTAGAAATCTGTTTGGTGTATTTGGCATTTATGAATTAAATTATTTTTTAAGTTTCATTGTAAGTCTTGTTACTTTTGTAATCCTCATTAATGCTTTTAATCTTATTGATGGTATTGATGGATTGGCAGGAATCTATGCTCTTATTTGTTGTGCATTATTTGGGATTAGCTATTATCGTTTAGGAGAATTTAATTATCCTTTGGTGGTGCTTTCAGTCGTTATAATGGGAGCTTTGTCCGCATTTTTATATTATAATCTTTCGGACAAGAAAATAAAAATTTTCATGGGAGATACCGGCTCATTATTAATTGGTTTTTTAATCACTTTTACCACCATTTGTTTTATTGATATTTTCATCGACAAAGAAAATCCCAATACTCCCCAATATTATCTCGAGACAGCTCCTATAATTGCTTTTGCCATTCTCATTTTGCCTATTATAGATACTCTGAATGTTATTCTGATAAGATTGATTAATAAAAAATCCCCTTTCGAAGCAGATAGGAACCACATTCATCACAAACTATTAAAGTTAGGGCTTTCTCATAAGAAATCGACATTATACATCATTAGTTATTATTTGTTCATTATTCTTGTAACTTACTTTTTAAGACACATAGAGGTTAATTTATTGCTGATTGTTGTATTATCTTTAGGTTTTTTAGGAGCCTATCTCCCTGAGATTTCAACTAAATTGAGACGTAATGGGTAAAAAGTATTACTTTTGTAATCAATAAAAAAACAACATTTTTCAGATGAAAAGAAAAAAAATATTTTTTTTAATTTTAGTAACAATTATACTCACTTCCTGCATCAGCACAAAAGATGTGAAGTATTTTCAACCCAACGAAAATCTGGTGGTAAACGAAGAAGGGTTGATACCTTACAATACCTCTGTTTATAGAGTTACCAAGAACGACATTCTTAATCTCAATATCATTACTACCCCAAAAGGTGATGCGGCTCAGTTTTATTCTTCCTACAATACTTCCGGAGGCGGTCAAGGTGGTGCTGCTACTCAAGGAGGAATGACGGGAGGCAACGGCAATTACTATTTTACAGGGCTAAAGGTTGATTCAAAAGGAGATATTCATGTATTTGGAATAGGTTTCATTAAAGCTGAGGGGAAAACTATAGAAGAACTATCCGCAGAAATACAAGAAAGGGTAAACGAAAATTTTGTGGAAGGAAAATCGGAAGTAAGACTCAATACCGATGGTATAAGATACTACATACTGGGAGATATTGAAACAACCGGACTTACCGGCGAAAAGGTAGCCTACAAACAAAACCTTACGCTTACTGAAGCTTTAGCCATGAATGGAGGGCTCAACAGAACTGTCGACCGAAAAAACATCGTTATTCTCCGAAAATTTCCCGAAGGAATTAAAAGAGTTAAGATAGATTTAACCCGAGAAGATCTTATGAATTCTCCCTATTTCTACGTGCAAAACGGAGACGAAATCTTCCTGAACACCAGACCGAGAAGTTTCCACGGCTTTGGAAAGGATCCTCTGCAAACACTTACCACAGGCGTTTCTCTACTTACTACAGCAATGTCTATTTATTTATTACTTTCAAGATTTTAAGACATGATTCCTGAAAAAGAGACTAAAAAACAAACACCTATTAAGGAAAAAGAAGGAAGATTCGACATCCTGAATGTAGAGCATTTCGTTAGGAGACTCATCAGAAACTGGTATTGGTTTTTACTGTTGGGTATACTGGGCTATACTATTTCTTATTTTTACGATAAATACTACGTACAGAGAGTTTACGAATCCAACCTATCCTTGAGTATTTCCAATAACACGGCAAGCTATTTTACCCCCAACCAATCCATTAATTTCATTTGGGGACAAGGCGGGAACCAAGACGGTATATTTCTAAAGAAAATGCTTCTCTCAAGAAGTCACAACGAGTACCTTGTCCAAAAACTTGATTTATTTGTGAATTACTCTACCAAAGGAGTTATTAAAGAAACCTATATGGATAAATACGATTCTCCCGTTTTACTGGAGGTCGATAAAAATCATCTGCAACAAATCAACTATCCCATTACCATCATACCAAAAGATGGAAATTTATACGAAATCTCTCTTCCCGAGGAAGGACATTCTACCAGTTTGTACAGCTACAAAACCGAAAGTTTCGAAAACATTCCGAATTACGAAAGACCCAACAACAAAATTATAGGAATCAACCAATGGTATACCTCTCCTAATTTAAAATTCAGACTTGTCCCTAATCCTCATACACCTAAAATAAAAATAACCAATATCAACATCACACTACAGGCAGTAAACCAAGCTGTAAGTGAGATTGTCAACAGCATTGGGGTAGAGTTTGATAAGGAGCTTCCTTCCATTATGATTATCAGCAAAAAGGGATATAACTTGAGAGGAACAGTAAACTTCCTGAACACTACCGTAGAAGAACTCATTAAAAAAAGAAAAGAAGACCAAAGTACTGTAGACAAAAATACCATTGAATACATTGGTAAAAACTTGGCAATTACAAGACAAAAATTAGACTCGAGTGCCAATAAACTCAATAATCTTAAAGTTAATGAACGTTTATTCGACATCGAAGGAAAAGATACCGAACTTATTGGCAAAATTACAGATTTAGAAGCTAAAAGAGCCGATTTGATGGTGAAAATAAACTCTCTAAATAATATAAGAAATTCGGTTAGTAGAAATATCGATAATCTGATTAACCTCAATGCTGCAGGAGTAGAAGACGGGAGTTTCAACGCATCTATATCCGAACTAAAGGCACTTTATGCAAAAAGAACAGAACTTGCCACCATTTACACGCCTAATTCCGAGCCTATGAAGGAAATCAACAGGCTCATCAAGGAAGCAAGAAACGGTTCTCACGACAATCTAAGAAAATACTATTCTATTTATAATGATGAGTTGGCAAAACTCAATCAGCAGATATTGATGACCGAGTCCAGTCTAACAGGTCTACCCGAAAAAGAGAGAAAATATATAGATATAGAAAGAGGTCATAAAATTATTGAAACTACTTACAACACGCTTCTTACCAAACAAGCAGAGTCTCAAATGAGATTAGCGACCAATAAATCGGATCTCACCATTATAGACAATGCCAAAGATTTTGGACAAGGTCCTATAGGTCCCAATGTTAACTCTTTCAAATATGGAGTAATTGGAGGTTTGCTTCTGCTTCCGCTTCTATTCATTCTTGGCGGAGAACTGTTAGACAACAAAATAAGATCTATAAAAGAAGTCATAAACGCAACCAAAATACCGCTACTCGGAGTTATAGGAAACAATACTCACGACAACAATCTCTCCGTACTCGAACAACCCAAATCCTCTATTTCAGAGGCTTTTAGAGGAGTTCGGGCTAATCTCAGATTTCTATACAATGAAGACGGAAAAAGTAAGGTTATTTTAGTCACTTCATCGGTAGGTGGAGAAGGGAAAACCTATGTATCCATCAATATTGCTTCGGTTTTAGGGCTAAGTGGTAAAAAAACCATCTTATTGGGAATGGACTTGAGAAAGCCTAAAATTTTTGGGGACTTTAAAATCGACAATAAGTTGGGGATTTCAAATTACCTTACAGGAGAAGTTCCCATGAACCAAATCATCAACAAAACCAAAATTCCCGATTTAGACGTGGCAACTTCCGGTCCTATCCCACCAAACCCTTCGGAAATTTTGATGAGTCAAAAAAACATTGATTTTATTGAAGAACTCAAGAAACAATACGATTTTGTAATCATTGATTCGCCTCCTGTAGGATTGGTTGCTGATTCTTTTGAATTAATGAAGCATACCGATGCCAATGTATACGTTATAAGACACGAATACACAGAAAAATATATGCTCAAAATGATTACCGAAAAATACCACACCAAAGAGATAGAACACCTTGGATTTATTTATAATGATTTCCTCATAAAACAAGGCTATGGATACGGGTACGGCTATGGATACGGCTATGGATACGGGTATGGCTATTTTGATGAAGATAAAAACTACAAAGAGCCTACTATTGTAAAAATTAAGAATAAGCTAAAAGAAATTTTTAAAAGGGACTAATACCAAAATTGCCGAAGTAAAAAACTTCGGCAATTTTTATTAGAAACGTGTTTAAACTTTATTTCTCTTGAAGTGTTGATGTCTCAATACTGTTATCGTTGGCGTTTAGATATTCTTTCAATTTTTTTTCTTGTTCTCTCATTCTCTCGGCAATGGTAGAGCCGTCCGGCATTTTCATATCTTTCGGGAGTTGAGAAATCATTTCTCTCATACTGGCAAAAGGATCCTTCTTGTACTCTTCATATCTTTTAACAAATTTTTCTTTTGAAACCTCTACGTTATTGGATTTACCCGACATCTTAAGCAAACTTTCCGAATAAAGATTATCCGCAGATTGCTCTACTTTTTTGTTCCCTTTGAGTACCCAAGAATAGTTTTTGCTCTCGTCTTCTATTTTAATAATTAACCCGGGAAGTCCATAGAATTTGTAAGGACCGTCTTGAAACGGAATATCTGTACTAAACCAAGCCGTCCATTCTCTACCACCATAGTCTGTAGAAGCCTTTTGTCCTTCATAATCTCCTATTTTTGATCTTTCGTTTTCTATTTTCCAATTGAATTGAGGTGTTTCCTTGTAAGAAAAATAATCCATCGCAATCTGTTCTTTGTACCTCACTTCCATGGAAGGGTAAGCCTTAAAAATCCGATGGGCAAATTTAGGCGGTTTTTGA
>JAGOJI010000033.1 GCA_017995195.1 Cloacibacterium sp.
CCCTTAAAAAGTGGCCCCACTTGGGCTCGAACCAAGGACTTGATGATTATGAGTCATCTACTCTAACCAACTGAGTTATAGGGCCTTATGAATTTTTATATCTAAAAAATTCTAAAAATTTGTTTCCACTTTTTTCAACCTCGTTTTTCCCTTCAAAATGGCTTCGGGCTACTGATTATGAGTCAGCTACTCTAACCAACTGAGTTATAGGGCCTGAAAAAATTGCTTCTTTCAATTGGTGTGCAAAAATAAAGAAAAAAAAATTGTCTGCAAAATTATTGTGCTTTTTCTTGGCACAATTCTACTAAAACTCCATTGGTACACTTGGGATGAAGGAATACAACCAGTTTGTTATCGGCTCCATCTTTAGGTTCTTCGGAAATAAACAAGAAACCTTCGTTTTTCAATCTTTCAATTTCTGAATAGATGTTTTCTACCGCAAAAGCGATATGATGAATGCCTTCTCCTTTTTTGTCGATAAACTTTGCGATGGGGCTTTCGGGGCGAGTAGCTTCCAACAGTTCAATTTTACTTTCCCCGATTTGGTAAAAACTTGTTTTTACCCCTTCTCGTTCCACGGTTTCTGTTTTGTAAGAAGATATTCCCAGGAGTTTGGCAAATAAACAATCAGAAATTTCTAGGTTTTTTACTGCAATACCGAGATGCTCAATTTTGTCTAACATGGTTTGGGATTTTAAAATTCAAAGTTACAAATTGAAACTCATCTGCCGAGTTAAATACATTAAAAAAAATCATTATCGAAATGTATTGATTAACTAACCCGAATTAGGATTAAGCAAAAAATAAATCATTTTTTAGCCCAATCAAGACACTTTGTTCAAGAAAGTTATCAACTTTGGTACCCCTTATAACTTCTTAATCCTATAGCTAAGCTTTTTGTCTATGATACTCAATTATTTTTTATTTATGGCGTGTCCCTTCCCTCCATTTCGTTGCCCTTGCGGTCAGGGTCGGTCTTCGGCTCCCAATCTGTTTTTGCGAGCCCACAGCTAAAATCCATCTTCTTTCACAAAAACAGGATTTCCGCCTTCGCCCTCACGCTTAGGGTTTGCTTATTTTCTTTGACTGCGAAACATTCCCTTTTTGTAATTGGTGATAAAAACGCCTGAAATAATGAGAACCGCTGCAAAAATAAATTTTGCAGTTATTTTTTCGTCTAAAATAAGCCAACCAAGAAATATAGCAATAATGGTATTCACATAATTCAGGATAGAAATTTGTGTAGGGCTTACCTTCTTTAAGGCATATAAAAAAGCGAAATACGTAATCACCGAACCAAATATTCCCAAATAAACCACCGCCACAAAACTCTCGGGAGTCCAATTTTCCACACTATAACTTTCGGAAAAAAGAAAGGCAAAAATCAACTGAACTACTGCTGAAAAACTAAACTGGTAAAAGAGATTCAGCAAAATGTTTTCAGAATTTATGGTAATCATTTTGGTATACACCGTTCCGGATGCCCACCCCAAAATCCCGATAAAAAGAGCCAAAACCCCCATGCGATAATCGGGTTTCAGTAAATCTTGTAAACCATCTCGAAAAATGATGATAACACCCAAAAAGCCCAAAAGTACTCCAACTAA
Source organism: Cloacibacterium sp. (assembly GCA_017995195.1). Taxonomy (GTDB): domain Bacteria; phylum Bacteroidota; class Bacteroidia; order Flavobacteriales; family Weeksellaceae; genus JAGOJI01. The sequence goes on from JAGOJI010000033.1 coordinate 1,608, forward strand.
AGATTTTATACTAAATTTTTGTAATTTAAAAACAACACTTGCGATAAAAACAATAATAGGCGAAGTTGCCGTAAGGAGAGATGTAAGGCTACTGGTAATCTGCTTTTCAGCAATGGTTGTCATTCCGTTGGCTATTACAATCATCAAAGAAGAAAGGATAATCTGTGTTTTAAGATTTTTTATTCCAATCCATTTTAGTTCTTTTCGGTAGAGTAGAATCAATAGCAGAAAAACCGAGGCAATACTCTGGCGAATTCCGGTTACAAACCAAGGAGGAATACTTTCTACAGCTATTTTTATCCCTAAATAAGTTGTTCCCCAAACTATAGCAACGGTAACTAAGGCAAGGATGAGTCTGTAATCTTTTGTGGAGGACATATAGCGGTTTCTAAGAGCGAAGATATTGATTTTACCTTGAATTTGAGGAAAGAAATTGCCGTTTTTGAAAACCAGGGCGATTCAAAATAATTGGTTAAATAATTCAAACACTTTCTGAAAGTTTATTTTTATCTTTGAATGATCTTTTAAAAACATTGGAACGTATAAAACCTTGAATAACAATGGTAGGAATTATCATGGGAAGCCAAAGCGATTTGCCAATTATGCAGCAGGCGGCAGATTTTCTGAAATCACAAAATATCTCGTATGAACTTACGGTAATTTCGGCACACCGAACACCGGAAAGAATGTTGGACTATGCTAAAACAGCCAAGGAAAGAGGTCTTAAAGTAATTATTGCAGGAGCGGGTGGGGCAGCACATTTACCGGGTATGGTTGCCAGCTGTACCACTTTACCCGTAGTAGGTGTACCCATTTTGAGCAGCAATTCTATTGATGGCTGGGATTCAGTTCTGTCGATTTTACAAATGCCTTCCGGGATTCCGGTAGCAACTGTAGCACTAAATGGTGCAACAAATGCCGGAATTTTAGCAGCGAAAATTCTCGGTTCTTGCGATGAAACCATTGCTCAAAAACTTGAGGTTTTTCAGAATACTCTGAAAGATAAAGTTTTAGGAACGGTAGAAGATATTAAAAAAGAACATCCTAATAAGTACGATGTTTGAGAAGTGGGTTTTAAATCAACAAAAAACTTGGGTACATAACAGAATCGCAAAATCCAAGCTAATACGATTTCCATTTTTTCAGAAAAAGAGCTCTACTCAAACTACGTAGTGGAAACTTAAATAAAAAATGAAAATAGTGATTCCCTTTGGGTTGTGCCCCATGGAACGTTCCCAAATGTATGGATAAATCATTATCATTACTTAGCTTGAGTCACTCATAATCTCTTTTGTGACTTTGTGGTAAAAAATGTCATGTACCAAAAAAATAGTAACTTTACGATTCATTAAAAAAAATATAGAAAAATGACAACCAAATACTTACCGATTCCCAATTCTTTATTCATTAAAAACAGGAAAAAATTCGCAGAGAAAATGAAGCCAAAATCTTTGGCAGTATTTAATTCCAACGATATTTATCCTGTAAGTTCGGACTCTACTATGCCTTTTAACCAGCACCGCGATATTTTTTATCTCTCGGGTGTAGACCAAGAGGAGAGTATTTTGGTCATTTTTCCCGATGCACACAACGAGGAACATCGTGAAATCTTGTTTTTGCGAGAGACCAATGAACATATCGCTATTTGGGAAGGCGAAAAACTAACCAAAGAAAATGCTACAGAAGTCTCAGGGATAAAAACAGTATATTGGCTAAGTGAGTTCGACCGCATTTTTTATGGATTGATGAATGAAGCCGAAAACATTTATCTTAACCGAAACGAGCATTACAGAGCTGTTTTGGAAGTTGAAACACGCGAAGACCGTTTCATTAAAAAAGTGAAAAAGGAGTTTCCACTTCACGAAATATTGAGAAGTAATCCTATTTTACAGCACTTGAGAAGTGTAAAAGAACCCGAGGAACTGGAATTGATTCAGACAGCTTGCAATATCACAGAAAAAGGAGTGAGAAGATTGCTGGGCTTTATAAAACCGGGCGTTTGGGAATACGAAATTGAGGCAGAACTCATGCACGAATTTCTCCGTAACCGAAGCAAAGGCTTTGCCTATACACCCATTATAGCAAGCGGAAACAACGCCAATGTACTACACTATATCGCCAATAATATGCAGTGTAAAGATGGTGATGTGATTCTGTTGGACGTGGGAGCAGAGTATGCCAATTACTCAAGTGATTTAACAAGGGTAATTCCTGTGAACGGACGTTTTACGGACAGACAAAAACAAATCTACAATGCTGTACTGAAAATGAAAGAGGAAGCTACTCAATTACTGGTTCCGGGAAATAATTGGCATGACTATCACAAAGAATGTGGTAAAATTTATACTTCTATTTTCTTGGATTTGGGACTTTTGGATAAAGCCGATGTGCAAAACGAAGATCCGAAGTGGCCGGCATACAAAAAATATATGATGCACGGAACGTCTCATCATTTAGGACTTGATACTCATGACTACGGGATTTTAACAGATAAGTTTGTGCCTAATATGGTATTTACCGTAGAGCCGGGAATTTATATTCCTGAGGAAGGTTTCGGAATGCGTTTGGAAGACGATATGGTAATTCAAGACTCAGGAGAGCCCAAAAATCTCATGAAAAATATTCCTCTTCTAGCAGAAGAAATTGAAGAATTGATGAATAATGCGTGATGTATTTTTATATCTAAATGTAAAGATTTTACAGTAAGTTGTAAACTGTGAAATTGTACATTTATACATCATATAAAGGCGTTATCCCCAATTCCCTTTCGGGGGTGTGTCCGAAGGGCAGATAGGAGCAAAAAGCAAAACGACAGATAAGCCCAAAATAAAAGAAGGATGGTAAAAACCATCCTTCTTTTCTATATTATTTGATTGTATTGTTGCTATATTGCTTACTTCAATCTTCTTTTCCTTTCAACATCATTTTCTGTATAACAGGCGTTACAATGGTTTCCATTGCCAACTGTAATTTCGGACCCGGAACTACGATTGTATTTCTTCGGGTAATGAAAGAACCTTCAATCATATTTTTTAACCATGTGAGATCAATATCATAATCAAGCATGATTTCTTTTTTGATACGGATTACTACCAAACTTTCATCGGGTGTTGGAACCTCTCTCGAAATAAATGGATTGGAAGTATCCACCAACGGAACTCTTTGGAAATTGATATGCGTATGTTGAAATTGTGGCGTGATGTAATGGATATAGTCATCCATCCTTGCACGGATAACATTCACCACTTCTTCCGCAGTATATCCGCGAGAGGCTCTATCTCTGTGAATCTTCTGAATCCATTCCAAATTAATTACAGGAACTACTCCAATCAACAAATCTACATAAGGCAACACCTGGGGAACTCCTCCATGCAATCCTTCGTAGAACAACACATCAGAATCTTCCGATATATCTTCCCAAGGCGTGAAATTTCCCGGTTCTACTCCGTAAAATTTAGCTTCTTCGTCAGAATGAACATAATGGCGAATTTTTCCTGTTCCGTTTTTTCTATACTGTTTAAAAAGTGCTGCCAAATCATCTAAAATATTGGCATCTACACTAAAATGAGAAAAATATTTCCCCTTTTCAGCTGCTTTTGCCACCTCTACTTTCATCTCTTGGCGATTGTAGCGGTGAAAGCTGTCCCCTTCAATGTTGATAGACTTAATGTTTTCTCTTCTTAATACATTACAAAACGCATCTTGTACGGTAGAAGTTCCCGCTCCTGAAGAACCTGTAACTGCAATGACTACTCTTTTTTTTGTCGGCATTGTTTTTTTGTTTTTATGTAAAAAACCTTGTCAAAGTTTTTTCATGATTTTGAAGTAAACTTTGACAAAGTGAAAAATTGTTTAATTTAAAAGTGACTTTTTAAAGCGTCTCTCCAACCCGGATATAGTTTATCTGCATCTGCTTCAAAAGAAATAAAGGCTCTTGCAAATTCTCTATGTTCTTTAGCAAACTCAATTGGGTTGGCTTTTTCTCTCCAACATTGTTCGGCTTGTCTTAGAGAAACAGCTCCTACGGTAGCTCCGTCTATATGTCCGTAAGCTCCGCCGCCCGCCGTCAAAATCAAATTAGAATGTCCTAAATTATCAAAGAAACCGGGCATTCTTAGTGCATTCATACCTCCTGAGATAATTGGCGTTGTAGGCTTCATTCCGTTCCATTTTTGGTAGAATGCAGGTCCTTGTGCTTCTTCATTTTCAATCATAGCAGCAATCATTACATCGCTTTTCTCGCCTTCCATTTTACCGAAAGACATGGTTCCTGTATGGATACCCGATGCTCCTTGGCATCTTGCCATTTTCGACAGTACAAATGCAGAATATCCTCTGTTAGAAGATGGCGAAGTTACTGCACCATGTCCTGCTCTGTGATAATGCAAGTATTGTTGTGGGAATGTTCTTCGGCAAGTAGTAATAGCAGTTGGTCCGCCTACATATCCATCTACCAAGAATGCAACATGATTGGCGTTTTCACCGAAAGTTTCCAAAATATATTCTCCTCTGGCAATCATTTCAAAAGGATCATCTGCGGTAATGTTGGCTGAGAATAATTTGGCTTGTCCTGTTTTATCCTGAGCTCTTTTCATAGCATCTGCTACCAATGGAATGGTGGCTTTCATTGGGGAGAAAGTCTGATTTCCTTGAGGTTCATCATTTTTAATGAAATCTCCACCTAACCAGAATTCGTAAGCGGCATCGGCAAAAGGTTGTGGCTGAAGCCCTAATTTTGGCTTAATGATGGTTCCTACGATAAAACCTCCATTTACATGTGGTCTTCCCAACACTCTCCAAAGGCTGGAAATATCGGTAGAAGGACCATCAAAAAGGTTAAGGTATTTCGGTGGGAAATAGAAATCGAGCATTTTGCCATACTCCACATCGCCCATTCCTTGGTTGTTCCCAATGGTTAAAGTAAGGAAAGAAACCATCATGGCACGTCCATCAAGAATATTTCTATCAAAAAGAGCCACAGGATAAGCTATTTTCATTTCCTCGGTTTCCGGGTTGATGTAGTACACTACTGCATCTACACTTTTGGTAAATTCATCGGTAGTACTTACCGCTACATTGGTTCCTGTAGAAGATTCTGCCGCAAAATGTGCCGCTGCAGCTAAATAATCTTCATGAGATTTTGGGTCTTTATAGTGTTTTGCACTGGGTTTCATTTTGTAATATACCAAGACATGATTCCCGTCTGCAATCAATTGCTCTTCTTTTAATGCTAAATTAGCATACCTGTTTGATTGATCCATTTTTTAATTAATATTTAAAGGGTTAGATTTTATTTATGATTGATAAATGATAAATGATAATTGATAATTGACATTTACTATTTTTCTTGATTCTTGGCTCTCGGTTCTAATTGATAATTCTCTTCATCTCTGCAATAGTTGCTTCCGGACTTCCATTGAAGATTCCTGAGCCTGAAACGATTAAATCCGTTCCGGCATCTGCTACTTCTTTAATGTTGTCCAGTTTCACTCCACCGTCTATTTCGATTTCTACTTGATGCAAGCCTTTTTCGTCTAACATTTTTCTTACACGGCGGATTTTATCCAATGCTCCGGGAATAAATGATTGACCACCGAATCCGGGATTAACGGACATGATGAGCACCAAATCCACTTCTCCCAAAACTTCTTCGATAGCCGATACAGGCGTATGCGGATTGAGTGCAACACCACTTTTACAGCCTAAACTTCTGATGTGTTGTAAAGTTCTGTGCAGGTGTGTACAAGCCTCGGCATGAACCGTTAAATAATCAGCTCCTGCATTCACGAAATCTTCTACATAGCGTTCCGGTTTTTCAATCATTAAATGGACATCACAAGGCGTGGTTGCATACTTTTTAATCGCAGCAACTACGGGAATTCCTATGGTAATGTTGGGTACAAAGTGTCCGTCCATCACATCTATGTGCATTACATCTGCTCCTGCGGCTTCCAGCATGGCAATATCTCTTCCCATATAGCAAAAATCTGAGGAGAGTAGTGATGGAGCTATTTTTTTTGGTCTTATCATGGTATAGTAGGCTTATTTTTTTCTGGTTTTAATCAATTTCTACCTGTCCGTTTTTGTGAATACCTTCCACGAAACGGATAGATTTTGTTTTGGAATAAATTACCAAACTTTTGGTGGTAATGCTTCCGTCATTATTTTTTTTCACACCATCTAAATACCCTCCTGAGGTAATTCCTGTGGCAGAAAAAATCGTATTATCCGAAGTAACCAAAGTATCTAAGGTTAATACCTCATCTATCTGTACTCCGTCTTTTTTCAGTTGTTCTTTTTCGTCTTCCAATTGTGGAGCACGCATTCCCTGCATACCTCCGTTTAAGGCTTTTATGGCACATGCTGCCAAAACGCCTTCAGGTGTTCCGCCGATTCCCATCAGTACATCTACTCCTGTGTTGGGCATTGCGGCTAATAGTGCACCTAAAACATCTCCATCGGTATGAAGTGTAATCCTTGCACCTGCTTTTCTGATTTCTTCAATCATGGGCTTATGACGAGGTTTATCCAAGATATAAACCGTTAAGTCACTTACCGCTTTTCCTTCTGCTTTGGCAATATTTTGTAAGTTTTCGGTAATAGACTTGGTAATGTCAATCACCTCTCGGGATTTCTCTCCCACTACCAATTTGTTCATATAGAAAGAATTTCCCGGATCCCACATGCTTCCTTTATCGGCAATGGCAATCGTGGCAATGGAATTGGGTCTGCCCAACGCCAAAAGATTGGTGCCTTCTACAGGATCTACCGCAATATCTACCTGTGGCCCTGTTCCGTTACCCACTTTCTCGCCATTATAGAGCATTGGAGCATCATCTTTTTCTCCTTCGCCAATGATGATGGTTCCATCAAGGCAAACATTTTTCAGGTAAGAACGCATTCCATCTACTGCGGCTTTATCGCCTCCGTCTTTGTCGCCTGTCCCTATAAAACGGGCGGCAGAAACAGCGGCTGCTTCCGTTACTCTTACCAAATCCAGGGCTAAATTTCTATCTATTTTTGACATTTTTCTATGAAGTTTAACCACAAAAGACACAAAAATTGAATTAAAAATCTCAAGAATTTTTGTGACTTTTGTGGTATATTTTATATTAAAACTATGCTTTCAAACTTGCTCTTACCGCTTCTAATTGATTGGTAGAAAGCAATTTGTTGGATTTATCTACGATAAAGTTTGCATATTCTTTCACAAAGATTTTACCCGGTGCTCTGAAATCGAAATTGGCAGAATTATCACGGAAATGCTCTCTGTGAACTCTCGTCCAAACCAAACGACCATCGGTATCAATATTTACTTTGGTTACACCTAAAGTTACTGCTTTTGCGAATTCATCGGCATTTACACCTTGTGCAGATGGATCCATGGTTCCTCCTGCTGCATTAATTCTTTCCACTTCACTTCTTGGAACCGAGCTGGAACCGTGCATTACCAATGGGAAATTCGGCAATTGTTTTTGGATTTCGGCAATTCTGTCGAAGTGTAAACCTTGTTTTCCTGCGAATTTGTAAGCTCCGTGGCTAGTTCCAATGGCTACCGCCAAAGAGTCGCAACCTGTTTGTTCTACAAAAGTTTTTGCTTCGATAGGGTCTGTAAGCATTGCGTGTTTTTCATCTACCATGATGTCTTCTTCCACCCCGCCAAGCATTCCTAATTCAGATTCTACGCTAATACCTTTTGCGTGAGCTCTTTCTACCACTCTTTTGGTAATTTCCACATTTTTTTCGAATGTTTCGTGTGAGGCATCAATCATTACAGAACTGTAGAATCCTGAATCAATACAATCATAGCAAACCTCCTCTGTTCCATGATCTAAATGCACTGCAAAAATCAGTTCAGGAAACATTTCCTCTGCTGCTCTAATGATGTTTTCAATCATTTTCACTCCGGCATAGGATCTTGCTCCTCTGGAAAGTTGGATAATAAACGGTGCTTGTGCGATAGAATGCCCTTCGAACATTCCTAAAGCCTGCTCCATATTATTAATGTTGTACGCTCCCACAGCGAATTTTCCATACGCTGCTTTAAATAGTTGATCTGTTGTTACAATCATCTCTTTAAGTTTTTAATTTAATATTTTGTTTTATTTTTTATTTAAATCCCATCACCGCCTCTACAATGGCTTCAACCGTAATCCCGAATTCTTTATACAACGTTTTATACGGTGCAGAGGCTCCAAAACGGTCTAAACCAATTGCTTTACCTTCTAAGCCAATATATTTGTACCAGCCTTGGGTAGAACCTGCTTCTACAGAAACTCTTTGGGTAATCGCTTTTGGCAATACCGATTCTTTGTATTCGGCAGATTGTGCATCAAAAATATTGGTTGCCGGCATGGAAACGATTCTCACGCCAATTCCTTTTTCGTTTAGTATAGTTTTTGCCTCCACAGCCAATTCTACTTCGGAACCGGTTGCGATGATAATGGTTTTAAAATCTTTGTCTTCACAAAGTACATATCCGCCTTTTGCGGTTTCCTCTGCCTTAGCCCAACCCAATTGTGCTCGGTCATACACCGGAAGATTTTGTCTCGTTAATACCAAACAAGTTGGTCCTTCGGTATTTCTTAAAGCAATTTTCCATGCTTCTGCGGTTTCGTTGGCATCCATTGGGCGGACAATCGTCATATTCGGAATCATTCGGTATGCCCAAAGGTGTGCTTCCGGTTGGTGTGTAGGCCCATCTTCGCCCAAGCCAATAGAATCATGGGTCAAAACATACACTACTTGTTGCTCCATAATCGCAGACATACGCATTGCAGGACGCATATAATCTGAAAACACGAAGAAAGTACCACCGTAAGGCAATACACCACCATGCAACGCCAAACCGTTCATAATTCCCGCCATACCATGTTCACGCACTCCGTAGCGAATGTATCTTCCCGCCGTGTTTTCCGGTGAATAGGATTCTTCTCCTGCTGGCAATGTGTTGTTTGATGGAGTTAAATCCGCCGAACCTCCCATTAAAGCAGGAATATGTTGTGCCAAGTAGGTTAAAACTGTTCCTGATGCCGAACGCGTCGCAATGGCTTTTTCAGAAGAAAATGCAGGAATGTCAAATGCTTTTGCATCGATTTCTCCTTTCATCATTTTCTCAAAAGTTTGAGCTAAATCTGCGTAGGATTTTTTATACTCTTCCAATGAATTTTTCCAATCTTGCTCTGCCTTTGCTCCTTTATCCTGAGTTTCTTTGCCTAAATTGGCAATTTCAGCAGGCACGAAGAAAGACTGATCGGTTGGTAAACCTAATTTTTCTTTCGTCAATACAATTTCATCTGCCGGGAACGGTTCGCCATGAGCTTTGGAAGTTCCGGCTCTGTTGGGTGATCCAAAACCAATTTGTGTGGTACAAATTACAATCGTTGGTTTTTTGGTTTCTGCCTTGGCTTGGGCAATGGCGTTTCGGATTTCATCATAGTTATGCCCATCAATTTTCAAAACTTGCCATCCGTAGGCTTCAAATCTTTTTTCAACATCTTCGCTGTAAGAAAGATGCGTAGGACCATCTATGGTAATATTGTTACTGTCGTATAATAAAATCAATTTTCCTAATTGGTTGTGTCCTGCAAAAGCACAGGCTTCATGAGAAATACCTTCCTGCAAACAGCCGTCTCCCGCAACAACATAAGTATAATGATCTACAATTTTGTGGTTGTCTTTATTGAATCTACCTGCTAACGAAGATTCTGCTAAAGCAAATCCAACTCCGTTCGCAATCCCTTGCCCTAAAGGTCCTGTAGTTGTCTCTACTCCGTCGGTAATGAAATTTTCCGGATGTCCGGGTGTTTTACTGCCCCATTGGCGGAAGTTTTTCAGTTCCTCCATAGGAAGCTCATAACCATACAAGTGCAACAAACTGTAAATCAACATGCTTCCGTGTCCTGCCGAAAGCACAAAGCGGTCTCTGTTGCTCCATTTTGGATTTTTAGGATTATGTTGAAGAAACTCTGACCACAAAACCGCACATACATCTGCCATTCCTAATGGCATTCCCGGATGTCCTGAATTAGCTGCTGCTACACCGTCCATAGATAGACCTCTTATCGTATTGGCAATGATTTTTGTAGAACTCATAAATTGTAATATAATTGTTAGTTAAAATTTTTATTGATTGCTTTTTTCTGTGCTTCCATCAAATCCTCCAAGTCGTATTTCTCGATGGAATCATCTATAATAATCGCTCCACTGAAATCGCTTCCTTTGGTATAGTCATTATAAAAAACTGCGGTGGGAATTCTTACTTTCATGGCGGCAGTAGCTCCGTCGTGTGCATCTTCTATGGTTAGTGTATCTTTGGCATCTACACCCATTTCCTTCAAGCATATTTGATACAAAACGCCGTCTTCGCCTACTTTTTTACCTGTTTCTTTTCCAAATATTCTTTCGAATTTTGAGGCATAAGGCGTCAATAAATTTTCCACCAAACTTTTTATTTGATCTTCATGAGATGAAGACACAATGCAAAGTCTGATGTTTTTTTCGATAGCTTGTTGAATGATTTTTTCGATACCGGGACGCAACTCCAATAAAGGCAAATACTTTTCGTTATAAAGTTTTACTTTTAGTGGGCCAAATTTTTGAGCCAGTTCATCGATTTCGTTTGGAGGGAAGTTTTTTTCTTGAAGATACTTTATAAACCGATTGATATTTCCGGGAAGTGTACGTACCATTTCTACATATTCCTCCCAACTCCATTGAAAACCAAGGTTTAATTGCCGAATGGCATCATTGCACGCTGAAAGGTGACCGAGTTTTTCGGTGTCTGCTAAAGTGCCGTCAACATCAAATATTAAAACTTTCATTATCTATTTTTGGGGTATTCAATATGTTGTTTAAAACAATAATACCTATCATTTATCACATGACTAATGTGATAAATCAGTTCAATTCCGCGAAGTTTTTAATTTGTTTGTAAAGGTAGGTAATATTCAATATTTCACCAAATTTTTTTATATGTTTATCTTTATTATTTTGTTTTTTTAAATATAATTGATTAAAAAAAATAATTTTTTAATCAATTATAAAAAATTAGGTAAAATATTTTCTTATATTTAATATATACATAAAAATTATAGAAAATTACTATAACAATTAAAGGAATAGGTTCTTCTGTAATTGAAGTAAATGCGGTTGTTTGTCCTTTTTTAGGAGAGTTTTCCAATTTTTTGTTCGGTTTAAATTAGAAAATAGAATCCGATACTAATTTAGGTCTAAAGCTAAGGAACAAAAAAAAGTTGCTCTTGATGATTCAGAAAGCAACTTCTTTTAAAGTTTATGAAACGAATTTATTTAGCATATTTTTGGTTCAGAGCCTGAAGAATAGCCCATGTTTCTGCATCTAATACCCCATTGTAATTGCTTGGGCGAAAATGGTACTGAAATGCTTCTATTGTTCTCTTTGTTTGGTCATCCCAAGAACCGGTTTGCTCTATTCCGTACCCAAAAGTTTTGAGAGCGGTTTGAACTTTGAATATAAAAGGAGCTTGTTGTAATTGCCCTACGAAATCCTCCGTTAGCAATTGGTTGAAATAGGTGTTTTTAGTTACCTCATCGTACCACATTCCAATATTGTACTCTTCATACAGTCTTTTCCATGGGAAAAGTGGGCCTGGATCTTGTTTTCTGGTAGGAGCAATATCTGAATGCCCTAAAACATTGGTCATCGGAATCTGATACCGCTCTACCAAATCCTTTACCAATAAGGCTATTTTTTTGTACTGATGTTCGGGATAAGGAAAGAAAACTTTCTGGTTATTCTCCACCACATAACCAGAGTTAACAATTTCTATCCCAATAGAAGTATCATTGAGCATCTTATCATTTCTCCATGAACTGATGCCTGCGTGATAGGCTCTTTTGTTCTCATCTACCAACTGATAGATTTCTTTGTCGTCTAATTCATTTATTAAATAATGAGAACTCACAGATTGTTGTGTTAATACACTCACAGATTTATCGTGATCCAATGCTGTATAATGCAGTACAATGTAACGAATACGGAAATTTTGACCAACCGAAGGGAAAAACTTTTTGGTCACTTTGTATCCTTTTGGCTTTGCAGAAACAATAGATCCGTAACTTATGGTATTATCGCTTTTAGTAGGATCTGAGATATTCATTGTAAAATATTCTCCTTCCATTTTGTGTTTTATTTCGGGCTTTGGAGGCGGTGCTACTTGAGAAATGGATTTTGGCATAGGCAAATTATTTTGTTTAGACACTACTTTTTGAGAGTCACACGAAAACAAAACAATCATTAATCCTATGGAATATAATATCTTACGCATATTTTTGGTTTTGATTTTTATCAATTTTCAAAAATACGAATATTTTTTAGGAATTTTTTTTGGTAAATATTAAAAACTGTTTTATATTTGCACTCGCATTTAAGGAGAGAAGTTCTTTATTTAAAAACGAAACAGGAGGGTTGCCGGAGTGGTTAACGGAGCAGTTTGCTAAACTGTCGACCCGAAAGGGTCGCGTGGGTTCGAATCCCACACCCTCCGCAACAACACAGTATACTCGGGGCGTAGCGTAGTCCGGTCATCGCGCCTGGTTTGGGACCAGGAGGTCGCAGGTTCGAATCCTGCCGCCCCGACTTTTTTGTAATTTTTCTGAAAAATTAATGTAATGGGTGCGTAGCTCAGCTGGATAGAGCATCTGCCTTCTAAGCAGACGGTCAAAGGTTCGAATCCTTTCGCGCTCACAAAACCTCACTTTAGTGGGGTTTTTTTGTTTTTAAAACGTATCCATTTCTTATCTTTGGTTCGTAAATTGCTACTATGTACACTTTAAAAAGAACTAATTCAAAAAACTTTGACTCTCAAAACCTTGTAAAAGAGCTTGACAAAGATTTGGCTATTCGAGATGGGGAAGAGCACGATTTTTTTTCGCAGTTCAATACAATAGACAACATTCGGTATGTTATCGTTGCTTATGAAAACGATATTGCTGTAGGGTGTGGAGCGATTAAAAACTTTGATGAAAATACAATGGAGATAAAACGAATGTTTGTTGCTGTCGATAAGAGAGGAAAAGGCATTGCGTCTTTAGTTTTGGAAGAATTGGAGAAGTGGACAAAAGAATTGAACTTTTCAAAATGTATTTTAGAAACAGGGGTAAAACAGCCCGAAGCTATTCATTTATATAAAAAGAATGGATACAAAACGATTCCGAACTATGGGCAATATGCCCATGTTAAAAGCAGCATCTGTTTTGAAAAAGAAATGAATGAAGTGATATAAAAACTTCTTGATTCATAAATTTATCTATTCGAGTTTGTCTTCAACATTATATTTTTACTAACCCTAATTATTTTATTTCATGACAAAATTATCTGTAAATATCAATAAAATCGCTACCATTAGAAATGCAAGAGGCGGAGATTTACCCAGTGTAACTGAAGCCGCTATAAAATTACAAGAATTTGGTGCACAGGGAATTACTATTCACCCAAGACCAGACGAACGACATATTACCAGAAAAGATGTGTATGATTTGAAGCCTTTGGTAACCACAGAGTTTAATATTGAAGGAAATCCGCATCGTCCGTTTATAGATATGGTTTTAGAAGTAAAACCGGAGCAGGTTACCTTGGTTCCCGATGCAGACGATGCTATTACGTCAAATGCAGGTTGGGATTGTGAAAAGAATCTTGATTTTCTAAAGTCTATAATTACAGAATTTAAAAATGCCGGAATCCGAACGTCTATTTTCCTCGACCCCAATCCCGAAATGGTAAAATTTGCTGCTGAAACCGGAACCAACAGGATAGAATTGTACACGGAAGCCTACGCAAAAAACTATGCTTCGACTTCGCTTAGTATGACAAAAGAATTGGCTATAAAACCATATTACGAAACAGCTGTAGAAGCTACAAAATACGGATTAGGAATCAATGCAGGGCATGATTTAAGTTTAGAAAATTTAAAATACTTCGCAGATAACATTCCGAATTTATTAGAAGTTTCTATTGGTCACGCACTAATTTCCGAGGCATTGTACTTAGGTTTAGAAAACACTGTTCAAGCGTATTTGAAGAGATTGGCTAAGTGGTAAGAACAATAAAAGTTAAAAAAAATACGGAAAAGGTTATGCAAATATTACACTCAAAAATATACGGACAAGAAAAGCCGGGAATACCGCTTCTTGTTTTTCACGGGTTGTTTGGAATGTTGGATAATTGGGGGAGTTTTGGTAAAGAATTGGGTGAGGGCGAGTCGCCATGTCATTTAGTAGATTTACGCAATCATGGTAAAAGTTTTCATGCCGATGAAAATTCGCATGATGATATGGCTGAAGATATACTGAATTACATGAATTTTCACAAGATTGAAAAGACCAATCTTCTTGGACATTCTTTAGGAGGAAAAGCTGTGATGCAATTCGCATTGACCTACCCCGAAAAAGTAGCAAAACTGATTGTAGTAGATATTGCTCCCAAAGCATATCTTCCACACCACCAAGGGATTATAAAGGCATTGGAAAGTGTGGATTTCGATAAAGTAACTTCCAGACAAGAAGTTGAGGAGATTTTAGCCCAATATATTCCCGAGAAATCGGTTATACAGTTTCTTACAAAAAATCTGTATTGGAAAGAAGATACGCAACAGAAAAAATTGGCATGGCGTTTCAATCTCAAAACCTTATCCGAAAAATATAGTGATTTTGTTGGAAACGCCATTAAATTCGGTGTTTTTGAAGGTAAAACTTTGTTTGTTGCCGGTGAAAAATCCAACTACATTTTACCACAAGATGAACTCCTGATACGTCAACAATTTTCCAACTATCAGTTAGTAAAAATAGCCAATGCCGGACATTGGGTTCAAGCTGAAAATCCGAAGGATTTTAATACTGTAGTGAAGGGTTTCCTTTCGGAAACAGAAACTTTTTAGTAAAAGTTCTTAACGATTTATTCATAGATATTTAATCTTATATCCATCAAAATCTCTTTTTTCGGAGCTACTTTTGCCCAAATTTAAAGTAGTTATGAAAAGAGTTTTATGTTCAGTTTTGTTTTGTGCTTCTGTGTACGCTTTTGCACAAACGGCAAGTGTATCGGGAAAAATAAATGATGAAAACAAAATTGCACTTCCGGGTGCCAAAATTGTGCTTCAACCCGGGAATATCTATACCACTTCCGATGAAAATGGAAATTTTGTTTTTCTCAATGTTCCAAAAGGAAATTACACTATGAGTGTTGATTATTTGGGATACGGAAAAACGCAATCTTCTATTTCTGTACTGCATACGGGAAATGTTTCTCAGAATATTATTTTAGATTCAAAAACTCAGAATATTCGGGAAGTTCAGGTATTTGGTTTTAGTAGACAAAACCAAGCAAGAGCATTGAACAAACAAAAAACAAATTCTAATATTTCCAATATTATCTCTACTGAACAAATTGGTAAATTTCCCGATGCTAATATTGGAGATGCCCTGAAACGTGTTCCGGGAATTACCATGCAGAACGACCAAGGAGAAGCCAGAGATATTATTATCCGCGGTTTGGCTCCGGAACTCAACTCGGTAACTCTAAATGGCAACAGAATTCCTTCGGCAGAAGGAGACAATCGCAAAGTTCAAATGGATTTGATTCCTTCGGATATGATACAGTTGGTAGAAGTAAATAAAACATTGACTTCTGATATGGACGCAGATGCTATAGGCGGTTCCGTAAATCTTAATACCAAAACCGCAACCAATAAAGAAAGAATTTCTCTGACTACAGCTTCGGGGTTCAATCCTATCCGGAATAAATTTGCTTTTAACAATGGCTTTTTTTACGGAAATCGGTTCTTAGGGGGCATTTTGGGTGTTGCTTTGAACGGTTCTTATAATCTTCAAGACTATGGCTCGGATAATGTGGAAGGAGTTTGGAGTAAAGATAAAAACGGAAACATTTATCTTTCTGAAATGGATATCCGAAAATATGACGTGAAAAGAGAAAGAAAATCAGTGGGAACCAATTTAGATTTTAAAATTAATGATAAAAATACCATCACTCTCGGAGCCATGTATAATTGGCGAGATGATTGGGAAAATCGTTTTCGACTACGTTTCAATAAAGTGACTCCCGTTTATGATGCACAAAATAATATTACGAGCTATAAAGCAGACTTGCGAGCACAAACCAAAGGAGGAATTATGAATAATTTGAATGATGGTAAAAGACTGGAGCGGCAAATCATGCAGAATTATTTCATTAAAGGAGATCATATTTTGGGTTCCAAAATAGATATGGATTGGGGAGCATCTTACTCCAGAGCCGAGGAACAAAGACCTGACGAAAGATATACCGATTATCAGGCAAAAGGTATTGCACTCGATAAAAATTTTGACTCCGAAGAGCAGCCACTACTGAAACCTACCGTACCGGTTGCTTTAAATAAATTTGCTTTCCGGACTTTGAGTGATCAAAACGGAATGACTTTCGAAGACGAAATTACCGGAAAGCTCAATTTCAGGTTTCCTTTTACCTTGATTAAGAATCAAAAAGGAAGAATCCGAATTGGCGGAAAAGCCCGATTGAAATCGAAAGAAAGAGAAAATAATTTTTTTAACTATACTCCACTCAATAGTGCTTATGCTACCTTGGACAAGGTAGACAGAGTGTTTTGGGACGGTTCTGGATATAACCCCAGCGACAAATACGTTCCTGGATATTTTGCCTCCATCAATCATTTAGGAAATCTGGATTTACAGAATGCCTCTCTATTCAAAAAAAGCGATTCCCCGGCAGAATATTTAGCACTCAATTACAAAGCGAAGGAGAATATCTATGCAGGATACTTAAGATTCGATCAAAATTTCACCGAAAATTTTTCAGCCATTTTTGGAATCAGAGTAGAAAATACAAAAGTAGATTATACCGCTAATCTTATAGAAAGCGATAAAAACCTAAAAGGAGAAAGAAAAGTAAAGAACGATTACACCAATTTTCTACCAAGTATTACTTTGAAATACAATGTAAACAAAGACTTTGTGCTCCGTGGAGCATTTACCACGGCTTTGGCAAGACCCAATTACTATCAACTTTCGCCTTACGTAAACATAGTTCCCGGCGACCGTGATATTCAGGCAGGAAATCCTAATTTGAAATCTTCTTACGCCTATAATTTTGATGCAATGGCAGAATATTACTTTAAATCGGTAGGAATCCTGTCCGGTGGTATTTTTTATAAAAAAATCAAAGATTTCATCTATGTTTACAGAAACCAAAACTATACTGCTACACAATTTACCCAAGACTTTTCGGATATCAGTAATACATTAGACCCCACACAAACCTATACTTTTCTACAATCCCGAAATGGAGACGATGTAAAAGTCTATGGTTTCGAAGTAGCCCTACAAAGGCAATTGGATTTTTTACCCGGGTTTGCCAAAAACTTTAATCTTTACACCAATTATACCTTTACAAAATCTAAAGCCAACGGAATTTACAATGCAGACGGCATCTTGAGAGAAGGACTAATGTTGCCACGAACAGCACCGCATATGTTCAATACATCATTGGCTTGGGAAAATACGAAATTTTCTGCTCGTATTTCACTCAATCACGCTTCGGCATATTTAGATGAATTGGGCGGAAACGATTTCGAAGATCGCTACTACGACAAACAAACCTTCTTAGATGCCAATGCCTCTTATGCAATTACAGATAAAATTAGATTTTTCATAGAAGCTAATAATTTAACCAATCAGCCTTTGCGTTACTATCAAGGAGTGTCCGGTAGAACCATGCAGATGGAATATTATAAACCAAGATACACTTTCGGGTTGAAGTTTGATTTTTAAAAATTTGGGCGTGTCCCTTTGCGTTTTAACCTCATAACCTCTATAGAGCCGAGATTAAAAATAAAAAAATAAATTTGTATTCACCCAACCTCAAAACCATAAGGTTTCTAAAAAATATAAAATAATGAGAAAAATACTTTTATACAGTCTTATTAGCATTTCCTTTATCCAGTGTGCTTCCTTACAATTAGGAGAAAAACTAAAACCCACCGTCATTACCGAGCAAGTTATCTTCGATACAGATGATCCCGCTATTTGGATAAATCCTAAAGACGTCTCCCAGTCATTAATCATCGGAACCGATAAGGAAATAGGAGGAGGTTTGTACGTTTTTGATTTAGATGGGAAAATTGTAAATAAAGTCACTGGGCTACAACGTCCCAACAATGTAGATATAGAATACGGATTTAGTTTCCAAGGCAAAAAAATAGACATTGCTGCAACCACCGAAAGAAAAACCAATAAAATCCGAATCTACGAAGTACCAAGCATGAAAGAAATTGGAATAATTTCTGTTTTTGAAGGAGAAACCGAACGCGACCCCATGGGAATTTCGCTATATAAAAATCCTAAAAACGGTGAAGTTTTTGCCATTGTTGGTAGAAAATCAGGACCGAGCGGAACTTACCTTTGGCAGTATAAATTGGTAGAAAAAAATAATACCCTTACAGGAGAATTGGTAAGGAAATTTGGTAATTATAGTGGAATAAAAGAAATAGAAAGCATTGCTGTAGATGACGAATTGGGCTACATTTACTATTCCGACGAAAAATTTGGCATAAGAAAATACCATGCTGATCCCGAAAAAGGAAACGAAGAATTATCAGTTTTTGGGAAAAACGATTTCAAGCAAGATGTAGAAGGAATCTCCATTTATGACACAGGAGGTGGAACCGGCTATATTTTAATTTCCAACCAACAAGCCGATACCTTCAATGTCTATAGAAGAGAAAATGCAGAAATAGGTAGAATTGCCGAAATTCCTGTTTCCACAAGCGAAAGCGATGGCTCCGAAGTTACCAATGTTAATTTAGGTTCAAAATTCCCCAAAGGAATTTTCGTAGCGATGAGCAACGGAAGAATTTTTCATTACTACGATTGGCGAATTATAGAAGCGAGAATTTTAGAACAAATACAGAAGAAATAAAAATTCTCTCGGAAATCGAAGATTATCTCCTTTTAGTCGATGAGTGTTATTTCGGCGTAGCCAATGACATTTAATATAGATTTAGCTATAAAATTTGGATCAAGGACAAAACTTGGGGAGAAATATATAAAATGATAAATTTGTGTTATGTCTCAAGAACACGCATTACTAAAATTATTACTACCTGAATACCTAGTTGAGTATTTTGATATCATAGAATTTA
>JAGOJI010000003.1 GCA_017995195.1 Cloacibacterium sp.
ATTCTTGCGGCGGTGTTCACGGTATCGCCCCAAATGTCGTAGGCAAATTTCTTCACGCCGACAATTCCCGCAATGACAGGTCCCGAATGTATCCCAATTCTGATGTCTAAAGCATTGGTGTTCTCGGTTTTTCTTTTTTCTATAAATTCCAAAATTTCTAAACCTGCTTGTACCGCATTTTGGGCGTGTTGTTCGTTGGACGCAGGCAAACCGCTTACCGCTAAATACGCATCGCCAATGGTTTTTATTTTTTCCAGACCATTTCTCTCCATGATTCTATCAAACTCGGTAAAGCAGATATTCAGCTCGTTCAAAACTTCCTGAACGCCTAATTTTTCGGAGGTTGAAGTAAAGTTCACAAAATCGGTAAACAACACCGAAACCCCATCGTAATGTTTGGCACTGGTTTTTCCTTTTTCTTTGAGTTCCTCTGCCACTTCGTAAGGGAGAATATTGAGCAATAAATCGTCTGATTTTTGTTTTTCTTCGGCAATTTTTCGGTTGTCCTTCCGCTTTTGGTTGTAAGAAAACGCTGCGAAACCAAGCAACAACAAGGATAAACCTGCACCAATTGCCCACATATTTTTTTCGGATTTAGAACTTTCTAATTCTGCTTTGGCTACGGCATCTTTTTTCTCTTGGTTGATTTTGGCTAATTGTTTTTCTTGGATATATTTATCTTCAGCCGCTTTTTTCTGTTGAGCATAAGTGAGTTCAATTTCCTTTCTCTTCATTTCTTCTTCCAGCATCAATCTTTTTCTTTCGGCTTCGGTTTTGGCGGCGGCTTGTTTTTTTTCGTACTCAAAACGCAGTGCTTTGAGTTCTATTTCTTTTTGGAGTTGAAGCCTTTTGGTTTGTTCCTGGAGTTCTATTTTGGCTTTTTGCTCGCGAAGTTCATAATCTGATTGGGTGTTGGAGAGTTCTTTCATTTTATCCAAACCATACGTTTCTTCATTTCTCTCTTTCAATTTTTTTAAATAATAGAAAGATTTTTCATAATTACCCAACTTTTCATAGGCTTGTTGTAAAATGTCATAATTCTGAATAAACATTTCAGCAGGAACAAAAGTTTTTAGATTACTAAAATATTCTAAATTTTCTTTTTGTTGATTGGTAAGATTCTGAAGTTCAGACATTTTAGCTTTGTCTTTACTGAAATCAACATCTTCATTAATGATTTTTTTTAAATCAACCATTCCCTTTTGATTCACAAAATAATGATACATTGGATCCTTTTCATTCGTTAATCTCATGGTTTTATTGATGTACTCTTCGGCTAAATCATAATCTTTTTGCTTTGAATATATATCTGAAAAATAATAGTAGATTAATTTTAAATTATCCGTCAATTTATTTTCCTCAAAATAATTTTTTGCAGAGTTCAAATAAGGTTTTGCCTTTTCAAATTGGTTCATTTCTGAAAAACTGTTGCCAATAAGCATGTTACAGTTTGCAACTTGAAATTCATTTTTATTTTTCTTTGCAACCTCCAATCCTTTCTGGAAATAGTCTAATGCCTTTTTGAAATCTTTATTAGAAATGTAGAAAGTACCCGCAAAAAAATAGGCATCGTATAGATGTTCTGGGAAATTATTTTTAGTAAAATCAATGTAGGTATTTAAAGATTTATAACCTTCCACAACATTTTCTTGTATAAAATTATTTCTGAATAAACCTTGGTAGGCTGCCAAAACTACTTTTTTATCCTTTACCTTTCCTTGTTTGTACAATTCTAAAATTTGATTGTTGTAATCATTAGCAATACTACTTTTTTTGTTTACCGAGTTTACAGTAGCTAAAAGATAATAAAGCCAAGCTCTTTTATCATAGTTTTCAGTCTTGTTTAGATATTTTTCTGCAACAACAAGGTATTTTTCTCCATTCACAACATCATTGCTTTGCAAGGTCAATCCACCAATAAACAAATTTGATTTCCCTATATTTTCAACATCATTCAGCTTCTCATAAATCGGCAACGATCGTTTAGAGTAAGAAATCGCACTGTCTAATTTTTTATTTTTAGCGTAATAATTACCTATATCATCTAATATTTTCGCCTTTTCTTTATCTGTTTTAGACCAAGTCAATTTTTCTTTCAACTCCACAATCTCTTTGGATTCTTGTGCAGAAAAAAATGAAAAAAGCCCGAAAAAAATGAGCAGTAAATAGAATTTGGTAATGGTTTTCAATTCAAATGATGTTTAGTTAACAAATATATTGAAATAATAGATTTTTAATTTATGTACATGACAAAAATTTGAAATCATTGAAATTTGACACAAAGGTTGCTGGTGTTCTTTGCGGTTTTCTTTGTGCCCCTTTAGTTTATCGTGTACTAAATTAATATAAAAAACGGTAGATTATTAGTCTTAAAACAAATCTTCATCTACCAAATTCGGCAATGTCACTTTCAAGTTCGGTTCAGCTTCCATCGCTCGTTTTATGGCGAAAATGGCTCCTTCGTTTCTTGCCCAACTTCTGCGGGAAATTCCATTGTTCACGTCCCAAAAAAGCATAGATTTTAGCCTTCGGTCGGCATCTTCAGAACCGTCCAACAACATTCCGAAACCGCCGTTAATCACTTCTCCCCAACCAACGCCGCCTCCATTGTGAATACTCACCCAAGTCGCACCACGGAAACTGTCGCCAATTACATTGTGAATCGCCATATCTGCGGTAAAACGGCTTCCGTCATAGATATTAGACGTTTCTCGGTACGGCGAATCTGTTCCCGAAACATCGTGATGGTCACGACCCAAAACCACCGCACCAATTGCTCCATTTTTGATGGCTTTGTTGAAGGCTTCTGCAATTTTCATTCGTCCTTCTGCATCGGCGTAGAGAATTCTCGCTTGCGAACCGACCACCAAATTATTTTGCTGTGCCCCTTTAATCCAAGTGATGTTATCCTGCATTTGTTGCTGAATTTCCTGCGGAGAATTTTTCATGATTTCCTCTAAAACTTCACACGCTATGTCATCAGTTTTTTGTAAATCTTCAGGTTTTCCGGAAGTACAAACCCAACGGAACGGTCCAAAACCATAATCAAAACACATCGGCCCCATAATATCCTGAACGTAACTTGGGTATCTAAACTCTCTTCCCAAAGTTGGATTTTCCGCCATTACATCGGCTCCTGCTCTACTGGCTTCCAACAAAAATGCGTTTCCGTAATCAAAGAAATAGGTTCCTTTTGCAGTATGTTTGTTGATGGCAGAAGCGTGTCTTCTCAAACTTTCTTGAACTTTTTCTTTGAATAATTCAGGGTTTTCCGCCATCATTTTGTTAGACTCCTCAAACGAAATTCCGACAGGATAATAACCTCCTGCCCAAGGATTGTGCAGCGATGTTTGGTCGGAACCAATATCAATTTTCAAATTTTCTTCATCAAATTTTTCCCAGACTTCCACCACATTTCCGAGGTATGCGAGAGAAACTGTTTCATTATTTTCTTGTGCTTTTCGCACTCTGGAAACCAATTCGTCTAAATTGTCGTGAATTTCATCAATCCATTTTTGTTCGTGACGAATTTTGGTAATTTTCGGATTCACTTCGGCACAAACTGTGATGCAACCTGCAATATTCCCTGCCTTTGGTTGTGCTCCCGACATTCCTCCTAAACCTGAAGTGACAAACAAGCCTTTCCTCTCCCCAACCCTCTCCGAAGGAGAGGGAGTTGTGTGTGTTCCAATTTCTACGGAAATATTTTGCTGTTTTTCAGGAACGTATGAAGCCCTTTCTCCTTCGGAGAGAGGGTTTGGGAGAGAGGATTGTAGTTTTATTTTCCTAAAAGCATTCAGAACCGTAATCGTTGTTCCGTGTACAATTCCTTGCGGACCGATGTACATATAACTTCCCGCCGTCATTTGTCCATATTGTGAAACGCCCAAAGCATTGAATTTTTCCCAATCATCGGGTTTTGAATAATTGGGAATGACCATTCCATTGGTTACGACCACTCTTGGTGCATCTTTATGACTCGGGAAAAGTCCCATTGGATGACCGGAATACATTACCAAAGTTTGTTCGTCTGTCATTTCAGACAAATACTTCATCGTCAAAAGATATTGTGCCCAATTGCTGAAAACCGCACCATTTCCACCGTAAGTAATGAGTTCGTGAGGGTGCTGTGCGACTGCATAATCCAAATTATTTTGAATCATCAACATAATCGCTTTTGCCTGCTCCGATTTTCCAGGATATTCGGAAATCGGTCTGGCTTTCATCTCATAATCCGGACGAAAACGGTACATATAAATCCTGCCGTATTTTTCTAACTCTTCCCTAAATTCCGGCAAAAGTTCTGCGTGAAATTTTGGTTCAAAATAACGCAAAGCGTTTTTCAGAGCGAGTTTTTTTTCTTCTTCGTTTAAGATTTCTTTACGTTTCGGAGCATGATTGATTTGCGGCTCGTATGGTTTTGGTTGTGGAAGTTCCGTAGGAATTCCTTGCTGGATTTGTTGTTGGAAAGTCATTATTCTAAATTAATATTTTCAAAAATAAACAATTTCCATTGATTAAAAATTGAAAATAATCATGAAAAAAATTACTTTTGCAAACCAAACGAGATGTAGCGCAGCTTGGTAGCGTACTTGCATGGGGTGCAAGGGGTCGCTGGTTCGAATCCAGTCATCTCGACAAATAATACATATCGGAAGATTTCTATTTCGGGTGAACCGTGTGCAATTCACGGACTGTCGCGCAACTGTGATCCGCCTCAGCGGAAAGTCAGATCCCCAAAAAACTTTCGCGTAAGAAGTAGAAAACAGCGTGTTTTCTATTCATTTTTTAATCATCTTAATCTCTAAAAATGAATGTAGATCAAAAAATCCAACAATCCGAAACCCACGTTTTCAAGGTCGTATTTCCGAACATTACCAACCACCACAATACCATGTTTGGGGGAACTGTAATGGAAATGATGGACGAAGTCGCTTTTATGACCGCCACCCGATTTGCCAGAAAATCTTTTGTAACGGTAAGCAGTGACCGTATTGATTTCAGAAAACCAATTCCCGCAGGAACTTTGGTAGAGCTTATCGGGAGAATAAAATATGTTGGAAATACCAGCGTAAAAGTAAATGTAGAAATTTTCGTGGAACAAATGTATGCTGATACACGAGAAAAAGCCGTTTCGGGAGATTTTACCCTTGTAGCTTTAGACGAAAACAAAAAACCAACTAAGATTATGGAGTACCAACCTTAGTTCGGAATAAAATATAATATTTCATAGGAGCGGAATGAAGTTATAAAGAGCAACAAAATTCCCCCTTACGAATCATTCCCGCAGATAGTACAAGGTTTCAGAGATAATTCTGCAAAACCTTGTACGCTCCGTGAGAAGTGAATTTTCTATAAAGAAAACAATTGTATTATTTCTTCGTTTTTAATGAAAAAAATGACGCATTCCCGTCATCATCATCGGGATTTTATGTTCGTTTGCAGCAGCGATGGATTCTTCGTCTTTTACACTTCCTCCGGGTTGAATAATCGCCGTGATGCCTTGCTCTGCACAGAAATCCACCACATCACGGAACGGAAAAAACGCATCGGAAGCTAAAACCAAATCGCCCGAGAATTTTTCTTTGGCTCGCTCTATCGCTTGTTTTGTTGCCCAAATTCTGTTCACTTGTCCGCCGCCAATTCCGAGTGCCTGAACTCCGTTCGTTACCACAATCGCATTGGATTTTACATATTTCACCACACGTTGAGAGAATAAAAGGGCTTTCTTTTGTTCTTCGGTCGGCTGAATTTCGGTAACACAGTTGATGTTTTCAGAAAACTGATTATCCGTATTTTGAACCAACATTCCACCGTCAATTTTTACAAAAGTTTGGGTATCTGAAACCAGATTTTTGATTTTTATAATTCTCAGATTTTTCTTTTTTCTTAAAATTTCTAAAGCATTTTCATCAAAATCGGTTGCCATGACGATTTCGAGGAAAGTTTTGTTGAGTTCTTCGGCAGTTTCAGCATCAACTTTAAAATTCATACCGATAATTCCACCGAAAATAGAAATCGGGTCACATTCAAAGGTTTTTTTGTAGGTTTCCAAAGCGGAAGTTCCAATCGCAACACCACAAGGTGTGGAATGTTTCACCGCACAACACGCCATTTCGTTTTTGAACTCATCAACCACTTTCCAGCATAAATCCATATCTCGCAAATTATTGAAAGACAATTCTTTACCTCCCAGAATTTCAAAATCTTTCATCGCTCCGTTTTCTACGGTAGAAACGTAATACGCAGCGGATTGATGAGGATTTTCGCCATAACGTAAGTCGGAAACTTTTTTGTAGGAAGCATTCAAATACGTTGGATATTCTTCATTTAACAACATTTTTGAAATTGCAGCATCGTAAGCGGACGTTAAATTGAACACTTTTCCTGCTAATTTTTTTCGGGTTTCTAAAGTTGAATTTCCGGTTTCTGAAATTTCGTTTTGAATTTTAGAATAATCTTCCACATCGGTAATTACCGTTACCGAATTGAAATTTTTTGCCGCCGAACGCAACATGGAAGGTCCGCCAATATCGATGAATTCCACTTTTTCATCTAAAGAAATATTGGCATTGGCGTTTTCAAAAAACGGATAAAGATTGACAATAACCATGTCTATCAACTCAATTCCGTGCTCCTGAACGGTTTTCATGTGTTCTTCGTTGGAACGAACCGCTAAAAGTCCGCCATGAACTTTTGGGTGCAAGGTTTTCACACGACCGTCCAACATTTCAGGGAAATTCGTTACCTCATCTATCTGAATCGGGCTTAATCCTGCATCTTTCAAATGTTTGAAGGTTCCACCCGTGGAAATGAGCTCGTAGTTTTTTGATTCTAAAAATTTTGCAAATTCTATTAATCCGGTTTTGTCGGAAACAGAGATTAATGCACGTTTTTTCATTTTTTTATTTATTAAATCGCCACTTCGTGGCTTGGTTATACTTTCTAAATTAAGGTTTATATTTTCCTACCCCGTCCTGCGGACACCCCGGGGAATTTTGCGTTCGCATTCCCCTCTTTTTAAAGAGGGGTGCCGAAGGCGGGGTGTTAGACTCGTTATGAAAACTTTTCAACAATAAAACTTTCTAACTCCTGCATTACGTTTGCTAAATCATTTTTAACCCTGTAATCTGAAATTCGGTAGACAATTAATCCTAAAGATTCTAAAGATTTTTGTCTTTTTTCGTCATATTTATCTTTCAGTTCATGACTTGTTCCATCAATTTCAATAACTACGCCGAGTGATTTTATATAAAAATCTACAATATAATTGCCGATAATTCTTTGGCGGTCAAAATCAATTCCGTGAAATTCATCGTTGCGAACTTGTTTCCAAAAGATAACTTCAGATAAAATATAGCCTTTCCTCAAACTTCTTGCACGCAATAGCAAATCTTTGTTTTTGGGTAGCACTTCAATTTTCCTTTTGTAGATGATAATTCCATCTATTTGGGTAAGTTCTTTTCTTTCCATTATTTTATATCATTGTACACACCCCGCCCTTCGGGCACCCCTCTTTTTAGAGGGGAAATACACACCCCGTCCTTCTGCAATTTTTTTTAGAGGGGAAGCTGTAACACCTTTACAATGGCTTTCGGAAAAATCTCATATTCTACCTGATGAACTTTTTGTGCTAAAGTTTCCGGCGTATCGTTTTCATCAACATCAAATTTTCCTTGCAGAATGATTTCACCTTCATCAATTCCTGAGGTTACGAAATGTACCGTTGCTCCACTTTCCTTCTCTTTTGCTTCAATTACGGCTTCGTGAACGTGGTGTCCCCACATTCCTTTCCCTCCGAATTTCGGCAATAATGCCGGGTGTATATTGATGATTTTACTTTTGTATTTCTCACAAAAATCTTTATTTAAAATGGAAAGGAAACCTGCCAAAACAATTAAATCGGTATTCTCCGGCAATAATTTTTCTAAATTTTCAGAAAAGTCTTTTCCTCTTTTGATGAGTTGATTCGGGATTTGATGATTTTCGGCTCTTTGCAAAGCGTAGCAATCTCGGTCTGCAACGACAAGATTAATTTTTGCATTGGGGATTTCTCCGCTTTCAATACAATCGATGATGCGTTGCAAATTGCTACCGGAACCTGAAACTAAAATGGCTATGTTTTTCATTTTGTACAATGTACAACGTACAAAGTACAATGTATTTTCTCCACCATACTTTGTACTTTGTACTTTTTACATTTTACATTTTACAATAAGATAATTTTCTCTTCGTTTTCTACGATTTCCCCTACTAAATACGCATCTTCAATTAACGAAAGTGCTTTATCTGCAAGGCTTTCATCTACTACTACAACCATTCCAACGCCCATATTGAATGTTCCGAACATTTCCATTCGGTCTATATTTCCACGTTTTTCGCATTCCAGCATTACGGTTGGAATTTTGATTTTGGAAGTATCAATTTTCGCACATAAGCCATTGGGAATAACTCTCGGCACATTTTCCACCAAACCACCTCCTGTAATATGGGCAATTCCACTGATTTCCATAGCATTCATCAGTTTTTTAATATCCTGATAATACAATCTCGTGGGAACTAAAAGCGTTTCGTGAATGGGTTTTCCTTCAAACTCTTCGTTGAAATCAGGAAAAACTTTTCTCACCAAAGAAAATCCGTTGCTGTGAAATCCTGAACTCGGCAAAGCGATGATTTTATCTCCTTTTTTAATTTTAGAGCCATCAATAATTTGGTCTTTTTCTACAATTCCTACGCAGAAACCCGCCACATCGTAATCTCCGGGTTGATACATTCCGGGCATTTCTGCGGTTTCGCCGCCAATCAAGGCACATTCGTTGTCTTTGCAGGCTTTTACCATTCCGAGAACAATTTCTGCGGCAACATTGGCATCTAACTTTCCGCAAGCCAAATAATCAAGAAAAAATAATGGTTTTGCACCGTGACAAACAATATCGTTTGCACACATCGCAAAGCAATCTATCCCGATAGAATCGTATTTTTTGGTATCCAAGGCAACTTTTAGTTTGGTTCCCACACCATCGGTTCCGCTCACCAAAACCGGATTTTTGTAACCTCCTATTTCGTAAAAAGCCCCGAAACTTCCGAGATTGTTCAACACGTTTTTATTGTGCGTTTCTGCAACGGCAGATTTTATTTTGTCAACGGTTTTGTAGCCCTCTTCTTTGTCTACTCCGGCGGATTTGTAGGTATTCATTTGTTTTAAATTTCTGATTCCGAGTTTAAATTTTATTTTTCATATTAAAACCTTAAAGGTTCTTCGAAACCTTCAAGGTTCATAAAAAAAGCCGACAATCTCTCTGACCGTCGGCTTTTTTCGTTTATTAAGGAGCACATTTAGGCTTTCCATGTACTTGGAAATTTTCTTTGCCGAAATAATGCTTCAATGATTTCAAAAGGATTAAAATTTCTTTTTGCAAAAATAGAAATTTTAATCTATTAAAACCAATGCTTTACTCTACTTTTTACTTCATACTCACAATTTTATCCACTACATACACTGTATTCCCTCTCCAAGGCAGAGCTCCATGATATTCTTTATAATGCAAATCAAAATGTTTTCCGCTATTGCTCTCCAATTGTTTGAAAACTTCTTCGCTTTCTATGGAAAATTCGAATTCGTAACTGGTTAATGCTCCGGTTTTATTGTTCTTGCCAAAACCTTCTTGTACCAGTTTTCCTTCGTATGTTTTAAAAACATTGCCCTTATGAACGGCATAATTCAGATAACCCGATTTTACCCCTTCTCCGAAAACATAAAAATATTTGAACCAAACAAATGCAGACAAACCCAATAACAGCGTAACTAAACCGATGATAAAGTATTTCATTTTTTCTATTTTTTTGTTGGATTAATGACTCACTAAAGTCATCTATCCAAATTCATAACAATCTATTTTTTCCCGATGGCTCTGGAAATTACAATTTTCTGAATTTCCGAAGTTCCTTCATAGATTTGAGTAATCTTAGCATCACGCATCAATCGCTCTACATGATATTCTTTTACATAGCCATATCCTCCGTGAATCTGAACAGCCTCTATAGTAGTATCCATCGCCACTTGCGAAGCATAGAGTTTTGCCATTGCACCACTTTCGGAAATGTCTTTTCCTTCATCTTTTTCTACTGCGGCTTTGTAACAAAGCATTCTTGCCGCCATAACATTCACATGCATATCGGCTAATTTAAAGGCAATAGCTTGGTGGTTGATGATTTCGGTACCAAAGGCTTTTCTTTCTTTGGCATATTTCAAAGCTAATTCATAAGCACCGGACGCAATTCCCAATGCCTGAGATGCAATCCCTATTCTTCCTCCGTTCAGAACCTGCATTGCAAAGCTAAACCCGAATCCATCTTCACCAATTCTATTTTCTTTAGGCACTTTAACATCAGTAAACATCAAAGAATGGGTATCGCTCCCACGGATTCCTAACTTATCTTCTTTTTTACCTACCGTAAAGCCTTCCCAGTCTTTTTCTACAATAAAAGCATTGATTCCCTTATGTCTTTTTTCAGGATAGGTTTGGGCAATCACGATATAATATTGTGCATTTCCTCCGTTGGTAATCCAGTTTTTGGTGCCATTGAGCAAATAATAATCACCCATATCTATTGCTGTGGTTTTCTGTGAAGTTGCATCTGATCCTGCTTCGGGTTCAGAAAGGGCAAAAGCTCCTATTACTTCTCCTTTGGCTAAAGGCGTAAGGTATTTTATTTTTTGTTCTTCGCTGGCAAATTTTTCGAGTCCTGCACAAACCAAAGAGTTGTTTACAGACATTACCACCGCAGCAGAGGCATCTATTTTTGCAATTTCTTCCATTGCCAGAACATAAGAAACGCTATCCATACCTGCACCGCCATATTTGGGATCCACCATCATTCCTAAAAAACCTAATTCTCCCATTTTTTTCACTTGCTCGTAAGGGAATTTTTGTTCCGCGTCCCGTTCTATAACGCCCGGCAGCAATTCTGTTTGTGCAAAGTCCCTCGCGGCTTGCTGAATCATCAGTTGTTCTTCAGATAAATTAAAATCCATAGTTTTATTTAAAATTTATTTGGGGGTAAATTTACACTTTTTGAAATATTTGTAGAAAAAATTTTATTGTTCGTAACTATTGTAACTATTTACTACATAGTAAAATATTGCATTTTTCTCTTATCGATATTATTTATTTCAATAGTAAAAAATTTTTTATAATTTCTTTATGAAATATCTTTGAGAGAGCTTCATTTATTAAAAAAATGTTATTTTTACCCTAACAAAATTATAAAACTATGTCTATTACAAGATTGTTCGACTTTGCACATGATTCTCTGAAAAGATTTCCAAAAGAAGATCTTTTGGCTACTAAATATAACGGTGAGTGGAGAAAAACCTCATCACAGCAATTCA
This sequence comes from Cloacibacterium sp., assembly GCA_017995195.1. Classification (GTDB taxonomy): domain Bacteria; phylum Bacteroidota; class Bacteroidia; order Flavobacteriales; family Weeksellaceae; genus JAGOJI01. The sequence goes on from JAGOJI010000003.1 coordinate 11,393, forward strand.
TTAATCACGGAAATAGGATTTCAAGAGGTTTGTTGAAACTGGGGATTAATCCGGGAGACAAAATAGGGCTTATTTCTACTACCAACCGCACGGAATGGTGTGTAGCAGAACTTGGAATTTCTCAGATAGGAGCAGTTTCGGTTCCGGTATACCCTACCATAAGTGTAGAAGATTACACCTATATTTTCAATAATGCCGAAATTAAATATTGTTTTGTATCGGATAAAGATTTATACGACAAATTAGTAAAGGTAAAAGATCATGTAGCCTCGCTGGTAGGAATTTTTACTTTCGATGAAGTAGAAGGTGCTCCCAACTGGCAAGAGGTTTTGGATTTGGGCGAAGACGAGAGCAGCCAACAAGAGGTAGAAGATTTGGCTAATCAGGTAAATGGAGATGATTTGGCAACCATTATCTACACTTCCGGAACTACAGGACGCCCCAAAGGTGTTATGCTTACCCACAGAAATATTGTAGCCAATGTTTTAGCTTCTGACCACCGAATACCTCGAGAAAAAATCAATTATAAAGATTTAAAAGCCTTAAGTTTTCTCCCTATCTGCCACGTATTCGAACGCATGATTTATTATCTGTTTCTGTACAACGGATTTTCTATTTATTTTGCCGAAAGCATCGAAAAAATAGGAGATAATGTAAAAGAGGTAAAACCACACTACATGACCGTAGTCCCGAGACTGGTAGAGAAAGTTTTTGATAAGATTTATGACAAAGGGGTAAACTCGGGAGGATTAAAAAAAATGATTTTCCTTTGGGCTCTCAACCTTATAGAAGACTACAAAATAGGACAGCCAAAATCTCTTAAACACAGAATTGCCGATAAATTAGTCTTCTCCAAATGGCGTGAAGGCTTGGGAGGCAACTTAATTACTTTGGTATCCGGTTCTGCTGCCCTTTCTTCAAGGCTAAACACGCTTTTCCACGGGGCAGGAATCCCTATTTTGGAAGGTTATGGTTTAACGGAAACTTCTCCCGTTATCTCAGTAAATAGTTTCGAAAGAGTGAAAATAGGCTCTGTGGGACACCCTTTGGATAATCTTGATGTAAAAATTGCCGAAGATGGTGAAATTACCGTAAAAGGACCCAACGTATTTCAGGGATATTATAAAAACGAAGAACAAACCAAAGAGGCTTTTACAGAAGATGGCTATTTCAAAACAGGAGATATTGGACATATTGATAACGAAGGCTTCCTCATCATCACAGACCGTAAAAAAGAAATGTTCAAAACTTCGAGTGGTAAATATGTAGCTCCTCAGGTTATCGAAAATCAGGCGAAGGCTTCTAAATTTATCGAACAAATCATGGTAGTAGGTGATGGCGAAAAAATGCCGTGTGCACTGGTACAGCCCGATTTTAATTTCGCAAAAGGATGGGCAGAAAGACATCGGGTAAAAGTCGGAAAAACTCCTGCTGAAATTGCGAAAAGCCCAGAACTTAAAGCTAGAATTGAGAAAGAAATTGCCAAACTAAACGAAACCCTTGGCAATTGGGAAAAAATAAAAAGAATAGAGCTAACCCCCGAGGTTTGGACCATAGAAAGCGGAATGCTTACCCCAACCATGAAACTGAAAAGAAAAGTGGTAAAGGAAAAATTCCAAGATTTATATAATAAATTATACGAACGAGAATAAATAAAAAATGCGTCTTAAGACGCATTTTTTTTATCACCTAATACAGAAAACAATAAATTCTCTAAATATTTATACGTAAAATTATCTGTTTTGTGATTTGCTGCATCCGTAAGGTTCGGAAGATAGTTGCTAAAATATTGTTGATGATGAGAGGCTTCTATTAAAGTAGTACTCAATGATCTTGGAAAGAGGTATTCAGAGTTATATTCCGAAATTACTTCTGCTATTCTGGCACTTAGATTTTTATAAGGTTTAAAAACTTCTTCTTTATTAATTTCTACAACCTCTTTTACCAAATACACCTTGCTGCTTTCGGCAATGATAATCCTGTTTAATTTAAACATATTATATTCAAACTCACTTTGATTTTCTTCAAATTCATCAGTCAAAAGATGAAGAATGGTTTTGAGTTTTTCGCGATTATCAACAATATTCTCAAGTTTTATGTTGACTAAAAACTCCATGTAAGACCAATACCAATTCAATATATACAATAATATTCTATGTTTATTTTCAAAATATCTATAGATTGAAGCTTCTGTACTATTGATCTCGACAGCCAATTTTTTAAATGTAAAATTTTCAAAACCTATGTCAGCAATTAGTTCAATTGCCTTCTTGATCATCATTTTGCCTAATTCACTATTTTCAGGATCTCTTAAATAGATTTTATCATTAATTAAGAATTTAACTTGATATTCCATTGTCAATTTTTTGTGTTCGAAATATACAAAAATAAAAATATTTTTTTTAATAGTATTACTATTATTAAATATATTTTTATATATTTGCTAAAAGTAAAACAAAAACAAAACAAAACGGAAAAGCCGAACACCGTATTACAAAGTAGGCAAAAAAAATAACACATTATGAATAGAATCAAATTAATTTTTAGCATTTTAGCATTAGGCTCATTAGCAGCTTGTAGCAATACAAATCAAAAGGCAATTGCAGGAAGTAAAAACAATACAGGGAAACCCAAAGCACTCGTACAAGATGTTTTAACTAAAGAACAAAGAGATGCACTTACCCCTGAGCAAATTATTCAATCCTTCAAAGATGGGAACGAACGATATATCAAAAAAGAACTTACCGCCAGAGACCATTCACAGCAAATAAGAAAAAGTGCAACAGGACAATATCCGAAAGCAGTTGTTCTATCTTGTTTGGACAGTCGTGTACCTGTAGAAGATGTTTTTGATAAGGGTATCGGCGATATTTTTGTAGGTAGAGTTGCGGGTAATTTTGTAAATGAAGACTTATTAGGCAGCATGGAGTTTGGCTGTAAGGTTGCCGGAGCAAAGGTGATTTTAGTTCTTGGTCATGAGCATTGTGGTGCCATAAAATCGGCTATTGATGATGTGAAACTGGGAAATATTACAGCTATGCTAAGTAAAATTCGTCCGGCAGTTGAAAAAGCAGAATATAGCGGAGAGAGAAATTCTAAAAATGAAGAATTTGTACATAAAGTATGTGAAAGTAATGTAAAGCACACTATTGAACAGATAAGAGCCAAAAGTGCTATTTTAAAAGAAATGGAAAATAAAGGAGAAATAAAAATTATAGGAGGAATATATGATTTGGATAGTGGCAAAGTGAGTTTTTTGGAATAAAAACTATCTACAACATTGCATAACTGAAAGTACGGGTTAGGTAAAACATATCAAAAAAAACACGTAAAAATCAGTTATTATAAATATTTAGTTATATTGTTTTTTCATAATCATTAGTTTTTTTTAGGAAAATGCCCCTTCAAAAAAAGGGGCATTATTACTTCTAAAATTTTCTAAAAACTCATTTCTATAATTTTTCGGGCATCTTGGGGCGTTAATTTTTGATGCTCACCAAGCCCCAACCATTTCCTTTCTACAAAAGCCTTTTCAACCTTTTCACCTGAATTTTGATAATCGGGAGTATATTCCGAAAGTTGAGTAAAAATTCCTAAAGAATGAAAAAATTCTTCCATGTTTTCAATACCCTTTAGGGCTTTTTCTTCCGTGGTTCCTGTGGTAATTCCCCAGACTCTTTCTGCGTATTGAGCCAGTTTTTCCTTCTTATTTTCGAAGTAGTATCGGTAATGGCTTGGTGCTACAATAGCTAAAGTTCTGGCGTGGTCTATCCCGAACTGTGCCGTCAATTCATGCCCCATGGCATGTATTGCCCAATCGGTAGGCACACCTTTTTGAATCAAACCGTTGAGAGCCATGGTACAACACCACATAAAATTACTTGCAGCACCATAGTCAAATTCATCTTTCATGAGCTGTGGTGCTACTTCTTGCAAAGTCTGCATAATGCTTTCACAAAAACGATCCTGAAGAGTAGCAGCTGTAGGATAAGTCATATACTGCTCCAAAACATGGGTATAAGCATCGGTAATTCCGTTGGCTATTTGTTTTTTCGGTATCGAACGAATAACTTCGGGGTCTAAAACTGAAAATTGTGGGAACAAACCGGGTCCGCCCATGGCTAATTTTTCTCCGGTTTCTCTTCTGGAAATTACCGCTCCGGAATTCATTTCCGAGCCTGTTGCCGGAAGCGTGAGTACGGTACCGAAAGGCAAACCTTTTCCTTCCATCGTTCTATAAGCTGTTTTAAGAATTTCCCAAGGTTCTCCTTCATAATTAGCTGCTGCGGAGAGAAATTTCACTCCATCAATTACCGAGCCTCCACCAACTGCCAACAGGTAAGTAATTTGTTTTTCTTTGATGATTTTCAGGGCGTCCAACAAAATAGAATATTCCGGATTTGCGGGTATTCCCCCAAATTCTTGCCACTCATAATCTTTTAGAGCTTCTTTTACTTGGTTGTATACACCATTGGTTTTGATACTACCACCTCCGTACAGCACCAAAACCTTAGCATTTTGGGGGATTTCTTTGGATATTTTAGATATTTCACCTTTTCCAAAAATAATTTTAGTAGGATTTTTAAATTCAAAATTGAGCATAATGATAACTTTTGAAGTAAAGTTAAGTCTTTTGTTTGAAAAAAAAGAATTTCTTGAAATTATGCAACCTAAAATTATCCCATGAATACACGAATTATTGATGTATTTATGCCCTTTTGTATCTTACGATTTCACACCCAACAGTATCTCTACAATATTATTCTGCCGCAACACTATCATCTCCTCTGCTATCTGCTACAGCATTGATGTTTCCATTCTCATCAATAACAATAATTTCCGTTCTGCCTATATTTCCTCTTTTTTTGATGGTGTAGTTCATTTTTTCTAAGGCTTCTTCTGTGTCTTTAGGAAAGTTTTTTTCGGTAAATACAACTTCAGGAAGCCACTGATGATGGAATTTAGGAGCATTGATTGCCATACTCGGCGTTAATTTAAAATCAACAATCCCCACAATAGCCTGAAAGACCGAAGTAGGAATCGTAGTTCCTCCCGGAGTTCCTATAATAATATAAGGTTTGCCCTTTTCGGTAACAATGGTGGGAGTCATAGAACTCAACATGCGTTTGTTGGGGCTTATGGCATTGGCTTCTCCTCCAACAGCACCGTACATATTGGGAACACCCGGTTTTATGGAGAAATCGTCCATATCGTTGTTCAATAAAAAACCGGCACCCGCTACTACCGTTTTTGCTCCATAACTGTCATTTAGCGTAGTCGTTACAGATACTGCATTTCCAAATTTATCCCAAATACTGAGGTGTGTAGTTTGTTCGCTTTGCTTATTGGGTTGTATAATTTTTCCTACTTCTTTGCTCGGTGTGGCAAGGTAAGGCGAATAACTTTTCCAACGATTTCTAAGGTATTCATCGGAAATAAGCATAGAGGTTTTGTCTTTAATAAAGTCCGGATCACCCATATATTCTGCTCTGTCGGCATAAGCACGTCGCTCGGCTTCTATCATAATTTGCACGGCTTCTTTGCTGTTGTGCGTTTTGGTTCCCAAACCACCTAATTCGGACATTTTAAGCATTTGAGCCAAAAGAATTCCTCCACTGGAAGGAAGAGACATGCTTACAATTTCACGTCCTTTATAATTAAAAACCAAAGGTTTACGATCTACCGATTTATAATTTCTAAGGTCTTCTAAAGAAATAATACCCTTGCCCCTTTCCATTTCGGCTACGATATATTCGGCAGTTTTTCCTTCATAAAATCCTTTTTCTCCATATTTTTGAATTCTTTTTAATGTTTCTGCCAGTTCTTTTTGTATTAAAATATCGCCTTCTTTCCAAGGGGTATCTTTCTCAAAAGCAGTTCTGTGAGAGTTGTATTTTCTAAATTCGGCTTGGAGTTGGTTGAGATTATGAGCTTCTTGCTCGGTAATGGCAAAACCTTTCTCAGCCAATTCTATAGAAGGCTGAATGAGTTTTTCCATCGGCAATTTTGCATAGCGATGAGAGGAAAACAAACCTGCAACTGTCCCGGGAACTCCTGCTGCCAACCGACCTCGTTGGCTTAGTTCTGTTTGTGCATTGCCTTTTTTGTCGAGATACATATCTCGTGTTGCTTTACTGGGAGCTGTCTCACGATAATCAATACTTATCTTGTTACCATCAGAAGTTGTTGCCAACAAAAAACCGCCGCCACCAATATTTCCTGCTTGTGGATAAACTACCGCCAAAGCATATTGAACGGCAATAGAGGCATCAAAGGCGTTTCCCCCTTCTTTTAAAATTTTAGCACCTACCTCACTTGCTAAAGGATGGGCTGATACTACCACTCCTTTATTCTTGACCTTGATTTCCTTTACTATAGTATAATCGGTAAACTGGGCAAAAGACTGAACAGAAACGATAAGGCTTAGAAATAATATTTTTTTCATATTGTTTGTTATTATGATTTTAAACCTTCAAGGTTTTAGAAATCTGAAAGTTCTCGTTTTTCAATTATTATCTTCTGTATCAAAACCAAACCTCTTAAATGTTTCCTATCCAAGTTTTGGTTATGGTAAATTCTTTAAGAGCTTGGAGAGAAAGTTCAACGCCATAGCCTGAACTTTTGGTTCCACCAAAAGGCAATCGTGGGTCGGATTTGGTAAGTTGATTGATAGAAACAGTACCCGATTCTAAGTTTTCGGCAAAAAATAGGGCTTTTTTCTTATCTTGAGTCCAAACAGAATTGGCTAAACCAAACCTTGTATTATTTGCTATTTGAAGAATTTCTTCGTCATTTTTTCCTTTCAAAATCATTCCTAAAGGGCCAAATAATTCCTCGTCCAGTATAGGATTACCTTCATTCATTTTCAGCAATCCCGGCAAAAATGAGACTTCACTTAACCTTTCTAAAGGCAAAATAATTTCAGCTCCATGTTCTATTGCTTTATGGTATTGCTTCTCCAGTTCGTTTGCCAAATCTTCTCTTGCCATACTACCGAGTTGAGTAGTTTCATCAAAAGGATCTCCAATTTTGAATTTTTGGTATTCGCCAATAAACTCTGTTAAAAATTGGTCGTATATTTTTTCGTGTACTATAAATCTCTTGGCCGCTACACAAGTTTGTCCACAATTTTGTAGTCGGGACAAAGCTCCATCTTTTGCAGCTGCTATCCAATCAGCATCTTCTAAAACAATAAAAGCATCATTGCCTCCCAATTCCAAAATAGATTTTTTGATATTTTTTCCCGCAAGCGAGGCTACTTTCGAGCCCGCACCTTCGCTTCCCGTAAGGCTTACTCCTTTTATGGAAGGGTGTTTGATGAGCTCTTCAACCTCATCATGGGATATTTTAAGATGTTGAAATACTCCCTCGGGAAAACCTGCATCAAGAAACAGTTGTTCTACAGCATCTCCACTTTCGTGGCAAATGGAGGCGTGTTTCAAAACCACTACATTTCCTGCCAAGATGGTGGGAACTGCAAACCGAAGTGTCTGCCAAAAAGGGAAATTCCACGGCATAACGCCTAAAATAATACCTAAGGGTTGATAATGAACTTCGCTGAGCGATAAACCCATCTCAATTTTTTGAGGAGCCAAAACATTTTCCGAATAAGCATAAAACTCAGTCATCAAAGCACTTTTTTCTATTTCTGCCTTGGATTGAGTAATGGGTTTGTGCATTTCTTTGGTAATAATCTTACCAAATTTTTCCACATTCAGTTTTAAATGTTTCGCAAGCTCAAGCAGTAGCTTCTGACGCTCTACAAAACTATATTTTCGCCAATTTTTAAAAGCATTTTCTGAACGTTCTATGGTAGTGATGAGTGTATGTTTGTCCATAATAATGATACAAATTTAGGGGTAAAATAAAGAAAATCCTATATTTTGAGAACGAAAAAAACGTCTAATAATATAGAAGCCATAAATCTAACACTCAGAAAATTGATGAATCTTTCTACAAATCTTATAAAAGAATTTAGTCTAATCGTGTATGACTTCCTACATAGTGCAAAAATTCTTTTCTTGTTGTAGGGTTTTTTCGAAAAATACCACTAAGCTCTGCGGTTATGGTACTGCTGGTAGTGTCTTTAATTCCTCTACAGTTTACACAGAGGTGTTTTGCATCTATAATACAAGCTACATCTTCTGTGCCTAATGCTTCCTTCATCGCCTGAACAATTTGCATGGTAAGGCGTTCTTGTACTTGGGGTCTTTTGGCATAGTAATCTACAATCCTGTTGATTTTGGACAGACCTATTACTTCACCATTGGAAATATAGGCTACATGAGCCCTCCCGATGATAGGCAAAAAATGGTGCTCGCAAAAAGAATATACGGTAATATCTTTTTCCACCAACATTTGGCGGTATTTGTATTGATTTTTAAAGGTAGATATAGAAGGTTTGTTTTCGGGTAGCAGCCCGCCGAAGATTTCGTTTACATACATTTTTGCTACTCTTTTCGGCGAATCTTTCAGGCTATCATCGGTCATATCCAAACCGAGTGTCTGCATAATTTCACCAAATAGCCTTTCAATTTTTTCCTGCTTCTGGGCAGGACTGAGTTCGAAAGCATCTGCTCTTAAAGGTGTATGATCTTTGCCGGTAAAAAAATCGTCTTCTGTATCAGAAAAATCTGTCATGAGGGCTCTTTTTATTTATTAAAATCAATATCATCATCTTTATTGATATTGTCGTTGATATTGTCTTCTTTCTTCTGTGTTTTATTGGCTCCGTTGTTGGTATTTGTTTTAGGTTTCGGATTTTTAATTTGGTCTATAGTTTGTAATCCGCCCTCATCTCCATAGCCACCAAGTCCTTGCAAATCGGAACAATTTCCTGTCCAATCCGATGGTTTCTCGAATTTATCCTCCGGTTTTATATTTAGGGTTTTATCTGCCCAAACCTTCTTCATAAAAATTCCCCAAATTGGCAATCCCATTTTTGCTCCTTGCCCTTCACCCGTACTCCAGAAGTGTGTTGCTCTATCTTCCCAACCTACCCAAACACCTGTGGCTAATTTTGGAGTAATTCCCATAAACCAACCGTCGGAGTTATTTTGTGTTGTTCCTGTTTTGGCTGCAATTTCGGAGTTGATGCCCATTCGTTTGAGTTCTCCGGAAGCTGTTCCGTAATCTGCTACACCTTTCATCATATCAATCATGGTATAGGCGTGCATTTGGTTCATTACTTCTTTTATAACGGGTTTTACCTCTTTTATTACCCTTCCATTGGCATCTTCTATACGCCAAATCATCTCAGGTTTTATATAGTTCCCGAAGTTACCAAAAGCACTATACGCCCCAAGCATTTCGTAAATGGTAATGTCCGAAGAACCTAAAGCAATAGCGTACTCGTTTGGCATGTCTTCGGTAACGCCCAGTTCTCTTGCTAACTGAATCACATTTTTGGGACCTGCTGCTTCTATCAATCGAACTGCAATTGGGTTTTTGGAGTGAGCCAAGCCGTCTTTTATAGCCAACATTCCTCCGGAACCTTCTACTTTCCAAGGTCCTTTTACATAAGTAGCATTAGAAACTGTTGAACAAGGTGTCATCCCTAAATTGATAATTGCCGTAGCATATACAAAAGGTTTGAAGGTAGAACCTACCTGACGCTTTCCTTGTTTTACATGGTCGTACTGAAAGTGTTTCCAATCAATCCCTCCTACCCATGCTTTAATATCTCCTGTTGCCGGTTCCATAGACATGAGACCCGCTTGTGCAATCTGTTTATGATAACGAATGGAATCCCAAGGCGACATTTCTACTTGTTCTTCTCCTTTCCAAGTAAAAATTGAGGTTTGAATTGGTTTTTTGAACTCCATCATAATAGAATCTTCGGGTACTTCGGCTGCTTTGAGCTGTTTGTATCGCCCTGTTCTTTTCACCGCTGCCATCATGATGTCATCAATCTGTTTTTGTGTGATGTAGTAAAACGGACGTTTAGGATTTCTTCTTTGCTCGCCATCAAAACTTCTTTGAAGATTCGTCATATGCTCTTTAATAGCTTCTTCGGCATACTTCTGCATCTTGGAATCCAGAGTTACAAAAATTTTCAATCCGTCTTTGTATAGGTTGAGTTCTTTTCCTGTTTGTTTTTCGTGTTCTTTGAGATAGCCTTCAATCTCTTTTCTCAAATAATGTTTATAATATGCCGAATAATCTTCTTGAACGGTTTCTATTTCATGAAAATCAACTACGATAGGTTCTTTCAAAACCTTATCATAGGTAGGCTGATCCAAATACCCTGTTTCCAACATTTGTTTCAGCACGGTATTTCTTCTCTTCAATGCTGCTTCGGGTCTTCTGTAAGGGTTATTTTTTCGAGGATTTTCCAACATTGCTACAAAAGTAGCTGCTTCGGATAGTGTAAGATCTTTGGTAGATTTATTAAAATACACTCTCGATGCCATCTCGATACCTTTAGCATTAAAAAGAAAATCGAATTTATTGAAATAGAGGGTAATAATTTCTTCTTTGGTATATCTTCTCTCCAAACTTACTGCCACTACCCATTCCTTGAGCTTTTGAAAAGCCCGTTGAAATTTGTTTTGAGAAGCGGTTCCTGTAAAGAGCAATTTTGCCAACTGCTGAGTAATGGTAGAACCTCCACCACGCTCCCCACGGAAATAAATTGCCCGTGCAACAGATTTTAAATCAATCCCTGAATGTTCTTTGAAACGTTCATCTTCCTTTGCTTGCAAAGCATACACCAAGTACGGAGGAAGCTCTTTGTAGGTTACGGGCTGGGTTTTTTCTTTTTCGAATTTCCCTAATACGACCCCATCGGAAGAAATAATTTCGGACGCTACATAAATATCCGGATTCTCCAGTTCTTTTACGTTGGGCATATCGCCAAGAAAGCCTTGTGATACTAAAAAAAACAAAAGTACCAATCCTACGACTGTACCAATAAGTCCTAACCATATGAACTTGATCCATCGTTGTACGCGGGATTTATTGGGTTTAAGGTTATTATTTTGTTGTGTCTTCTGTTCCATAAAACTATGGTTGCTTTGTTGGTTCTAATTTTACTCCTAAATCTTCAATCCCCGGGAGCGTGTTCATACGCATTCCGTGTTTTACTTCTACCCGATATTTTCCGTTGGCAGGAAACCGATAGCCTACTTTGTACTGAAACAAAATTTCTTTGGTTGAGCCAAACCCACTACCTAACCACTCTCCATTGGATTTTGCTAAAGTATAGTCTATGGTATCTGTTTTCAATATTTGGTTTTGGTCTCCCTTTATGGTAGAAATCAAAAACAGATTGCTATACGGATAGTCGTTGTTGTTTCTCACAACAAATATAATATTTTTAGGAATCTGAGAATCTTTAACTTCAAATTCTATTTTTTTCGCTTCATTTTTTTTCCAAACACCATCTACAGATGCCATATAAACTTCCTCCGAACCACCGAAGCAACTCGTAAGAATCATAAAAACGAAAAACAATATCCATTTTTTATCCATTATTATCGCGTTTTGGCGGATATCTTTTTTTATTCTTTTTATTATTTGAACTTTTTTGTTGTTGCACAGGATGAGGAGCAGGTTTTTGTTGATTTTCAACATTATCTTTCGGCTTTAGAACTACCTTTTTGTCTCTTCTTTCTTTGTTTTCAGCAGGTTTTCTTTCTCCCGAAGACGAAGGACGATTTCTTTTGGTTGTTTTTTTCTTCTCGAACCTATCTACATTATTTTCCTGAATCAGATCCACCTCTTTTACCTTAGGCATTTCGTGATTTTTATACTCTTCCAGCGGCAAACATTTTTCTCCTCTTTTGTTGGCAGCAATCATTGTTTTTACATCTTCAATACCCAAATCGTGCCATGCCATAGAGTTATCAACATAAGCAAACCACATTCTTTTCTTGAAAACGTCTATTTTAATACAAAAAGCTCTTCCTTTCTCGGTATCTAACACCGTATTGGAGGAAGGGAAATGCCCCAATGCTTCTACATAGCTATCCAACTCAAAATTGAGACAACATTTCAGTTTACCGCATTGCCCGGCAAGTTTCAAAGGATTAATGCTTAACTGCTGGTATCTTGCAGCGTTGGTATTCACAGACCTAAAGTCTGTAAGCCAAGTAGAACAGCACAATTCTCTACCACAAGATCCTATTCCTCCCACTTTGGCAGACTCTTGCCGATAACCGATTTGTTTCATATCGATTTTGGTTCGGAATGCCAATGCATATTCTTTAATCAGTTGGCGAAAATCTACTCGTCCTTCTGCTGTGTAATAGAAAGTTACCTTTGTACCATCTCCTTGATACTCAATATCGGTAATTTTCATTTCGAGGTTAAGTCTCGAAGCTATTTTTCGGGCTTCAATTTTAACGGCGTCTTCTTTTTTGCGTACTTCCTGCCAAGTTTCTATATCTTTTGGGGTTGCTATACGGTATACTTTTAGTGGTTGCTCTTCATGATGATTTTTCTTTTTCATCTGAATTTTCACTAATTCTCCCGTAAGGCTTACTACGCCCGTATCGTGTCCCGGACTAGATTCTACCGTAACTATGCTGCCCACATGCAAAGGCAATTGATTGGTATTATGATAAAAGCCTTTTCTATCGTTCTTGAATCTCACTTCCACATACTCACATTGCTGTTGAGCAGGAACTTTGATATTGGAGAGCCAATCGAAAACGCTTAATTTATAACTATTAACGCAAGTGTTTACATTTTCACAACCATTGTGGCTCTTGGTAGAGCAACTATGGGTAGAATCGTCGGATGTTTTGCATCCACAACTCATATTTATCTATTAATTCTTGCAAATTTAATATAAATTTTGGTTATTCCGTAGCTTTCAAAAAATCAATCTATTTTGCACAAAGATTTTAAAATAATTACTTTTGGTATAAATTATTAAACTTCAGCAAATTGAAACTTATAGGTCCATTCAAGCAAATCCTTACATTAAATCATCTTCCGCTTCGTGGGAAAATTTCTGACAACCAATTGGAAATTATAGAAAACGGAGGAATTTTGGTAAAAGACCATCTTATTGAAGACATTGGAAATTTTGAAAATCTCAAGATGGAAAATCCAAGTGTATCCATTGAAAACGTGAGCCAAGAATCTCAAATCGCACTTCCTGCATTTGTAGATTGCCACACCCATATTTGCTTTGGTGGTAATCGTGCCAACGATTTTGCCATGCGAAATGCCGGAAAAACCTACCTCGAAATTGCAGAAAGCGGCGGCGGAATTTGGAGTTCTGTACAGCATACCAGAAATGCTTCGGAACAGGAATTATTGGAAACGCTTTTGGAAAGAATCAATTCCTTATTAAAATTAGGAATTACAACAATTGAAATAAAATCCGGATATGGTTTGGATTTGGAAAACGAGCTGAAGATGCTTCGTGTCATAAAAAAAGCACAAGAAAAAACGATAGCAACTTTGGTTCCTACTTGTCTATCTGCCCATTTAAAACCAAAAGATTTTGAAGGAACTTCTCAGGAATATTTGCAATATATTGTAAACGAAATTTTACCCAAAGTAAAAGAAGAAAATTTGGCAAAAAGAGTAGATATTTTTATTGAAAAATCAGCATTTCAGTCTGAAGAAAGTAAAAAGTTTTTGATGAAAGCCAAAGAAATGGATTTTGAAATTACAGTTCATGCCGACCAGTTCACACCGGGAAGTTCGAGAATCGCAGTAGAAGTAGGTGCAAAATCTGCCGACCATTTGGAGGCGACAATAGAAGAAGATTTGGAATTTTTAGCCCAATCAGGAACTGTTGCCGTTGCTTTGCCCGGTGCAAGTTTAGGCTTGGGAGAACCTTTTACGCCGGCTCGGAAAATTTTGGACAAAAACGGAATCCTCGCCATTGCAAGCGATTGGAATCCCGGTTCTGCACCCATGGGAAATCTCATCACACAAGCAAGTATTTTGGCAACTTACGAAAAATTATCGACCGCCGAAGTATTAGCAGGAATCACTTTCCGTGCTGCAAAAGCCCTAAACTTGGAAGACAGAGGGATTTTGAAAAAAGGCATGAAAGCCGATTTTGTAACATTCAAAACCGATAATTTTCAGAATATTTTATACCAACAAGGGAGTTTGGTGGCAGAAAGTGTTTTTATAAATGGGAATAAAATCTGATAAATGATAGAATATATGTCTGAAATTTGGCATGGCAGATTCGATGGAGATTCTCCACTTCATCATCGTATTTTTCAGAGAGTGACTTTGGAAAACGACTACGAAAAAATACGGACTAAAGATTTTGCCTTACACGGATTTACCGTAGACGAAGGGGTTCGAAGAAACAAAGGCAGGATCGGTGCAAAAAATGCTCCCGATGTTATCCGAAAAAATATGGCAAATTTTCCGGTGGTAAATTCCGAATTTTCTTTAAAAGATTTTGGAAATATCTCTTGTGACGATGGAAATCTCGAAAATTCACAAAACCAACTCGCCGAAAAAGTTTCTAAAGTACTACAAAAAGAGGCAAAATCAATCGTTTTAGGAGGCGGACACGAGGTTACATTCGCTCATTATTACGGAATTAAAAAAGCATTTCCGAATAAAAAAATTGGAATCATCAATTTCGATGCCCATTTTGATAATCGAGAGCCTGAAATCGGCATTGGAGCAAGTTCGGGAACCGGTTTTTGGCAAATTGCACAAGAAGGTGAAATCCATTCTTTACACATCGGGATTCAGCGAAATTCAAATACATTGAAATTGTTCGATACAGCCCATCTATTCGGCATGAAATATATTCTTGCCGATGAGCTGTTTTTCGAAAATTTACAGAATATTTACCCCAAAATTGATGCATTTTTAAACGAAATCGACCTTTTGTACGTCACGATTTGTATGGATGTTTTCAATGCAAGCATTGCACCGGGAGTTTCGGCGGTTGCCTACAACGGAATTTTTGCAAATGCTGCATTTATGCACCTCTATCGCCATATTTTGCATTCCAAAAAATTGGTTGCTTTAGACGTTGCAGAAGTAAACCCAACTTACGACATCGAAAACAGAACCGCACGATTAGCAGGAAGTTTGGTAAATGAATGGTTGATGATAACGGTATAGAATTAAGACAGCTGCATCTCCACAACTTACCCGAAAATATCCTGCAAAATTTTACCGTTACCCTCTTTTTACCTAATTTTGTATTTTGTACTAAAATAAAATCAATTATGAATCATCAACTCAAAATATACAACTCCCTTACCGGCGAAAAACAACTATTTCAACCCATTCACCAAGATACTGTGGGAATGTATGTTTGCGGTCCTACGGTATACAGCAATGTTCACTTGGGGAATGTGAGAACTTTTATGTCTTTTGATTTCATTTACCGTTCTCTCACGCATTTGGGGTACAAAGTTCGCTATGTGAGAAATATTACCGATGCCGGACATCTTACCGACGATGGCAATGTAGATAACGACCGTTTCGTAAAACAATCTCGCCTTGAGAAGCTGGAACCCATGGAGGTTGTACAAAAATATACCGTAGATTTTCATAAGGTTTTGGAATTATTTAATCTGCTTCCACCAACTATTGAACCCACTGCAACAGGGCACATTATTGAACAGATTGAACTTACACAAAAACTCATTGACAAAGGTTTAGCATACGAAAGCAACGGCTCGGTATACTTCGATGTGCTGGCATATAACGAAAAAGGCTTGAACTACGGCGAACTTTCTAACAGAAACGTAGAAGAACTCTTCGCCAATACCCGAGATTTAGACGGACAAGGAGAAAAGAAAAACGCTCCCGATTTCGCCCTTTGGAAAAAAGCCTCTCCCGCCCACATCATGCGTTGGAACTCGCCTTGGGGCGAAGGGTTTCCGGGTTGGCATATAGAATGTACCGCCATGAGTACCAAATATTTAGGAGAGAAATTTGACATTCATGGAGGCGGAATGGATTTGAAATTTCCACACCACGAGTGCGAAGTAGCCCAAGGGAAAGGTTGCAATGGTGTATCACCCGTTAATTATTGGATGCACGCCAATATGCTCACCATGAATGGGCAACGCATGAGCAAATCTACAGGCAATTATATATTGCCCATGGAGCTGATTTCCGGAAAAAATGATTTTTTTGAAAAAGCATTTCACCCGAGTATTGTTCGATTCAATTTTTTGCAGGCTCATTACCGAAGTGTATTAGATATTTCCAATGAGGCTATGGTAGCCAGTGAGAAAGGGTTTTTGCGACTGATGGAAGCCGTTAAAATTCTCAATAATATTGAAGCATCATCTTCCACATCATCATTTATACTCAATTCTTGGAAAGAAAAGTGCTATGCAGCACTAACAGATGATTTCAATAGTCCTATTTTAATCTCTCACCTTTTTGAAGCGGTTAAGTTTATTTTTGCCCTAAAAGAAGGAAAAGAAAGTATTTCACAGCAAGATTTGGAAGAACTTAAAAATCTGATAAATGCCTTTGTATACGATGTATTGGGCTTACAGAATATCGAAGAAAATAACAACGCAAAGCTCGACCAAACCCTACAGGTTTTGATAGAACTGAGAAATCAGGCACGAAAAGCCAAAAATTTTGAACTCTCTGATCAGATTAGAGATCAACTTCTTGAAAAAGGTATCGAGCTAAAAGACGGACGAGAAGGAACCAGTTATATATTGGTATAATTATTTACAAAATTAATTTTCATTATTATGTTAGAAGTTGGAGAACGCCCTTGGGGAAAATATTACGTACTAAAAGATGAGGCTCACTATAAACTCAAAAGAATTGAAGTAAATCCCGGACAGAGATTGTCTTACCAGTATCACCACCACAGACAAGAGCATTGGATTATAGTGGAAGGTGAGTGCAACGTAGTTTTAGATGGTAACAATAATCCTCTAAAATATGGCGAAAGCATCTTTATCCCTCAAGGAGCTAAACACCGAATCGAAAACACGGGAAAATCACTATTGGTATTCATCGAGGTACAAACCGGAAGTTATTTCGGTGAAGATGATATTATACGTTTAGATGACGATTTCGGAAGATAAACTCATGGAAAAAGTCGAAAAATATTTATGAAAAAGATAATTGCTCTTTTTTTCGTTACTCTTCTTATATTTTCTTGCAGAAATGATGAAACATCGAATAATAGCAACAATGAATCGTCTATAATTGGAAAGTGGTCTTTACAAAAAGTTGATGTTGTGATGTCTTCTAACAGCCAAACACAAACTACTGTAAATAGTGATTGCAACAAAAAAACCATTCATGAATTTTCAGAAACGCACATTATATCAACATTTTATGGTATTGTAAATAAGGTTTGTCAATTAACTGGTGAGGTCAATTCAATAAAATATACATTTGATAAACCAAATATGAAATTTTGGTATGAAAATGAACAAGATTACCCTTACTATATTATCAAATTAACTCAAAATGAATTAATTTTTGAAGATAGAACACAAGATAGAGACGGAGATAATAAACCTGATATTTTGAGAAGATATTTTACTAAAATTAATTAAAGAATATTGATTATCCGTTTTTAGTAATCGCTACAAATAAAACACACTTTGTTATTCCAACAAAGTGGCAAAGTCAATATTAACCAACTGCTTGTAAACTAATAATTTAGATTCCTACGCAATGACAAAAATGTTGCTAAAACATTCTTACTAACTATTGCAGAGATACATGAAAGACAATGACAAAGCCATTACATATCTTTCTCTTTGCTAAACTGTATAAAATAATTATAGGAAATGGTAAGTAACAATACAAATGCAGCTACCGAAACTCCTATAATAATATTAAAATACATCTCTGCAGACAATGCCAAACGGATAAAAATTGTTGCCACTACAAAAGCCGAGTAACGAAAGATTTTGTAATAACTCATGGTATACCTCAAAGCGATTAAAACAATTAAAATATCGCTAAAAATAAGCAAGGTATAAAACGTGTGAAAAGTGTGGAAAGAAGAGGAAAAATTGTGTTTTCTATACATTAAAATAAGGTCGGAAAAACCAACGATAAGCGAGAAAAAAATCAGTAAAAGAGCAATGAGTTTTTTAGCCTGAATAAACCTATTGTTATCCTCCGCACTGGTACTCAAGGGATAATGTTTTCTAAATCGGGTCGCAAGACCAAGCATAATGAAAATAAGCAATGCCCCTATGGTATAAAAAGACATATTGATAATTTGCTCCGACATGCCCTCCCAATCAAAGTCTTTGATATGGCTAAATTCCTTAAAAGCTCCACGAATAAAAATTAAAGAAAGGAGCTCCAACTGCTTTCCTACCGATTTCGAGACCGAGTTAGGCAATACAAATATCAAACTAAGTAACTCAAAAACAAGCAATATGGTAAACGAAATTTCAATGGCATAAAAAGGGCTTTTAACCTCATCTTTTAGTGTGTCGAAAAAAGGCAACTCCCACTTCGCTAAAAAACTAACACCAGAAACCGACAAGAATACCATAACCAAAATAAAACTCAACAGCCGACTGGTTGTTGCACTTTCCCAAATATGGTGTATCCTGTCAAAAAAATTTTCTGCGTTTTGTAATATAGAAGTTCTCATTGTTTGATTTAAAACAAAGCCAATAATACGAAAAAAACTTCAAAAACCTACCGACTAATTCGCAAAAAACCAATAAAGCCCTACGCCTATTGCCGCAATAGCACTTACAATTCTTAAAGTTCTGAATACGCCGGCATCAGTATCTGCCTTGGTGAGTACAGCAAATCTCCCCATCAAAAAGGCAAAAGAAGTCATCGCAAACAAAGTACCGATGGCAAAACCAAGAATATATTTTCCGGCATCTAAAGTAGAAGTAAAGCCTATTACCGGCAAAAACATAATAAAATGGGCAACACCTGCTAATCCGTGTACCATTCCTACAAAAAAAGTAGTAAGAAGCCCTTGCTTACCATTATCATGCAGATGAGCGTGAGCATGGTCGTGGTCATGATGGTGATGATCGTGTATCTTAGGCTGTTCCGTATTGGTGTGAATATGAGGATGTTCGTGTTTTTTTGAAGCTCTGAAAATTTTAAATAAAATCCATAAACCCAAGAGTATCAAAATAATTCCCACCGATTTCTCGCTATGCTCCGAAATGGCTTCGTAAGGAATCAAGTCTTTAAAAAGCATTACCAACACGCCTATAAGAAGCATTCCTGCCAAGTGTCCAACGCCCCACATTAAGCCTATTTTCCATGCTTTTCTTTTGTTTTCAATGGCAAACGGAGCTACAGCAACTAAGTGATCCGGACCTGAAACTACATGCAATACAGAGCCTACAATACCTGCTAATATCGGAAATTCTAATGGATTCATTCTTAAAGAGTTTTATGGTAATAATTTTAATAACTTCTACGCTCCAAAATTACAATTTTTAATAGATTTATCACACTTTATAAATAAAAAAAAGAATTGGGTAATTTTCCAATTCTTTTTTTTATTATTTGTTATTTCTGCATTACCGGTGGAGCAGGTTCTATAATTTCATCTAAGATACTGTATTCAAATTTTTTAGCAATTTTATAAAGTTGCTCTCCACTATTTCCTACAATTCTTATGATGACACCACCTCCTACAGTAGTAGACACTCCAAACTCTGTTTCCTCTTGGTCTACCAATGCTTTTTCCAACAATTCTACCAAATGCTCTTCCTCCAGTTGTTGGTCGTAGATAAATATGGTTGCTTGGTGGGTATATTCTTCAAATTGTCCTATGGTTTTCAAATCCATTTCCTTAGGATCCAAGTACAATCTGTCTTTAAAAATCAGTTTTCCGTCAAGATAAATTCTAGTATAATTGGAAAGCCTGTTAAATTCAAAAACCTCTCCGTCTCCATAGAGTTTTCTACCACAAGTAATGATTTCACCCCAAATAACTCTGGAAGTTTTAGCAATTTTCACTGTATTTACCGAATCAAAAACCGAATCTTTGTGCGGTGAGGTTGGATGCGGAATGTATTGGAACATTGCATCTTCTTCTACCTCAATATTCAGTTCTTGTTTTGCACTTCCTCCTTCATTCATAGAGTGAATACGGGTATAGGCTTGAGATTCCAAACCTAAGTTGGTACCTTTTGCTACTTTAAAATCGATATAATAGTGATCTCCATCTAGAATACCGGGCGAAGAACACCTAATCATATATCTCAGCCACGGGTCATGGGCATTTCTTTTGTCGAATCTTAAAAGTCCGAAAGGTTTTGTGCAGTATTGCTCTGCTAAGTGATGGAATCCATCACGAATTTCTGTTCTTATTTTAAGTTCGCACCTTACTACCGTTCCTATATCCATAGCTTATTTTATTATTGCAGGTTCTTCTATATTTTCTAATAGAGCATATTTTTTAATCCATCCTATTACAGCTTCTACTCCTTCTTCTGTTTTCAGGTTGGTGAATACAAAAGGACGCCCTTGTCTCATTCTTTTCGCATCACTTTCCATAATTCCTAAATCTGCTCCTACCAATGGTGCCAAGTCAAATTTATTAATCATTAACAAATCTGATCTCGTAATACCGGGTCCTCCTTTTCTTGGGATTTTTTCTCCGGCAGCCACGTCGATTACGAAAATGGTAAGGTCTACCAACTCCGGACTAAATGTAGCAGAAAGGTTGTCTCCTCCACTCTCTACAAATAACAACTCCATATCCGGGTGTTTAGCAGCCATTTCGTCTACCGCTTCCAAGTTCATACTTGCATCTTCTCGGATAGCTGTATGCGGACAACCGCCTGTTTCTACTCCTGCAATTCTATCTTTTGGTAATTTACTATTTTTTTGAAGAAATTTTTCATCTTCGTTGGTGTATACATCGTTTGTGATTACGCATACGTAATAGTCATCCATCATTCTTCTGGATAAAACCTCTATTAAAGCAGTTTTTCCTGCTCCTACAGGACCTGCTACCCCAATCTTAATGTATTTTCTGTTTGCCATTGTATATATTTTTTTATTATTAACTCATGTATAATCTTGAATAAAGTCTCTCGTGTTGCATAGATCTAAGGTCGAAACCTACATTGGAAAGTCCAATTTTGTTTTCATCTAATGCAATGGTTTTTTCTACCCATCCTTCGATATTTTTCTTTACTTCGAATAGTATTTTTTGTCCTTCAATCTGCCCAAGTGGAACCAATTTTACTGCATTGGTTACCATACCGGTAGCGGTGGAGAAATAAAATGCTGTTAAGGCTTCTTTCAATGGGATTTCCATTAAGTAACTCAATACACCGTATACAACAGGGTAATTGCCTACATTGGTGTTTTTGGTAACATATTCCCCGAATTTTTTTAGAAAATCGCTGTTATCCCCATCTTCTATAAAGATTTTCAGCAATCTGGTTCCCAGTTTATGACTGGCCTCTCTTATTTCTCGAGGGCTTTTCATAGCACTGCATTCTTCGTCCAAAGCAATGATTTTGTCGTAGTTTCCTTTTTCAGCCATTGCCTCGTAGGTTAGCCGAACATATGCCGCATCGTTATGCAAAATGCTAACGGACAGCATATTATTCAGAAACAAAGCTGCTGATTCTTGGTTGTTAACGATACCTTTCTGTACATAAGTTTCCAAACCATTGGAGTGAGAATATCCTCCGATAGGCAATGTAGGATCTGCTACGTGCAATAAACTTAATAGTGAATTTATCTTCATTTTTTCTAGTTTTCTTATATGTTGATAATCTGTTTTATTTTAATTTAAATTTTTGTTGGGAAACACTTTTGAAAAAAGTTGATCGGTATTTATCTTGTGATCCTTGGCAGGAGCCTCATGTTCCGATGATGCTTTGAGCATATCTTCAAAAATTCTTTTTCCTTTGAAGGGTTGATAGCCCCCGTTTTTCAGCAAATTAAAAATAGGATCCTCGTAAGGGATAATGACTTCATCGTTCTCTATAAAGATAGGAATATGTTGGTTGCCAATTTCGAAACAAATAGTACCCATCTCACGCATTGTTTTGGGCTGTACCACTACGGCATCTGCCGGTAAAACGTTTATTAAAATCATTTTGTTTCCTTCTTCCCAAAGCACGTCGTGGTGTTTTAGCCTAAGATTTTCTTTAAGAATTCTCAGAGCTACTTCTTCACCTTTATGAGTATCTTTTCTTAGTATTTTTCTGGTTGATTCGAACCATTCTATATCAAAAAAATCGACTTCTTTGGAGGACAAGTCTTCATTTTTTGCATTGCGGATTACCTCGGAAACAACTATCATAATTTATTTTTTTGAGTTGAAAATCGAATTAATATTTTATCTAAAAACAGTATAAAATATTAAGACTCGTTCAGTCACAATATATGTGCTTAAACGAGTCCAAAAATACAAATTATTACTCAAAGAATAAACAAATTGTTTATTGAAAATACATGATAATTAACAGGTATTTTGAATTTACATCAAAAATAAGTAATGATATTTAGTTTTTATATTTTTTCATGATAGACATCATGTGATTGACCAAATATTAACCCGATAAGTTTAAGAAAACTAGAAATTAAATAAACCAACTCTGGATAACAGATTAAATATTTTTCTTATCGGGTTAAAAATAAGGTTTCATGACTAAATAAATTAAACTAACATTTTTAATATTTCTTATGCTTCAAAAAAGGCTCAGCGACAGATAAAAACTCCGAAAAAAGTTGGCTATCGTTGTTACTAAATATCATCTGAGCCCATTGAAAAATACCTCAGAAAAGGTATACTAAATTATATTTCGTGTTACTATCTATCTATTTTTTTAGTCGCATTATTCATACGACTAATAACTAAGACAAAGATATAACTTTTTTTGATCAAAAAAAATATTTGTGCTATTTATTTTAAACAATTTCATATTTTTTTCAATCCCAAAACAAAAAACAGCCATGCTTTCGCATGACTGTTCTCTTTGGTATATAATTTATATCTATGTTTAGAACATGAAATATAATTGTCCCATTGCAACCACATCGATAGGGTCACAAGTACATTTCTTACCGTCAACTTTAACCTCGTGAGTTTGAGCGTTAACTTCGATTTTCGGCATTTCGTGGTTATGAACCATGTCTGCTTTACCGATATCTCTACAACCTTTAACCGGTAATAATTTTTTACCAAGTCCGTAACCTTGTACAATTCCTTTTTCCAAAGAAATTTGAGATACGAAGAATGCAGAAGTTTCAGTGTTCGCTTTACCGAAGTTACCGAACATTGGCTGCCATCTTACTGGCTGAGGAGTTGGGATAGAAGCGTTAGCATCACCCATTTTAGACCAAGAAACGAAACCACCTTTGATGATCATTTCAGGCTTAGCACCAAACATATCTGGTCTCCACATTACCAAGTCAGCCATTTTACCAACTTCGATAGATCCGATATAGCTACCAATACCGTGAGCAATTGCAGGGTTGATACCAACTTTAGCAATATATCTCTTGATTCTGTAGTTATCGTTATCGTTTCCTTTATCTTCTGGTAACGGTCCGAATTGTTTTTTCATTTTGTCAGCAGTTTGGAAAGTTCTTGTTAAAACTTCCCCAATTCTACCCATTGCTTGAGAGTCAGAAGACATGATAGAGAATACACCCATATCGTGTAAGATATCTTCAGCTGCAATAGTTTCTCTACGGATACGAGAGTCAGCGAAAGAAACGTCTTCTTTTACGTTTTTATCTAAGTGGTGACATACCATCAACATATCTAAGTGCTCATCAGCAGTGTTTACTGTATAAGGCTTAGTTGGGTTAGTTGAACCTGGTAATACGTTTGGATATCCCGCAACAGTAATAATGTCTGGAGCGTGACCACCACCAGCACCTTCAGTGTGGAATGTGTGGATAGTTCTACCGTTGATAGCTCTCATAGTATCTTCTACGAAACCTGCTTCGTTCAAAGTATCTGTGTGGATAGTAGCTTGTACATCTAACTTGTCGCAAACTGTTAAACAAGTATCGATAGCAGAAGGAGTAGTACCCCAGTCTTCGTGTAATTTAAGACCTAAAGCACCTGCTTCAATTTGCTCGATAAGAGCGTTTTCAGAAGAAGAGTTACCTTTACCGAATAAACCGAAGTTTAGAGGCATACCATCTAAAGATTCGAACATTTTTTGTAGGTTGAAAGCACCCGGAGTAATTGTAGTAGCCAAAGTACCGTGGTTAGGACCTGTACCACCACCAATCATTGTAGTTGTACCACCAGCCAATGCAGTTTCGCACTGTTGTGGACAAATGAAGTGGATGTGCGTATCGATAGCTCCCGGAGTAAAGATAGAACCTTCACCACCTAAAGCCTCAGTAGAAGCACCAATTACCATTCCTGAAGTTACACCTTCCATTGTGTTAGGGTTACCTGCTTTACCAATACCACAGATTTTACCGTCTTTGATACCGATGTCTGCTTTTACGATTCCCCAGTAGTCAATGATAGTAGCGTTAGTAATAACCATATCAAGAACTCCTTCTTCTCTTAGGTGAGTAGCAGACTGAGCCATACCGTCTCTTAAAGTCTTACCACCACCAAATTTATTTTCTTCTCCGTAAACAGTGAAGTCTCTTTCGATTTCAGCAAACAATTCACTGTCAGCTAATCTGATTTTGTCACCCACTGTTGGGCCATACATTGATGCGTATTTTTGTCTATCTATTTTAGCCATGATTTTTTATTTAAATGTTAATAATTATTTTTTAAGAGATTTTAAAGAATCTTCTCTAATAGTAAGATGTCTAAGACTAAATCCTCTGATTACTCTACTACCAGCGTAAGGAACTAACTCAACATCAGCAGTTTCACCTGGTTCAAATCTTCGAGAAAGACCGGCAGGTACATTTAATCTATGAGTTTCAGCTGCTTTTCTATCAAACTCCAAAGCAGAGTTAGTTTCAGCGAAGTGGAAGTGAGATCCTACTTGGATAGGTCTGTCACCTTTATTAGTTACTTTTAATTTAAGAACTTTTCTTCCAGCATTGATTTCGATATCTCCTTTACCTAGGATATATTCACCTGGAACTACGTAATTTTTCTTTGCGCTCATAATTTCAATTTTTTAGTGGATTGGGTTGTGTACAGTTACTAATTTTGTTCCATCAGGGAAAGTTGCTTCGATTTGTACATCGTGAATCATTTCAGCAACTCCGTCCATTACATCTTTACGGGACAAGTAAGTTGTTCCTTCCTGCATCAAAGTAGATACAAGTTTTCCTTCTCTTGCTCCTTCGATTAGTTTGTGAGCAATGTAAGCCACAGTTTCAGGGTGATTCAATTTCAACCCTCTGTTTTTTCTGTCTTCAGCTACTTTACCAGCTAGATAAAGCATAAGCTTCTCAGTTTCTCTAGGTACTAAATGCATAATAAAAAATTTAAAAATGTTAATATTAATTTATAAATAGTCAAAATCACAAGATTTTGTTTATTTTGAATTGATTATGGGTTTAATGATTTTACTAAATCCTCAGTATTTGGTTTTGCTTTTTCAACTGCAGATTTCACAGCCAACATAATCCAGCTTGCAACGATGAAACCAATAGTGTAAGTTGCGATGAACTGACTGAATGCCCAGTGAATAAGTACTGCTAACAATACCCCTACAATAATGTATACAAAATCTGCTCTTTTTACAGTAGGTCCTGCAAATGTTACAAAAGCACAAGCTACTAATATAGGAGAGAATGAGTAGATACCATTAGAAAGAACATTTACATCAATCCCTAAGATATGGTGTGCAAACAAAGCACCGATAGGAGCTGCTGCAGTTCCCCACATAGCAACAGATGGGTTACTAATTGCTAAAGCTAAGAAAATCAAGATACCCGTTACCCAGCTTGCACCAAAGTTTACTTCTGCCCAACCATAGAATGGTGTTCTAATTGCTTCAAGTGTTGCGGTATAATCCGGTAGTGGTGGAGTAGTTTGAGCCAATCCTAAGATTCCGAATTTTGCAAATCCCCAGCAGAAAATCCAACAAGTTACTACAAATGGGAAAGTAAATGCCACTTTGCCATTGCTTACAAATAAGTGCATAATGATGGTAGAAACTACTGCTGCTACTGCTCCAATTACCCAAATTAAAGGATTGGAAGCATCTACCAAACCAAATGTGAACATGGTACACATATAGGCCAAACTTGCGTTGAAGCCATAAAGACCAAACTCTACATCTTCTTTTTTGTATTTCAATACAGTTGCTGTGATGGTACCTATCAAAGCACCTAAAAAGCAAGTAACTCCAAGAGTCCAATGGCTAAAGAACATACCAATGGTAATTAATAGCCCAGACCATCCATTGTCTTGTAGGAAAATTTGTCCTATCCCTACTAAAGTTGTCTTAATTAATTTCATTTTGTTTACAGTTTAATTTATTTAGATTCCAGTTAATTTAGCTTTATTTAGAAGCTTTCTTTTCTTTGATTTTATTTAAAATCCAGTTGATCCAGTTTTCCATTCCTTCTTCTTTCAGCGTAGAAATTTCCATTACTTCTATATCTGGATTTACGCTTCTTGCATCTTCTGTTACTGCATCTACAGAGAACGGTAAATAAGGCAACAAGTCTGTTTTGGAAACCAGCATCAACTCACTGGTTAAGAACATTTTTGGATATTTTCTTGGCTTGTCGTCTCCTTCGGTTACTGCAATGAGGGTTACTCGATAATCTTCGCCCAAGTCGAATGATGAAGGACACATTAGATTTCCCACGTTTTCAATAAATAGAACATCTACCCCATTCAAATCAATATAGTCAATCGCTTGCAATACCATCTGTGCTTCAATATGGCACATACCTCCTGTTACAATTTGCAGAGCATCTATGCCTACATCTTTCATTCTTTGTGCGTCTCTATCTGTTTCAGGATCTCCCACAAGAACCGACATTTTAGCCTTTCCCTTTAGCAACTCTCCTGTCTTCTGCATCAAAGTAGTTTTACCACTCCCCGGAGAAGAACATACATTAATTACCAATACATCTTTTAATTTTTCTCTGATACTGTTTGCTACAAAATCGTTAGCTTTAAGTAAGTTAAGAGAAACGTGTTCCGTATCAATACTCCCAGCTGTTAGCTTAGATGATTTAGGTTTAATCTCACTCATTATTTCTATTGTTAAAATTTATTTCGTTGATATACAACTCTTCTCCTTGCACTATATTTCTACTTGGCTCATTACATTCGGCACAAACAAATTTATTTTGTTTTACTTCTGTTGTAGCTCCGCAGGCTTTACATTCTATTAAAATAGGGAGAACCTCTACGTTTAATTTTGTGTGATAAAACTGTGGACACTCCATTACATAAGCCTTATAAGCATTTTGAATCAAAATGGGCTGTACGTTACTCAGAAGGCCTACTTTCAGGTGAACACTGGAGACATCCTCGAATTTTTCGGGAAATTCCTCCTGTATCCTATCAAAAATGTTTTTAATGAGATATATTTCGTGCATTTTCGCAGAACTTTAAAATTATTCAATGACATTATAATCCGACAACTAATCTATATAAGAAAAGAGGGATTAACATTCTAATTTTAAAGACGAATAAAGTATAAAAAGTTGGGTTTTGGAGGAGAGTAAAAAACCATGTGCACAAGGTAGGTTTTTCTCCTTTGTATAGAATAATTCTTTTTTGCTGATTGGTTTCCTTCTGAACTCATGATCATCAAAAACCTTAATCTTACCTTTGGTTAAGGTAGAGTGGTCTAATTTGAAATCATTTACGGATTTATAGGCTTTCTTGTCATCTGCAACGACATCCAAAAACAAAAAACCTCCCGAAGAAAACGTCACACCGTAATAATTATGACTACAAGCATCTGTTTTATCAAGGAGGTTTTTACCAAACGAATTCTGATGATGTTCTACAGAAGAGTTTTCTTCTAAAGCTACCTCAACAGTTCCCGCAGAAAGAAGCATTGGCATTGAAAGCAACAACGCTAAAACCGCTTGAAAAAATTTGATATGTAAACTTGTTTTAATCATTACATATTGAATAAAAAAGATTGATATTCTCTTCATTCAATTTTACGATAACAAATATAGGAATTATATATTATAATGCAAGTATTTTTTAATAAAACTTAACATGATATTTGACATATAATTAATATTATTCAATGAAACGCCTATTTTCGTTCTTATATAGTATTTTTATAAAAAAAAGTAACACAATTTGTGTTACTTTCTATTTTTGATGTTATTTTAGAGGGAATAATTAGGGGCTTCTTGGGTAATAATTACATCATGCGGGTGCGATTCTTTTAACCCGGAACCCGTGATCCGAACCATTTTGGAATCTTTTTGTAATATTTCGATGTTTTTTGCACCACAATATCCCATTCCGGCTCTTAAACCTCCCGTAAGCTGAAAAATCACATCTTCTAACTTGCCTTTGTGCGGTACACGCCCTTCAATACCTTCCGGAACGAACTTTTTAGCCTCAGATTGAAAATATCTTTCTTTTCCTCCTCTTTTCATAGCAGAAAGCGAACCCATTCCTTGATAAGATTTGAATTTTCTTCCTTGGAAGATAATTTCTTCTCCCGGTGCCTCATCTGTCCCTGCCAACAAAGAGCCTAACATTACAGCTCCTGCTCCACTGGCAATGGCTTTTACAATATCTCCCGATAGTTTAATCCCTCCATCGGCAATTACGGCAACGTTATGCTTTTTTGCCAATTCGTATACATTATATATAGCCGATAGCTGAGGAACACCTACTCCTGCTACCACTCTGGTGGTACAAATAGAGCCCGGTCCTACGCCAACTTTCAAAACGTTGGCTCCTGCTTCTATCAAATCTTTTGCTCCTTCACCCGTCACAATATTGCCTCCCACAATATCCAAATCCGGGAAATGAGTTCTTATTTCCTTTATCTTATCCAGTACTCCTTTAGAATGTCCATGGGCAGAATCTACCGCAATAATATCTACTCCCGCTTTTACCAAAGCCGAAACTCGCTCTATAGTATCTACCCCTACACCAACACCTGCTCCTACAATAAGCCTGCCTGCTTTGTCTTTGTTGGCATGAGGATATTCCAACTGATTGTCGATATCTTTTATGGTAATAAGCCCTACCAATTTATTTTCTTTATCTACAATAGGGAGTTTCTCTACCCTATTTTTCAATAAAATTTCTTTAGCTTTCTCGAGATTGGTTTCTTTATCGGAAGTAATGAGGTTATCCTTGGTCATAATATCTTCTACCTTTACCGAAAGGTTTTCCTGATATTTCACATCTCTGTTGGTAATAATCCCGATAAGTCTGTTCTCCTCATCTACCACAGGAAGTCCCGATATTTTGAATTTAGTCATCAAATCCTTAGCTTCTGCCAAGGTATGATCTTTGGAGAGTGTAACCGGATCTGCAATCATACCGTTTTCCGAACGCTTTACCCGATTGACCTGAGCCGCCTGTTCTTCAATAGGCATATTTTTATGAATAAATCCCAAACCACCTACTCGTGCCAAGGCAATAGCCATTTCGGCTTCGGTTACCGTATCCATAGCTGCCGAAACAATAGGTACATTGAGCGTAATTTTATCTGAAAGTCTTGATTGGAGAGAAACCTGATTAGGCAGAACCTCCGAGTAAGAAGGAATTAAGAGGACATCATCGAAAGTGATGGCTGTTTCTACAATTTTGTCATGTATAGGCATAGCACTTTCTTTGCAAAATTAAGGATTTTCAAATTCTTATGAAAGTTTTATGGAAGTTTTTTCGTGGAGATGTAGGCATTGGGTGTGAAAGCGTAAGTTGTAAAGCGTGAAGCCGTAGCTATTACAAAATATACTACTAAATACCAACTACCAATTACCAACTACCTAATACTAACTACCCAATACCTTTTAACACTCGGCACCTTTACAGTTTACAGCTTCCCTCCAAACGCTCAACGTATCACACCTATTGATTAATCAAATTGGTAATATCCTGAACGGTAAAATTTCCTTTAACGTCTAACAGCATGACTTCTCCATTTGTATTAATAGTAACAAACAGGTTTTTTATAAGATCTCCATTTTGGATTGCTCGGACACTTATCTGCTTATCCTTACTTTTCACAATTACCCAATCGCTAAAGTTTTGGCGGGTAAGATAGTTGTTGAAATCCAACATGGCTTGGGTAGAATTTATTTTCCCTGTTCTCATTTTGAAGCCTTTGAGTTTTTTTATAACTGCCGATACCGCTGCCCCATCTTCTTCTTTTGCGAGCTGACTTCTCAGCATAGGCTTTATAAGGAATGTAGGAACTTTAACAACTTCTAAATCGGCTTGTTTTCTATATTCTTCACGTTCGAAAAACGCACCGTAATCTGTACTGGTACAAGACTGAAGCCACAACAAACCTATGCTTACCAGAAGCATCTTGATGATTGATATAAAATTCATGGCTTAGTCTATTTTTTTCAGTTGTGCTCCTGTAATCTTGCTCACATTACTTGTAATATTCTTAGGGTTGCCTCTGTACCTAACCGAAGCTGCCGAGGAAACACTTACATTGAGGTCATCTGTTGCCCAGACTTTCATAATGGCTCCGGAGGAGACTTTTGCTACAACATTTTTCGCTTCAAAATCTGCGGCGTTGCAACTTGCTCCACTATCGATATTGAATTTTGCCGATTCCGCCTTACCCGAGATGGTAGCTGCCATTCCACTATCACCGTTGAAGTTGAGATCTGTAGTATTGAGTTGAATTTTCAGGGCAGACCCTGAATCCATATTGATTTTTGTTTCGCCTGATATATCAAAATCGGCTTTGCACGCTGAACCCGAGTCCATATTAATCACAAGAGATTTTCCTTTGACCTGATTTGTTGTTTTGAAAGCCGAGCCCGATTCCATTTTCAAAGAAGTGAGTTGTGGAGAAACTACATATACTTGCATTTTACCAAACCTCATATTTCTCTGCCCCAAATTGTCTACATAGATTTTTAGAATACCATTCTCTACTTTGGTAATAATATATTGTTCCTTTCCCGGATCGGTTTCTACTCTTACCGACTGCTGATTTCCTTGTTCGTAGGTAACCGCTACTCCTGTAGAAGTTGCAATTCCTGTGAAATCCCCCACATTCCGTATTTGCTGTACACCGTCAGACGAATAGTTTTCGGTAGTGATTGTGGTTTTTGGCTTGTCTTTTACGGCATTTTGGGTCTCGTTGATAAGTTTGGAAACGTCTTCCATTGATATTTTCCCGTCTAATATCATCAAAATATTGCTTTCATCGGAATTAATACTCAGGAGTAAATTGTCTAAAATATCGGATTGAGTATTTTCTGCCAAGAACTGGATTTTGTTTTGTTTGTTGTTGATGGTCATCAATTCCTCAAAATTTAGGCTTTTTACGGCACCAAAAATTTCTTGTTGAATTTTACGATTATCTACCGATGATTTTGTTCCTTTATTGGACATTTCATTGTTATCGATAATCAAAATTTTCAAACCATTCATTTTACTAATGATAGGCTGTATGGTTTGTAGATCTGCGTTATCAATCTTCATGCTGTTGAGCAATCGGAACATGGGTTTTGCAATTTTAATGGAGGTTACTCCTTCTGTTTCCTGATATTTTTCGAAGATTTTATCTAATTTTTCGGTTTGCCCGAAAACTCCTGTAGATAAAAATCCCAAAAGAAGCATGATGAATAATTTTCTGCTCAAGGCAAGGAAACTAAACGAATGGTATTGAGCTATATTTCTCATTGTATGATTTGATTATTTTTTAAAATTCCATATATAAGTTGTGAAGCACTTCTGCCTGATTGATACTGGACGAAACATTGCTTGCAAAAAGTTTGAAAGCATTTTCGGTAAGGCTGATAGCGGTTTCTTCGTTTTCAATTTTTTTCCCGTTGATGATTACGAAACTCGACTCGTATTCTTCTTCGGGCTCTATTGTCGGTCGGTCGGCAATATAAATTGGCTGTTCTTCTTGTTTTATTTTAGTGGTGGTTGCCTGTGGCAATACTCGCTCTTTTGTTTTTACGAATTGTTGGGTTTCTTTTACCAAATTTCCTTGAGAAGTCATTTTATCCTCCAATTGCGTTTCGGGCTTTGTAGGGTAATCTTCTGTTTTTATTTTTGTTTCTGTTTCTAACTCTGCTTCTGCTTTTGGGCTGTAAGCAATCTTGGGTTGCTCGGCCTCTGTAGTTACCGGATTTTTCATCAAAAACACTCCGAAGCCTATCAAGAAAATCATGCTTGCCGCCATCCAAACCCAAGTGTTTCTTTTCTGGGAAGATAAAGGAAGTATTTGGGGTTGGTTTTCCGTTTTTTTCATGAAATCCTCAAAGCTCCAATTCATTTGGGCTTGTTTTTCTTCTTTTAAGGCTTCAAAAAACAACTTTTCATTTTCATTATTTTCTGAAGCACTTTTCAACACAACTTCTTCTTCCTTTGTGGTATTTCCTTCAAAGTATTTATCGAGAAGTGTTTTGTATTTGTCGTTGTTCATAATCAAATAATTGGGTTAGTTGTTCTTTCACTTTTTGCCGTGCTCTCATTAAGTTGACTCGTACGGCATTTTCTTCTATTTCCATAATTTCGGCAATTTCCGAAACATCGTATTCTTCTACATCTTTCAGGTGAATAACCATTTTTTGTTTGTCGGGCAGAAGGTTGATGAATTTAAGAATCTGCTCCTTCATATTGTTGGTATCCATTTGGTATAACTCCGAACGATGAAGTTGTAAACCGGCGAAGCCTTGTTTTACTTCGTAATGCTTGAGTCTATTCAGGCATTCGTTCTTTACACATTTCAAGGCAAAAGATTTAATGTTGGAGTATTGGGATAATTCTTCTTTCATCTGCCAAAATTTCATCATCAAATCCTGCACCACATCTTCTGCCTCGTCCATACTCGTTACAAACCTTTTGGCAAAACGATACATCTCGTCCCGAAGAACAAATACCGTATTCTTAAAAGTTTCTTGAGTCATGGAACCGCTTTGATAGTAAGACAACTAAGTTCGGTAAAATATTACATCTAAAAAATAAAAATAGAGGATAATTCTTATTTTTCAATAAAAAAAGCTGTCTTACGACAGCTTTGATATGATTCTTCTTAAAAGAAATTAATATCCAAATTGCATTGCAAACAAATCGGGGAATACACCCATAGCTACAAGAGCTACAATAATAAATACCGCAATCACATTGTAGGTAAGCGTTACTCTTTCGCTGGTATTGAAACTGCTTTCTTTATAAAAGAACATGGCAATTATGAGTTTCAAATAATAGGCAATACTCAGTGCAGAGCCTAATACTGCTACAATTACCAAGAATGCTCCTCCGTTGAGTGCTTGATTGAATAATCCAAATTTACCTATAAACCCAGCAGTAAAAGGGATTCCTGCCATAGACATAAGAGAAACAGCAGCCGCTACTGCCAACACCGGTTCTGTTTTTGCTAAACCATTAAAGGCTTCGAAGGAGGTTTCTCTCTTTAGCTTTTCTACCCAAATCAGGCACATAAAGGCTCCTATGGTAGAAAGTGAATAAGCAAATAGATAAAATGCCAATGTATAAGTAGAAAGATTGTTCAGACCAAAGAAAATAAGGGCGATATATCCGGCGTGGGAAATACTGGAGTATGCCAACATTCTTTTGGCATTGCTCTGTGCCAATCCCATAGCTCCTGCCAGTAGTAGAGTAATTATAATCATTACGCCCAATACATTGATCCATTCTTTTACGCTTCCCTGAAAACCGATGGTCATAAGTCTATAAAAGGCATAGAAACCTGCCACCTTTACCACACTTGCCATAAATGCAGTAATTAAAGAAGGAGAGCCTTGATATACATCAGGCGACCACATATGGAACGGAGCCATTGCCACTTTGAAAGCCATGGCAACCAGCATAAGGATAATTCCCATAACAAACATTACATTGCTCCCGTTTTTAAGGCTATAAGCATTGATGGTATATAGGTCTAAACTCCCTGAGCTTCCATAAATTAAAGCTATACCGAAAAGCAAAAAACCTGTAGCAAAAGCTCCTAAAAGAAAGTATTTGATAGATGCTTCCGTAGAGCGGAGATTAGTTTTGTCGCTTCCTGCCATTACGTAGAGCGGAATAGAGAGTATTTCGATGCCTAAAAACAGAGTAACCAAATTCTGAAAAGAGAACAAAATAACACCTCCACAAAGCGAAAACAACATCAATGCGTACAACTCCGACTGATGGCTTCTGTGATTACTGAATGCAAAACCTCCCAAGAAAAAAATAAGCAAGGTAACTACAATAGCTATTTTAGTAAACAATACTGCATTCGCACCAAATTCAAACATAGATTTGTATTGGAACCAAAAGGAATGTTCCGGCAAAAAACTAACGTAAAATGCCACAATTAAACCTGCAATACCTATGTACCTTGCGAACTTACCCTGATTGTAAACTCCTGAAAACAACGCTACAACAGCGGTTAAAAAAATAATTACTAAAACACTCATTTTTTATTTTATTTAAAGACCTTGGAGATGCAACAAAATATTTTTAAAAAATTAGATTTTTTGCTGCTTCTTTTTTTGATCTTTTAATTGTTGTACTATTTAATTTTTTTTAATCTTTAAAAACAGTTTATTTTACCAAAGAAGTAAAAATGAATTTCAAAGAACTGTTTGCCAGCTCCATAATAACATTGGGAAAAATACCAAATAAAATAACGAATACCGCCAAACTTGCCAATACCGAAAACTCCACATCGGATAAGTCTTTTATATCTTTCAGCACCTCTTCTTTCCCCTTACCGAACATAGATTTTGCGTACAGCCTCAGCATATATACCGCTCCGAAAACAACACTCAATCCTGCAATAACAGCAGTAGCAATATTAAAATCAAACAAAGATTTCAGCAAGATAAATTCTCCCACAAAACCGTTGGTTAAAGGTACCGCCATGGAACCTAACAAGATAATCATAAACAATACGGCAAACTTAGGTGCCACTTTTGCCATACCACCCATTTGGGTAATATCTTTGGTATGGAATCTTTTATATAAAATATCGGCACAGTAGAACAAACCTGTAGCATTAATCCCGTGCGACATCGTCTGAACCAAAGCTCCTTCTGCTCCTTCAAAAGTGAAAGTTCCTTTTAGTGTTAAAATAGCCGATGCGAAAATTCCCGCTGCCATCATCCCTAAGTGAGAGATAGAAGAATAAGCAATAATCGTCTTTACATTGTTGGTTACTATAGCAATAAGTGCCCCGTAAACAACACCAATAACGGCGAATATGATAACCAATTGCCCCGAAAATCCTAAAATAGCATCGGGTGCAATAGGTAATAAATAACGGATAACTCCATAAACTGCCATTTTCAACATAATTCCCGAAAGCAACATAGACCCTTGAGTTGGTGCGTAAGTATGGGCATCGGGTAACCACGTATGAAACGGGAACAAAGGAAATTTAATAGCAAATGCCAAGAAAATAAACCAGAAAACTACGGTCTGCTGCATAGTGGTTAATTGGGCATTGTACAAGTCGGTTACATCAAAAGAAGCTGAGTAATGATAAGCATAAATTAAACCTACCAACATAAACAGAGATCCAAAGAATGTATAGATAAAGAATTTAAGCGTTACCTTAATTCTCTTGTCTTCTTGCCCCCAAAGTCCTGAAATGAACCAAATCGGAATCAAAGTGAGCTCCCAAAATACATAGAACAAAAGCCCGTCTAATGCCGTAAAAACTCCTACCAAACCAAACTGCATCAACAAAATTAATGCGAAAAATGTATGGGGATATGGTTTTTTCTCATTAAATGCCGATAGAATAATCAAAGGCGTTAACAGATTAATCAGCAACAACATCAACATACTCATTCCATCTACTCCAAAATGCAAACTGCTTTTGATAAATTTGGACCAAGGGTAATTGATTTCATGTTGCAAAACACCATCTACCGTAGGAGCATAATCAAATGTTGCCAGCATATAGAAGGTAAGTACCATTTGTACAAAACCTATGGCTAAAGCCAATTGTTTGCTGGCAGGATTCTTCCACAAAAAAACCAATAATGAACCTATAAGCGGTAAAACTAACAGCGATACTAATAATCCTGACATTACTATTGTAATAAAAAGTTAACAATTAAAATAATTCCCACAGCCAAAGACATAACCAAAACATAGGTTTCTACATTTCCGTTCTGCAATTTTTTGAACGAATGTCCGGAGCCTACCGCTCCTGTACCTATGAAGTTGACCAATCTGTCTAATATTTTTCTATCAAATCGAGAACTTCCATCTCCCAAATCCTCTACCCTTTCTACAACTGCCTTATTATAAACCTCATCGATAAATAATTTTTTAGCAGATAATTTTTCCCAACCTTTGTATTGATTTTCCGGCAATGCCATTTTCTTTTTGTTCACGTATATATTTTTGACTACAAAAAACACCGTAGCCACCATGATAATAGTAAGTGCCAATAAAACCATCTCTACAGCAAAAGGTATAGTAGCGTGTTCTACAGGTTTTACCAAAACAGGTTGCAGCCAATGAGCTAAATATTGATAATGACCATGACCTATAAAATGAGGCAAATTCACGAAACCTCCCACTACCGAAAGAATGGCAAGGACAATTAATGGAATGGTCATAGTTGGAGGACTTTCGTGTAAATGATGTTCCTGCTCGTGTGTGCCTCTGAAAGTTCCAAAAAAAGTAAGGAACAATAATCGGAACATATAAATTGCTGTAAGAGCAGCACTAAACAACGCCATAGCCCAAATAATAGGATTTTTGGCATACAAAGTTACCAGAATTTCGTCTTTAGAAATCATTCCCGATAGCGGTGGGACACCACAGATAGCCAAAGTTCCTATTAAAAAAGTCCAATACGTAATCGGGATTTTTTTTCGAAGTCCTCCCATAAAACGCATATCTTGCTCACCACCCATAGCATGGATTACCGACCCTGAGCCCAAGAACATTAGTGCCTTGAAGAAAGCGTGCGTCATTAAATGAAACATTGCCGTAGTGTACGCTCCTGCCCCTAACGCAATAAACATAAAGCCCAACTGCGATACCGTAGAATATGCTAATACTTTTTTAATGTCGTTTTGTCTCAACCCGATAAATGCTGCCACCAAAGAGGTTGCTAGCCCGATTCCCAGGATAAAATCCATGGTAAAGGGTGCTAAATCGTATAAAAAATTGGAACGAACAATTAAATAAATCCCCGCAGTTACCATAGTTGCTGCATGGATAAGTGCCGAAACAGGTGTAGGACCTGCCATTGCATCGGGCAACCATGTGAACAAAGGAATCTGTGCCGATTTACCCATGGCTCCAATAAAGAAACTGATGGTAATAAAAATAATAATAGGACTTCCTATTTTGAACATGCTTGCATTTTGCCTTACATCTAAATATTCTAAACTATTGAAATGATAAGCGATTGTAAAAATTCCAACCAATAAGCCCAAGTCCCCTATTCGATTCATAATGAATGCTTTGCGGGCAGCTTTGCCGTATTCCACATTTTCGAACCAAAATCCTATGAGTAAGAAAGAACATAAACCTACGCCTTCCCAACCGATGAACAAAATCAAATAATTGCTTCCCAAAACCAATAAAAGCATGGAAAATATGAATAAATTCAGGTAGGTAAAGAATTTGTAAAAACCTTTCTCATGAATCATATATCCTATAGAATACAAATGAATAAGGGTTCCTATTCCGGTAATAATCATTACCATCATAATGGATAACTGATCAACCTGAAAACTAAAGTCTACCGAAAAATTGTGAATTCTAAACCATTCGAAAGCCTTCACAATCTGTACGGGACCTTCGGAACTCATGCCCAAAAATATTTTGACCGCTATTAAAAATGCCGAAAAAACCACTACTGTTGCCAAACCACCCACCAAGGGTTTTGGCAAATTTTTACCCAATAGCCCATTGATAAGGAAACCACACAACGGAAGCAATATAATTGTATAAATTAAAATATCCATATGCTGTTTATCCTTTTAATTTGTTAAAAATACTTACATCTACCGAACGGGTGTTGCGATACATCATCATAATAATTGCTAACCCTACGGCTACCTCAGCAGCGGCTACTACCATGATGAAGAACACCAAAATTTGCCCGTCTGCATTTCCTTTATAGGAAGAAAAAGCCGTGAGTAAAAGATTTACAGCATTCAGCATCAGTTCTACACACCCCAAAATCACAATAGCATTTTTACGCACCAAAACGCCTAAAACGCCTAAACAAAACAGTATACTGCTGAGAATAACAAAATATTCTAACGGTACGCTTTGTATAAATGAATTTACTTCCATACTATAAATCTTTTTTACCAATTAATACAGCACTCACAATTCCTGCTAAAATAAGAATGGAGGCCAGCTCAAAAGGCAATACATATTCGTTAAACAATAATTTTCCTAAATTTTTGGTAAGACCTATGCTATTGTCTACATTACCTGCCAAAGTTTTTCCCGAAAATCCTCGGTAAGCTCCTAACATACCTATTAACAGAAGTCCTGCCGTAAATACACCTATAAATTTCATGATATTGTGTTTTCGGCTCTCATCTTTTGCATTGAGATTCAGCATCATGAGGATATAGAGGAACAATACCATAATCGCCCCTGCATACACAATAATCTGTACAATTCCCAAAAACTGAGCGTTGAGCAAAATATACAGTGCCGCAACGGAGAAAAAAGTAACAATTAAAGACAAAATACTATACAACGGGTTTTTTGCAAATACGAAGTATACTGCACTGGTTACAGCCACAAAAGCCACAAAATAAAATAAGAACAACTCCATTATTTTTCGTCTTTATAAGATTTTTTTTGTCTCTCGGAGATATCGTATCTCGCTTCTATTTTTTCCACTAATTTATCTTTACCATAGATAAATTCTTCACGAGTTCGCTCTGCATCTACAATTCTATCTGTAAGATAAATAGCAGATTTCGGACAAGCCTCCTCACATAATCCGCAGAAAATACATCTCAACATATTGATTTCGTAAACCGAAGCGTATTTTTCTTCGCGGTAGAGATGTTTTTCGCTTGGTAGTCTTTCGGCAGCCGTCATGGTAATGGCTTCGGCAGGACAAGCTACTGCACACAAACCACACGCTGTACAACGCTCTCTTCCTTCCTCATCTCTTTTAAGGATATGTTGTCCTCGCCATACTTTTGCATACTCCCTTTTTTCTTCGGGATATTGTATAGTTTTATCTTTTTTGAAAGCATGTTTCAGCGTAATGCTCATTCCTTTGGCTATTGCCGGAAGGTAGATTTTTTCCGCAAAAGACATCTTTTTATTGGATACAACTTTTGATCTGTTCGTTAGTTTCATTATTGTCTCTATTTTGGATTTCAGATGCTCTATTTTTTTTGAATAATATTATGTATTCTTTTTGAATCCACTTTGTGGTTTTCACATCTCCAAATTAATTAAAAAATAAGATTACTGCTCCTGTAATCAGCAAGTTCACCAATGCTAATGGGATTAAGGTTTTCCACCCCAAGTGCATCAACTGGTCGTATCTGAATCTTGGAAGCGTCCATCTTACCCACATAAATACAAAAATAAAGAAGAAGGTTTTGCTTAGAAATACTACAATACTTGCAGCTCCTTCAGCATTTTCTCCAAAATTTTGTCCAATCCACTCCAATCCCGGGAAGTTGTAGCCTCCAAAGAACAAAACTACCATTAAGGCACAGGAAATAAACATATTCACATATTCCCCAAAAAGGAACAAACCAAGTTTCATGGAACCGTATTCTGTATGGAAGCCTCCTACTAATTCGGTCTCACATTCTGATAAATCAAACGGGTGCCTGTTACATTCTGCTAATGCTGCTGTGAAGAAAATAATAAAAGCCAATGGTTGGTAGAAAATATTCCAATTGAGTCCGCTTATAGGAATTATTCCGTACAGATTGCCTGCCTGAGACTCTGTAATTGCTTTTAAATCTAACGAACCTGCCATTAAAATAATAGAAAGAAGTGCTAATCCCATTGCGAGTTCATAGGAAATCATCTGAGATGAGGCTCTTATGGCTCCCATCAACGAGTACTTATTGTTAGATGCCCAACCACCAATCATAATACCATAAACTCCTATAGAAACCATACCCATAAGATACAAAACGCCTACATCAATACTTGCGACTTGCAAATCGAACGAAGTGCCTCCTATATTTAAGGTTTTTCCCCAAGGAATTACAGCTCCCGTAATGAGTGAAATAAACATCACCAATCCCGGTCCGAATATAAAGAGGAATTTTTCGGCATTTTGTGGGATAAAATCTTCTTTGAAGAAGAATTTTCCTCCATCTGCCAAAGGTTGTAGCAGGCCCAATGGTCCTGCTCTATTTGGTCCTACTCTATCCTGCATAATGGCTGCTACTTTTCGCTCTGCCCATGTAGAATAGGCTGCTACCGTGATGGATAGTACAAAAAGTGCGGTTACCAATATAATTTTGAATGTAATTAGCTCCATTACTAAAATTTTAGATTTTAGATTTTAGATTTTAGATAGGATTCCCGTGATCTAAAATTTAAAATTCATCAGTGTATAATTCTAAATATTATCTTCTTTACTTATTTCTTTTGCTGAAGCACTCTCGATAGCTTTTTGCTTTTCTGCCTCAGGTTTTTGATAATGATTGGCAGAAATTACCGAGTGTCTGCTGATATTTCTCGGACCTTCTATATTCCAATGCTTCAAATCTTTTCGCTCGAACCTGCACGTATTACAGATAAATTCTTCTACTTCACCGTATTCGTCTTTTCGTGCAGTAACCCTCAATATTTCATCACCTTTCATCCAAAGAACTGCTTTTCCGTTGCATTTGTCGCATTTGCAAGTAGCATCTACAGGCTTGGTAAACCATACTCTACTGCTAAAGCGGAAAGTTCTGTCGGTTAATGCTCCTACAGGGCATACATCAACCATGTTTCCTG